>PDPE01000035.1 GCA_002747395.1 Pseudomonadota bacterium
TCAAAAGGTCATTGATGAGTTTATTCGTATTTCACCGATCGCTTGGACACATACATTGTTCACTGGCCGGTACAGCTTTAAGAAGAGTAGCGGGAAAATTGACGTGGAGGCAATGGCAAGAATTTTAGAGGATCATGTGAAACAGCATTTTTTGCGAGATGACTGATCGAATATTAACCATCAAAGTTTACAGATTTGGGGGTTCTTCCACAGGACCCCTAAACGACTTGCACAAAGCCAGTGGCAATAACAGTAAGTACAAAGGGAGTATTCACGGGGTCTTCCTGCTCATGTCGCCCATGAAGGCATAAGCAGATACAGACGAAAAAAGGGGACAGGTTATCGGCCGAACGGATCAGTTCGGGTTTTGATCGAGTAGAAATACAAATGTCAGCTATCGACACAGATGTCAGGCTTTGCCTCAAACACGACATTTGAGGCAAAGAGGGCAGGTTTACTTGGGCAAACTTGCCACCAATGCTCTCTGGTAGGCCTGCTCTGCGGTTTTTGCAATGGCAAGCTGCGCATTCAGGCGCTGCACTTCTGCTTTGGCAAACTGCAGGCTTTGCAGTTGTGCCCTGGCATCGTCGCTCAGATCGCTGATCAGATACTCTTTATCGTTGATTTTTAGTTTTGCTTCTTGTTGTTCAGCCATTTTCTTACTCCTGTTATCTGAAATTTATATCAGAATTTTCAATGATATTTTTTCGTTATGTAACTCGTTGAAAAAAAACCCATCCTCACAGGAGGATGGGTCTCAATATCTCAATTCTATTTAATTAGAACTGATGCACAACTTCATTTTATCTACTACATGAACACACCGGTATCAAAGGAAGTATTGGTAAGACCAGTTACCTCAATGATCAAATCAGCAGCAGTAAATGTGTCACTCGCGTCAGAGTCGACGGCCAGGAATATTTTACCACTCTGATCACCGGCATTAGCAGTTACCAATGCTGCACTGATGTCCCCTGATGAGGCAGTATCAAAACCTTCACCGCCACCAACAGCCAACAATGCATTCAGGTCAGCAATCAAGTTTGCCTCATTAACTAATCCAGTTACTGCAGTATTAACTGCGGCTACACTTTGATTCACATTGAGACGATCACCAGAATTACCATTTGCGACAAAGTCGGTAATTTTATCGATACCACTGACTGAGTTCGCTGCAGCAGCTGAATCAGTTGCACCGGCAGCAAATACAAAGGTATCAGCACCAGCTCCACCAGTCATGGTATCAGCACCAGTTCCACCGGCCATGGTATCATCACCAGCGAGACCATGAAGGGTGTCATCGCCACCCAAACCACTAATGGTATCTGCGTTAGCAGTACCAATAATGGTATTGGCATTGTCATTACCAGTTAACACATTGGATCCCGCCAAATTAGCAGCATTCAATTCAGTCACACTATTCAGTGTACCAACAGAGGTTACCGCCCAGGTCTGAGCATTAACATCCGAATTGGTATCTTCTACATAGTAGATAGTGTACGCCGTATTGGTACTATCCGAGAAGCCGTCCTCGTCAGCCGTTACAAGAACCACCGCCTTGGAGTTGTCTTCAACCCCGATCTTATTCGCTGCTGATGCAGTTGCTATATCTTCCGCCACCAATGAGGATGACTTGTTGTATACAACGCCTACATTTTTGTCACCAGCTGTCAAATCAAGGCCAGTAGCAAAATTTGCGACAACAACAGAGGTAGACTGATTAACCAGGAAGGCACTTACGTCTATCTTGTCGTCAGTCGCTGCACCTGTTGCGTTGAAGTTATTGATGGTATCTACGCCATTACCAGCTGCAGTTGCTTCGAAGACATAGGTATCGGCACTATTTTGCTCGGCTGACAAATCAACACCGTTAGCTGAATTGACAGTAGCGCCTTGTGCAGCTGTGCCGTTGATATCAAAGGTATTTTCACCGTTATCACTTCCGTCATCCATTGTCAAAGAAAGATCAGCAGCAACCGGATCACCGCTATTGGCAAAGGTGAAGATAATGGTATCAACGGTTGTTTCTACCGCTGTGATCGCTTGTGGCGTACCTAACGCAGCATTCAAGTCGGCAACTGAAATGGACTTGAGCGCTGTCAGGACGGAATCCCGATTAGCGCCATCACCTATTCCGGTTCCAGCCACCGCCGCGCTGTTGTCATCAACGATAGTGCCGTCTTCCTTGAAGGTGATTGACCCACCAGCACCAGTCAATTTGACCGTACCATCAGCGTTATCAGAACCCAGAGTACCGCCGTTCAACGTAAAGGTAAGCGTACCCAGCACTTCAGGAACAACGCCACCGTCCAGGGTATCGTTACCGGCACCGCCGCGCAGGGTATCGTCAGATGCACCGCCAGTAAGAGTATCGTCGCCTTGAGTACCGATTACTTCGAAGTTTCCAGTTCCTCCGTTAACGGCCACCATTGTACCCGTGGTCATGCGACTCAGGTCAACCTTACCAACTTGAGCACTGTTAATTACAACAGAAGCAGCACCGCTTGACAGCGTGTTGGCAGACAGGTCGACATTAAGCGCACCACCATTCAATACCGTTGCTGCGCCCAGAGAGATCGTACCAAAAGCATCAACCTCTTTCACGACGGCCAGGTCATCAAAGATCACCTCATCGCCTGCTCCATGACCAACCAGGGTCACATCAGGAGTAGTCACATCCTGAGCATCCAGCACACTGAATACAATGCCGATTTCGGTATTGCTTTCGATCGCAGGAAGGCTGACCTTGCCAGGTACACTACCAGGATTGGGGCCAAACCCGACGGCAGAATCGTTTACATCCAGCGTATCCCTGTCGTTTGCCACATCAGTTCCCAGTTCCAAGCCGCCCAGATTCATGCTCTCCAGCGTATAGACATCATCAGACGCACTATCATTCAGGAACTCAAAGCCGGTCAGCACCATGGCTTCCAGGTCTCCAACCTTGACTTCAAGAACACCGGCGGAAGAACCTACCAGGAATACTTTTTCCGTCGTATTACCTGTAAAGCTCACACTGTCCCACTCATCCTGGGTCGCTTCCAGCTTCAGGGAACCACCGGAGTTACCCACTCCATCACCATCGGTGTCGGCACCAACTATGCCGTTATCACTGGTGTATGATGTAATGGTATGCGTACTGCTACCTGCCAGAGCATTGCCTTGACCATCCAGGAAGTCTACTGTGGCATTTACCACCCCGCTAGTATAAGGTTGAGCGGCGTTCCACTGTGTAACACTGATAGTAGCACTGATACCGGTTTCCAACGCCGTGTAGCTGACATTGTTTGCACCACCACGAAGGTTCAAATCGTCGTTTGAATATCTGTGATCCAGACCGGTTTCATCGGTCAGGTCTTCACTACCGTCGTAGAGAACCACTTCTGCATAGTCGCTACCCTCAATGCGGTTCCAGGTTGCATTGGCACCACCTTCAACCCAACGCTCGACAAAGCCGTTCAGGCCGGAAACCGTGTTGCCGCTGGCGTCCGCGATACGGATGGTGTTTTCAACGAACTGACCTTCCTCAAGCGGCGGATTGGCTGGCCCCTGGTACTGGAAGGATATCTGTACATCCTGACCGGAATGGGTGAAATCAAGGATGGAGTCACCACCGGCAGCGTTAGAGGCCGCTACAATTTCTTCCACACCCAGCAAGGTGTCGATACGGTCACCGGTCTGGTTGTAATTATTATCGCTGCCATGGTCAACCAGAACGTACTGCTCTGCATCTGCCTGGCCGATATTATTAATAACGGCCGCGATTGTGCCTGTTTCGTTGCTGTAATCAACACGATCCGTGTCATTACCGCCACCCGCATGGCTCAGGTCGAAAGTGAACTGACCGTCGTTCAATACGTGAGGAATGGTGCTGTACTGTTCGTTGTTTGCTCTCATGTCGCCAACCGTTTCACGAACAAGGTCGGGCGTAAGGGAGTTGACGCTCAGATAAGAATCGAAAGCGATGTCCTGGTCAACCGGGTAGGCACCCTTACCGATAGTAAGAGTTCCTGTCTCAGGGTCATTATCGTTATCGTCATCATTCGCTACGGTTGCATTAAATTGCGCCTCAGTCGGCTTGTTGCCCGGAGTAAAGGTAAATACCAACTCATCGGTAACAGGATCGTAGTCAACTGCTGTTGGATTACGGCCAGCGAAGGTGAAACTACCCGCTGCCTGGGCCGCAATGGTCGCACCAATGCTATCCAGACTTGCACTGCCACCCAGATTGTAAGAAACATTGCCGACGATAATACCGTTGCTATCGGTATCGTCTTCAAATGTCTTACCACCGATGCTAAACGTACCGCCGTCCTTATCGGTTGCATTACCGCTCAATTTGACTACCATCTGGGAACTTGTCAAATCCCCACGGGCATTCTCCATGCCATCACTAACGATAACCGTATCGTTGCCATCCGCTTCTACGATTTCAAACTCGGACATGCCATCGATCACAACCAGTACATTACCGTTGGTATCACGTACTTCGCTGTTAACAAAGTCAACCACTGCGCCATTGGTCTGGCTGGTTACATCGATTACGTCATTCTCACGAGCGCTTTTCGCTGTGATTCCTGCAAAGTTGACAAACTCGGTACGAACCAGCGTATCCGTCGCCACGTTGGTGCCGACACGGCCTTCGTTCATTTGAACCTGGTCAGTATCCGTTCCCGATTCAACCACAAAGCGAACGGTAGGCTCTGCTGACAGGGCATTGTTTGCACTGGAAAAATAGTTTTGGTAGATAACCGCATCGTTCGCAGTGTCAAGGCCATCGGCATCACCATCGAACAGGTTGTTCTTGGCGGCTTCGGTCTCATCAATGAACAGCGTATCAGCGCCATCTCCACCCAATACATTTTCAACACCGTCTACAGAAATAACCAGGTGGCTATCTGCGGGGAGTTTATATTGCTGGTACCTGGTACCCTGTGGATCGACCGGATCCGGTGCATTGTTGTTATCGTCAGTCTTATCGACATCATAGCCTGCCCCGGTGTTAACAAAGACTTCACCGCGCCCGATCTTGTTGTTTGCGACAGTCTCACCGGAAAGGTTATAGGTCACACCATTGGAGCTGTCAGACAGGGCCTGCACATCCAGTGTATCGTTACCCTGCCCGTTCCCTGCTATCGCAAGGCCGGTACCGGAAACAGTACGGATATTTTCAAAGTTGCTGAAGGTAGTGGTAGATTCGGCAGTACCATCGGCATCGGCATCGATATGGAGGTGACCGGCACCGCCCTGATCCAATGCAATACCGGCACCGGAACCGGTAAAGGTATCCAGAACCACAGTGAACTGTGCCACACCCGGATTGATATCATCCTGTTGTGCCAACAGGGTATCACGGAAGTAGGGCACAAACTCGCTGCCGGCAACTGTAGTCAACGGGCCATCTTCATCTTCCAACTGCTCGATCAGAACCACTTCGGCTACGTTTGGCTGCGCATCGCGTCGAGCGGCTTCCCAGGCATTCAATACTTCGATATTGCCGACAGGGTTGCTGTCTTCATCCACCTGGCCAACCTTGCGAACCCAGTAGAAGTCCTTACCACCGTCCAGCTGGTCAGCACCCAGAGAAGCATGGATTCGATCATCACCGGTCAGACCATGAATGGTGTCGGCACCGGCAGCACCGATCAGCAAATCATCACCGTGTACAGTGAAGTTTTCGTCCAGGCTGTCTGTGATTGTCTGGTTAAATGCGTTGTAGTACGCGCTGTCCTTGTCAATATCGGCAACGCCCGCATTGATCACCATGGCCTCGGAGCCTTTCATCTCGCCGCCAGCGCTCTTGGCTGTTTCAAGAATCGCACGTGAGTTGTGCGCCTGACCATCGGCATCGAGATAACCTTCCTTACCCCAGAATACCACGTTCTCCCTGTTCAACCCGCCGTCACGGCCGTCGAAATCAAGAATATGCAATTCGTGGGCAGAAGTGTTAGTCACCACATAAGAGGGGTTTTCACCGCCCGAGTGGTTGGACAGGGTGACTTCCGGTGCATCCATGAAGACGGTTTCTTCGCCGTCATAGTTCACCTGGGTCAACTGGATGGTACCGCCAACCGCGTTTGCCTGTACCTGACCTGCCGCAGTGTGGCTGTCCATAAACGAGTTGATAAAGCCGGCCATACGAGCCACGAAGTTGGCCTGAATACCTGGCTGACTGGTGGTAACCGAGTCTTCATTGGCAAGCAGGTCACCATCGATATCCTTACCTACGCACAGGCTGAATTCAACACCGTTAACCTTGATGGTAACGTCGTCCCTGGTGCTCAGGTTTTGGAATTTGATATCGTAACGCTGGCTTTCGGCGATACGGGTACCATCTTCTGCAAAGTCAACGACCAGGTCTTCCGCGTAGCCGGTGTCACCCAGAGTAATACCGGAACCCTTGTAGGCGCTGTCGTCAACCGCTTCGTTATCGTCACGATCTTCATAGGCCTTGTAGATAATACGATCCTGAGACTGGCTTACATCAGGCACACCAAAGGTCATATCCTTGGTCAGCGTGATATTGTTTTCCGTGGTCAGGAAGCGGGCGCCATTGGCTGCCTGGGTTTCCATTGTGCGGCCGGCCGCATCGGTAATCAGGATGGTATTGTTTGGCTCCAGCGATACGGTCAGTGTATCGGCAATCGCAGGATTGGCTGCAATCGCGTTGGTGATCGCCGTCGCCAGTCCCTGATAGGTTGTCGCTGCCAGGATTTCATCGCTTTCCAGAGTAAACTCGATGTTGCCATTTGCAGCATCATAGATAGTAGAAGAGATGGACACCACATTGATGTTGGCCAGCTCGGCACCGGGAGTCGTATCGTCGATCAACGTCAGAATCAACGAGGATGCGCCGGTCTGTGAAGTCAGATCACCAAAGTCATTGCCAAAGGTGCCGTCACCGAATTGACCGTTTGAACCGTCCCAGATATTGTCGCCGTCGGCATCCATTTGACGATGGATCACGTCTACGCCATCACCGTTGTAGGCATCACCGCCAGAATCAAGATCGTCACCATCAATAGCGAAGATAAACTGGTCGATACCCAGGTTACCACTCAGCTGGTCATTACCTTCACGGCCTTCGATGATATCGTCACCATGGTCAGCATAAATGCGGTTGGCACCATCTTCACCGCGCAGGTCAAGATTGACAGTACCTACACCATAGAAGTTCTGCTGATTGGTGAAGTTCAATTCAGGATCGTTCGTGCCTGCGGCCAAAAAGTCAATGGCACCCAGACCGGTTGCAATCACGTTTTCAAAACCGGTTACCCGACCGGCAAGAAGAGAGTTGGTCTGGCTCTGCGAGCTGGAGTCATTACCGCCAACACCTGTGCCGTTACCTTCGTCTCCTGTTTGTGACGCTGCCAGCAGGTCGATACGAATCCAGCCATCCGTAGTCAGATCAGCAACTGTCTTTGTACCGGCAACCTGGGAATCGATCCACAGGGTATCCCCCACGCTGTCCGGGTCATCGAGGTTAGAGGCGCCACTGATCATTGTCTCGTCGCCGCTCTCATAAACAGCACGAGTCAGGTTGGCACCTGCTGCTGCGCCCTCGTCACCATGGTAAACACCACCGTCCAATTCAAATACGACGTGATCGTTACCCTCACCACCCATTATCTCATCAACACCGTTGTTGACAATCTTGCCTGCGATATTCGGGTTGGCTCCGGCAAACATCAGGTTACCACCCATCAGGATGTCATCACCGTCATCACCTTCAATCCAGTCGTTGTCGTAACCGGCAATCACGATGTTATCGTCTTCACTTCCAACCACTCGCAATTGAGCAGTAGAACCGATACCCACATCAGAATCGGCAACCTTGCCCGCCAGGGCACCGATAGCCACATCAATGTCATTCAGGAAGCCGTACAGGTTACCGGACGCATCCAGGTTTTCGATTTCGTCCATGTCGGCCCAGCCGGAATCGCTGTTCGCGTCAGCATCACCGGAAACAAAGCCGTTGCTGCGAAGATTTACGATAACGGGCTCATCGTCGTCAGAGGCTTCAAGCAGCAACCAGTCAGAATCCTGGTTTGTTCTACCCTCACTGCCATCGCGAGCCGCAGTATCATCAGTGGTTTCACCACCGTCCAGATGGGAGGGGCTGTCGGAAGGATCAAGGCGGGAAAGTTCCACAAAGAAGAAGTCAGCGTTGCGACCACCTTCAAGCACATCACGAGTGGTAGTTTGAGTCGCAGAGCTGCTCGCTACACCGCCACCGGCGAGGAAGTCATTACCGATACCACCCAGAATGACATCTGCACCCAGGCCACCCAGCACGATATTGCCGTCGGTCGAGGTTCCGTCACCACCAAAACCGGTACCGTCAAAGTACAGGTTACCGAGGAAGTTTTGGGTTGCATCGGTCTGGTTGAGCGGGTTACGGGCATAGGCGTCAACCAGCTCGAATGTGCCGTCTGCTGGCAGTTCGCCATTCAGAATGCGGTTTGTCAGGCCATCCTGGTTTTCATAACCGTCAATTTCAACGAGGCCATCGCCGTCCAGGTCAACACGCTGGATGGGGTCGGTCGGATCAGTGAAGTCAATACGCACACTCTGGTCACCGGTGATGCGTGCCGCATCTACCGTATTGCCGTCGGCATCAGTATAGCTATTCACAGTCAGCGTGGTGTCCTGAGCCAGATCAACGTCGCCGCCATTGGCAACAACAAATGCGCTGGTCGCCTGGGCTGCTACAGTAACAGAGGCGGCAGAGCTGTCTACTGCTGCCATAATGGCACGTGCAGAGTGAACAGAGTTTTCATTGTAGTCTGCCTGATTGGCTTCTACTTCTTCGGTGAAGTGTCCGGCCACTATCAGCTTGTTGGCGAGAACGGCTGCGTCATCACCCTGGGCACCCTGAAGAATGGCCAGTGCTGCCTCGGCTTCGGTCCTGTTACCGGCGGTTACTTCTCCTTCCCAGTAGTCAAGGCCGTCGGCTTCACCGTGACGACCAAAAGAGTTGACATAGATCGCGTCGAGACGATCTCTCAGGTTTTCGATCTTTCCAAGGAAATTGTTGTATTCATCAGAAGCTGCGAACGCATTGATGATCGCATTCAGATCACCGCCTGCTGTATCCAGCTCGCCTGCCCAATACTCCAGGCCGTGATGATCCGCTGCACGGCCATAATAGGCGATATAGGCTTCTTGTACTGTGTTGTAATAGTCGGCTTTAGCCATCTATATTTACTCCATTTTACGTGATTAAAAGACACCTTGCACAAATAACAGGGCATCCGGATTGTTTAACACTTAACTTCTTGCTTTCTATTGGTTATCACTTTCTGTTGTTTACCCCCTGAATGAGCAGTGATTCGACTCATCAAGGGGCCTTCCATATATATCTGCAGATACATACCGGCACGCGGCGCAGGTATTCCACGCCACGCATCCGCCAGGCCGGGTTAATTTATAGTCCCCCTGGCAATCTGTCAATTATTAACCAGGAAAAACCATTAACCCCCAACCGGGCATGGTAGTGATACCATACCCGATTAAATACCAGCGTATCAGCAAATTCCGGTATGTCAAACAGTTAGCCGCTACTCTTAAAAAAAACCGCAAGTCAATGACTCTTTGTTTTATTTGGTAACAGCCTCATCTGGCAGCCGTTTTGCCTGATAGCCGGCCAATACACGACACCGGGCCTGACCCGGCACCAGCTCCGGCACAACTCCAGGCGCATTGCCGAGACACTACCCCTAGTTACATCAGAAGAATAAGTGGGAATTTTTACCACGTCAACAAATTTTTACCGTTTTTTGTTACAGATTGGACAGAATTGGAGGGGCAGAATCGAACAAACCAAACCGGTCGTTTACCGGAAATGCACGCTGCGGGGCGCGCAAGGCAGATCAGGTTTGTGAATAGGAAAGCGGGCTTCATCAGGCGCAGGTGGAGCAAGACAGTTTCGACAGCATTATCCTGGCGATACTGTCCCACCCGTATTCAGCAAGGCATTCATCGTATGCCCGCCGGGCCATGCCGTCGAGGCTGATTTCGGCCAGCGGGTCGGAACCGGGTTGCGTTGTGTTGATTGCGCTTCCGTTTTTTCGCGCATACAAACTGGCCAGCACTTCGGGAAATCGGCCTGACTCGGCCACTATCAGGTGTTCACCGGGCTTGAAGGTCAAGCCTCTGTTGCCAAAGGCAGTGGTGAGAATCGGTGTTCCTGAGGCAGCATAGTCCAGCATTTTCAGGTTGGTGCCGGAGCCGGAAAGCATGGGGTTGATGGCCAGATCGACCGAGTTGAGCAAAACGGCCTTTTCTTCATTGGACACCACGCCCAGAGGATAAATATTGCCCGGCACTGCCTGACAAACCGGATGGCGGCACAGGCTGCCGATAATCAGAAAGTCGATCATGGTGCATTCCCGGGCGAAGTTGACTATGCGCTCCATGGCCTCGATATTCGGGCCATGCCAACTGCCCATAAACAGAACCTGAAAACGCTGTTGCGTAGCCATTCTTGTACGAATCCGCCTTCTCTCTTCCGCATCGGCATAGCGGGTGGTGTCAAAACAGACGCCATTGGGTACCAGCAACTGCTCTTTTTCGTCAAGCGCATAGAGTTCGGCCAGCCTTTGCAGATCCTCCCGGCTGCAGGCGAGTACGGTGGATGAGGCAGCAATGCAGTCAGATTCGATTTGCCTGACCTGATCCAGGTAGCCCTGCTGCTCACCGGACAGGCCGTTCGGGTTGGCCTGATCGAGTACCGCCTGCTTCATGTCATATTCCACATTGTGTGCTTCATACCACAGTTCGCCGGAGTAGACGCTGTTTATGGCTGCAAACAGATAGGGGTGCGAAGCGATGACCAGGTCTGCCCCGGTCGCAGCCTGTTGCAACACTTCCAGATAGCGGGGGGTGCTGGCAATGCCCTGAATGGTTGCGATATCCTCGACCGAGGCGTTCAGCAGTGTGGCAAGCCGTTTTTCGTTCGCCATTTGCGCCTTGCTCTTGGCTACCCGCATTTCCCGCAGGCCGGGTGCAATCATGTTGTCCAATGCCGGGTTTGCGCCTGCCGCCTGGGTCACCAGGGTAATATCGGCATGGCGGGCCATCGCCTTGTACAGGTAGTACACCCGGCTTTGCCCGCCACCGGCTGGCGGCCATACGGGAAAATTGACAGCGACGACTATTTTGGGCCGGGGTTCTTCCCTGGGCCCGGGCTGTTCTTTGGGCCGGGGCTGTTGACCGGCTGTGGGAGCCTGAACCCGGCCAGCCGGAAGGGGCTGGCCCGGCAGCAGTTGCGCCAGGGTGTTTGGCCAACTGATGTGGGCGACTTTTTGTTTTGCTTTCTCTCCCATTTGCCGGGTTGCCTGTTCATCATCCAGCAGGGTTTGCATGGCCCGGGTCAATGATTTCACGTCTGGCGCCACCGAATAGCCGCTGACGGCGTTTTCAACAAATTCATTGACACCGCCGGCATCGGTGGTAGTGAGCACGGCCTTGCCCGATGCCATTGCCTCGACGGTGATCAGGCCGTAGTCTTCATCATAGGGAATAAAGGGGACAAACAGGGCACCGGCATATTGCCTGACGACCTCGCTATCGGTAATTCGGCCAAGAAATCGGACTCTGCTATCTCCCTGCGCCAGCTCTTTGAGGCTTTCCGCTTCCGGGCCGGTTCCGGCGATGCGAAATTCCCGGTCGGTATCGGTGGCCAAAAAGGCTTCTACCAGCAGACGAATGCGTTTCGGGCCATCCAGCCGACTGATGGTGAAGATATGGTCATAGCCGGTGTTGCTGTATTCTTCTATATCTGATGGATGATGAATCACCTGCACCGGGCAGCCTTTCGGGAAATACCCTTCCCGCCCCGCCACGTTGCGGGAGATGGCACTGAAGCGCCTGATTCGGGAGGGATGCAACGCAATATCATCCAGAAAGTGAACGATTGCGCGGGTAAGCGGGCCGGGAAAGGCAAGCGCCCGGGCCAGACCAACTTCCTGCCGGGCCAGGGCGAGGACGGCATCCAGCTCCTGCCAGAGGTCAGGCAGCACAGACCGATCCGGGCCGGATGCCAGCAAACGTCGCAATTCGTTGCATTCGGCAGGCAGTTTCGACGGGATGGCCTTCGGCTGCTTGCAAAAGTGGTAGGTATCATACAAACCGCGCAGTTTGTGCTGAAGGTAGCAGTGGTGGTTCGGGTGCTGCACCATCCAGGCGGGGTATTTGGTGGAGATAATCTGGTCAAAATGATCCAGGTTCAACTCGCTGAACATTTTGTAGCTTGCCATTAATTCCCGGAAGTTATTTTCCGGGGACGGCAGCTTGATTAACTCGACCTGGTGGTTTGTCTGCTGATTGATGGCACCAAGCAAACCCCACCAGAGTTTTTCTGCGCCACCGACGGCATAGGGGACGGGGCTGGGGGCAACAATGGCAATTTTCATAGTCTGTATTTCAGATTCCTTTTTTGGTTCCGGTCGCCTCGATGGGCAGTCTGTAATTACTCTACTGCAATTACTCTACTGCAATTACTCTACTGTAATTACTCTAATAGCTGCTCGATGACATTGGCCCAGCTGATCTTTTTGTCGGCATAGACCTGTCGCCCCTCGGCGCCCATTTGGCGTGCCCGTATTTTATCGTTATACAGGCGGTCGATATGAGCGGCGATGTGCACCGGATCGGGGTCAAGGATAAAGCCGGTTCGTTCATGCTCGACAAATTCCAGGGGGCCGCCTGAATCAGTGCAGGTAATCACCGGCTTGCCGGACAGCATGGCTTCCAGGGTAATATAGCCATAGTCTTCATCAAAGGGAGCAAAGAAGACCGCCAGCGCCCGGGCATAGAGGGCGAACTTTTCATCATCCTGAAATCGGCCCGTCAATCTGACCTTTTGATTCAGGTCGTATTTGTCAATCAGGCTCTGATAATAGTCAAACTGGCCTCCGTCACCGGCAATCAGTATCTTCACGGGTGACTGGAGGTGGCGGGCGGCTTCGATTAGTAAATCCTGCCGTTTCAGGCGTTCCAGTCGGCTGGGACAAAAAATATAGTCGTATGCTTCCTGGCAATAAAAGCGCGCTTCCTGTGCGGGCGGATGATACAGCGGCCTGGCCTGCAACCCGTTATACTGCTTGATTCGACCGGCCACACGGCCGGAGTTGGCAAAGAGTTTTTCAGCTCGCGCCAGCGCCCGATTGTCAAACTCGGTGATTGCCTGCTTCAGGCTGGCCAACCCGGGCGTTTTGTCCTGTTGCTCGTACAGTTCATAGACGGCGCGATGCTGGTGCATGACCCAGGTGCGCTGGTTATCATGCAATACACCCCAGGCGGGAAACTGGAGACTGATAACCTTGTCGACCCGGATACCGTTTGGCCGGTTTAAATCCCGGGATTCGCAAAATTCCATGAGGCTGGAGATGTCCTCAAGCGGGGAGAACCGGAACGGGAACCGGATGCACTCGACATTGACACCGGCCTGACGCAGGTTTTCTACCAGGCCGCTGATGTGTATTTCCGCTCCCCCCTGCATAAAGGGAACATGGTTCGCGGTCACTATGACGTTCATGGACTGATCTTACCTTTTTATAGATAACTACGCTTCCTGGTGGCAACTACCCTTCCTGGCAGGTAGCAACCTTTTTAGCAGGTAACTGCCCTTTCGCAGACAGTTACCATTCCGGTTTCTGCTCACGCCCCGGTGGGCAGTCTGCGCCGGAAGACGCTGTGAATACGTCCCTGCAAGCTCGACTTTGGCATCCATGCCAAAGACGCTTCCTGCGCAGACTGCCCACCGGGGCTTATACCGAACGAGTGGCTGGTGTTCCATTTTTATCAGGTGATCACCTGTATCAAACGATCATCTGTATTAAACCGTCACTCGTATAAACCATACCCCTGGTACGCACCAGCCCGAGATAGCACACACCGGCCCGAGGTTGGCCTCAAACGTTTAACAAACGACCCGATTTGTCGAT
This sequence comes from Pseudomonadota bacterium, assembly GCA_002747395.1. Taxonomy (GTDB): domain Bacteria; phylum Pseudomonadota; class Gammaproteobacteria; order Pseudomonadales; family Oleiphilaceae; genus LZORAL124-50-18. The sequence goes on from PDPE01000035.1 coordinate 13,950, forward strand.
CAGCGGTTTTCTCGCCAGAATGGCAAAATCCTGGGGGCCGCACAGGTGGCCGTTCACTCTTTCGGTCAGCGGGTCGTTGCCTGGCACCCTGGCATCTTCCGGGTACGGATGGGAGCGGATAATTTCAATTTCGGTAAAGCCGAAGTATTCAGCAAGAAAGGTGATCGAACTGGGCGTAATCGGGTTGCGGTGGGTAAAGTCGTGGTAAAAGGTATGGCTGCCCACCAGGACGTTTTCCGGGTTGGGCGTTTCAAACAGTATGATGCCACCCCCGCGAATGACACGCATACTTTCGTTAAACAGGCCGTGCAGCAAATCGAATGGCAGGTGTTCGATAATATGAAAGCCGGTGATGGCGGCCAGGCTGTTGTCCGGCAGGCTTTTCAGATACTGCAGTGCGTCCTGGCATTGTGCTTTCAGGCCGAACTCGCCGCAGACTTCCACCATGATCTGGTTCAGATCGATTCCGAGCGCCTGCCAGCCCCATTCTTCCAGCAGTTCAAGCCATTCCCCCCGGCCACAGCCAAGATCAACCACCGGTTTTTCAGCGAGCAGTTTTCGGCCTTGCAGTTCTTTGAATAGTGGCGAGTAATGCTGCAAACCGGCCTTGATTTCCTTGCGTGAGCCACGGCAGGCATCTTCAAAGGCAACATAGTAGGCATCAAGCTGTGCTTCTTTCTGTTTTTCAACCTCGGAGCGCAACGCCTCTGTGCCATGGAGCGGGTGGTCGCTCGCTGCCAGCTTGTCAAGGGATTCCAGTGCCAACTGGTGGCTTCTCTGGTAGTAACCGAATTGCTGGCGCAGTTGGCTGACATCGGCCAGGGCTTGGTTCATCCTGCCCATTTGTTCGGCCTCGGCCTGCTCCAGAGTGTCCGTCAGTTCCCGGGGATAGTGGTCCAGCCTTTGTTCCAGTTTTTTCAGGTGTTCGCCGATGCCGGCCAGTGCGTCCCGAGTGAACCGGTTTTCATCGCTCAACCGGGCCTGAAGCTCATCGATTATGCTATCCTGACGATGAACCAGCGCTTGCAGGCTATCCACCAGGCTCTGCTGTGACTGAACACGCCCGTCATCCACCGATTTCAGGTCAGAGAGTGTCAAACCTGGTGTCACAAAAAACAGGAAGACCCGATCCAGCAAGTCACAGAGCCGTCTTAACACCCGCCCTGGCAGACCGATGCGGCGAAAAATGCGATGCCGCAACAAGACCGGCGCCATGCCGGTAAGGGCAAGATTTCTTTGCAAGCCCTCCGGTGACAGCCGCACTTCGGCGAGTATCGACAACTTGCTGCCACCGCGCTTCAGGTATTTTTGATAGGCGTTGAGCGCAGCAGCTTCAGGTTCGCGCCCGAGCAGGCCGATAAACACGGCCCGGATAAAATCATTGCCCTGAAAACCGATAAAGTCCTTGTAGTGAAACCATGCGCTCCGTTTGAACTTCGTTGTTTTCGCCGGTCGGGGTTGAGGCAGGCCGCCCGCCCCCGGGGAAGTCTGGCTGTTGCCAGCGTGGTGAAAGGCGGCTTCCTGTCTGATTTTGTCCATTAACTCGTCAATATCCATTGGCTCCTGGTGCGTAACTTCATAAGACGTGGTTTGCTGTGCCATTTTGCGCTCCGGGTTCAATGTATGCGGTGAATTTCCAGTTCGGGATGAAGACGACACACTCCGGTAAACAGGTGACCGCGAATGCCCGCGACCTCGAAGCCGAGCAGGTTGTCATTCCAGTGGTAACAGTCTTCTATATGGTTTTCTCTGCTATGCAGTGCGACAGTAACGGTATACTTGCCGGGCGCAAGGTCCATCGGGAAGGAAAACCCTGCGACCAGTTTCTCGTCCTTTTTCGCTGACAGGGGAGCACCCAGGTGAAAACTGTTGGTGCCATAGATATCCTGCCCGAATCTGTCCCGAATCATAATGCCCACGGTGATATCATCAAGCGGCTGATGAGCGACAAATTCGATACGCATCCTCGCTGTCTCGCCCGAAGACAGGATATCCGCCAGCGAGTCTTCTCCGGTAATGCTGGCTGACAGTATTTCTGCCGCGCCATTGCCGTAGCTCAATGCCTGCCTGCCTTGCTGGCGAACCACCATTTCTGCACCGTCCAGTTCTGCCATCAGTTTGTTGTAATAATTCACTGCTTCTTCCGGGCTGCCGGCACAGACCACTTCACCGGAGTCCAGTACGAGGGCACGATCACATAGCATCTTGACCGCATTCAGGTCGTGGGAAACAAAGATAATGGAGCCGCCACCTGAGCGAAATTCCCTGATTTTACGCATACATTTTTGCTGAAAGTGACCATCGCCGACCGACAGGGCCTCATCGACAACAAAACATTTGGGCTCGGCATGAATGGCGATGGAAAAAGCCAGCCTCATCACCATTCCTGATGAGTAGGTTCGAATGGGTTCATTGATGTATTCACCCAGTTCGGAGAAGGCAATCATGGCTTCCCGCTTGCGTTCGATCTCTTCGACGGTCATTCCGAGCAGCAAACCGTTGGACAGGATATTCTGCAACCCTGTCTGGTCAAAATCGAAACCGGTCCCCAGTTCGAGCAAACCGGTAATTTTGCCTCCAACGTCAATTTCTCCCTCATCCGGCAGCAGTACACCGGTCAGGATTTTAAGCAGGGTGGATTTGCCAGCCCCGTTTTTGCCAATAATGCCCAGGGTTTCGCCGGTTTTAACGGTAAAGGTGACGTTCTTCAGTGCTTCATAGCTATGATGAAAGCTCCGCCTTAACAGGATTTCCTTCAAACGATGTACCGGTTTGGCATAGAGTTTAAACCGTTTTTTCAGTCCGATCACTGTAATCATGCGCTATATAAAATCCCTGATATCTTTCTCCAGCTTGCCGAACAGGGTTGCTCCTGCGGCAAGCAACACGGCAGCCAGCCCGGTAATCAGGCCGACCCCGACCATATCCGGCCACTGATGCAGCAAAATGGCATCGCGATAGGCGTCTATCAGAACCGACATGGGGTTCCACAGGAATATGTCCCGGGTTTCTTTCGGCAGAATGGAAACCACATACACTATGGGAGTCAGCCAGAACCAGATTTGCAGTATCACATTGACAAATTCCCTCACATCACGAATGAATACACTTAACACGGCCAGAATAAAACCCAGTGCGTAGGCGAATAGCTGTTGGGCAATATAGAGAACCGGGATAATCAGCCAGTGCCAGCTGAGGGGAAAGCCGATTATCAACAGAAACCCGGTGAAAAAGGCCATGGAAATCAAATAGACCACGGTTTCAGAGATCACAACATACAGGGGCAGTGTCAGCAACGACATATTGACCTTGGCAATCAGCCCCGATTTCTCGGAGAAGATATTGGTGACACGATTTACCGTTGCGGAAAAGGCGTTCCAGGCGAGCATACCGGCTACCAGGTAGATACTGTAGTTGTATTCACTGAATTCGGCGCCAAAGGCTTCCATTCTGGCCCCCATGATTTTTGAAAAAACCAGGGTGAAGATAAGAATATTCACCAGAGGGAGAATAAAGGTCCACAGGCCGCCCAGCACAGAGCCGGAATAGCGGTCAAGCAGATCCTGACGGGTAAAGTGATAGAGCAGAGACCAGTTCATACTTTATTTCCTGACCGACACCTATTCCTGGCCGGCAATCATCAACAGGGTAAAGAGCTGCTGGCAGGCGAGGGCCAACACCATGCCTGCGCCATTGGCCGCCATATCATACCAGCAGAACCCGCTGCCCCGATAATGATCCCACACTTCTTTGGCAACCCCGGTCAGAAAGGTGACCAGAACGGCTGCCGCCAGGGGGAAAACGAACGAGGCAACAAGCAGGATAAAAAAGCTGTACCACAGGTGCTTTTGCTTGTCCTCTTGCCCGAATCGCTCAACCAGGCCGACCCGGGAGTGACCGGGTTTACTGCGCATTGGCAAATACCTCCAGCAGCTTGCGGCAGGAGTGCGCCCAGGTATAGGAGGCTGATACCTCGAGCCCTTTCAATTCGAGACCTGTGCGATAGTCGTCATCTTCCAGCAACCTTTCCAGGCCGTTGCGAATACTTGTTTCATCGTTCGGGTCTACCAGTTCGGCAGCGCCGCCGGCAACCTCCGGCATGGAAGAAAGATTTGAGGTGACGACCGCCGTTCCCGATGCCATGGATTCGGCAACCGGCATACCAAAGCCTTCATAAAACGAAGGGTAGGCAAAGACCGTTGCCGCAGCATAAAGAATGGCAACCTCCTGATTGCTGACGTAACCGAGCCGACGGGCCAGCCCGGCACTTTCCAGCCGGCTGATCTGCCGTTCCAGGTCCTCGGAAAGCCAGCCTTTTGCACCGACGAACACCAGGGGGTATTGTTTCTGAACGGGCGCAGGCAACATCCTGAAAGCGCGAATCAGACCTGTCAGGTTTTTACGAGGCTCCATGGTGCCTACCGACAGGATAAACCGGTCTGGCAAACGAAATTTTTGACGAAGCTGTTGTTTTTGCAGGTCGGATTTATGTGCCCGGAACAGGTCGGATACCGCAGGGTAAACAACGGAAATCCGGTTTCGGGAAACCGGAAAACCGGACAGAATCTGGGATTGTGAAAAACGGGATACGGTGATGATCTGCCGGGATGAATCAATGGTTCGGGGTAACTGCTGCGCCAGCGCTTTCACTCGCTCTTTCGGGTGATAGTGAGGGAAGTACAGGTGCGAAAGATCGTGAATGGTTGAAATCGACACCCCATCGTACGGGTAGAGCAGATAATTCGGCTCCCAGTAGATATAGTCGGCAAGCTGGCCCCGCTTTCGGTAAAGCCGTGCCCCTATCATCTTGCGTTTCAGGCTGCGGGCTGCCGGTATTTTTCGGGCGACGGCAAGTGCCCGCCGGGCAATGGAAGGTGCATCGAACGAGCCGGGGGCAGTTGCCTCAAAGGACTCGAAACGATGCGCCATGTCTGCCCTGGACATCCAGCCCTTTGAGTAAAAGCCTTGAATATCCGCCACTTCCGGAGCCTGATTCAGTTCTCTGACCAGGTTCAGGCTATAGTGGCCGATACCCGTCAGCGGCTGGGCTATGGAAGATACATTCACCACGATCTTCATATTAACAATACACCCGACGAAACCATGCCACATTCACGCCCTGTTCACTGCGCTCGCTCAAGATAGCGCTCTCCTTTCAACCAGACCCGTCTATCGCTTTTCACTGTCTGAAGTGAGCAAGCCGTTAAGCAGGTGAATTTCTTCGGGGGTGAGTTCTCCGGCCAGATAGTGCAGCCGTAACCAGGCAAGCAAGTAGGCATACTTGGCTCTCAGCAGGTCTCTGCGAGCCGCAAACTCCTGCTGCAATGCGTTCAGTACATCAACAACGGTGACAGCACTGTACTCAAAGCTTTTTGTCATTGCCTTGTGAGATTCCCTGGCAGAGTCAAGCCGTTTTTCCGATGCCGCTATGCGTCTCCAGTTCGAGTTTGCATTGAGATAGGCTTCCCGGGTGGAGCGCACGATTTCCCGCATCAAATCTTCCTGCCTCATTTGCTCCAGCTGAACCTGGCTGCGTGATTCCTGAAGGGCAAAATAGCTGGAACCACCACTGAACAGGGGCAGGCTGACCACCAGGGAGGCGGTGTTCGTTCGATTCCGGGGTGCCCGGGAGTTTTCGAAACCGATATCGCTTTTTTGATGGCTGAGCCGCAGGTCAACCCTGGGCATAAACCCTCCCCAGGACTGCTTCACTTTCGACTCGGCGGCAGCCACGGTCATTTTACTCGCCATCAAGCCCGGATTATTCTGTTTTGCCCGGTCTACCCAGTCGGTCATTTCTCCTTCCACTACAGGAAATGCTGCGTGACTGTCCAACCGGGCGAGCGTACCCGGAGGTTGGCCGGTCAACCTGACCAGCGCCTCTCTGGCCACTTCCAGTTGATTGAGAATCTCGATTTCATCGGCCTGAATGGTATCCCTGCGGACTCGTGCGTCCAGCAAGTCGGTCACTTTCACCAGCCCTTTTTCGTAGAGTTTCTCGTAACGGGAAAGCTGGCTTTGCACACTCTCCTTTTCGGCCTGCACCAGTGCCAGGTTATCGTGTTCACCCAATACGCCCAGGTAGCGCTCTGTCACATCCAGCAGTACGGTGCCAATCACATCCTCCAGCTCGTAACCATAGCGGTCAACCAGTCTGGCTGTCTTGATTTTGTTACTGATGGCATCAAAATCAAAAATCACCTGGGAAGCCGACACCGCATACTTTTCGCCCTTGTAGCTGTCTCTGCCACCTCCGACCTGTGTTCTCTCGTTGTGAGAAAACTGTGAAGAGGCATTCAATTGGGGTAACAGGGGGCTCAAGGCACGCCAGTTTTGATTTTCGCTGATCTCAAGCTGAAGCTCCGATATTTTCACACGGGGGTCGGAGGACAGGGCTTGCTCCATGACAGAAACCAGGTTTTCAGCCCGGGCAGCCGCCGATAAAATCAATAATAAAATGCAGAGAGCGAAAGCTCCCGATATCCGAAAGGCAAGTCTTGCTGCAAGCATTGTGTAGGTATCCACGAAATGTAAGAATCCAGGAAATAAAGTGTCCAGGAAATGTAAGTGTCCACGAATGATCCGGGTCATATTGTCCCGGGTGAGTGAAAAAACAGGTGAAGAGAAGGCAAACCGGGCACCTGGAGCCGTGCCCTGATCACACATTCAATCAATCACACACTTAATCAATCACGCATTCAGTCGGCCACGGCGACTAATCTTCCAGCATAGACCGATGAAAGGCATTGGTTGCAGGCTGAATGATGTACTCCAGCAATGTTCGGGCGCCGGTATTGATCAATACTTCGGCCGGCATGCCCGGGAGCAGCTTCAATTCACCCAGGGCTTCAATACTCTCTTCACTGACTTCAACCCGGGCCAGATAGTAGGGCATGCCGGTCTGCTCGTTCAACAGGCGATCCGCAGACAAACTCACCAGGGTTCCTGTCGCAATCGGAGTGGTGGCACTTTTGAATGCACTGAATCTGATTTCCGCTGTCGTGCCCGTCTGCACCCGGTCAATATCAATGGGCGAGACCTGCGCCTCAACCACCAGTTCTTCCGTCTGGGGCACAATATCCAGAATGGCCGAGCCGGCCCCGATAACCCCGCCGACAGTGTGCACGGACATACCCAGAACCATACCTGAATCCGGGGCTTTTACCACCGCCCGGGAAACCGTGTCTTCCACCGCAGAAACCCGCTCGTTAATATCATGCAGTTTGGCCTGCACTTCGCCAAGCTGATTGACTACCTCGGTTCGAAATTCCTTGTTCAACTGGAGAATCTGCAGCCGGGTCTCACCCACCTTGATTTCGTTGGCGGCAATGCCGGATTTGCCTTCTCCGATCTCTCCCTGCAATCTGGCAAGGCTTCTTTTCAGCTCTCGCAAACGCTGCTTGTCAGCATAGCCTTCCCTGACCAGTGACTCCAGTTCGCCAATTTCTTCCTGATAGGAGGCTGCCAGGGCATGCCGGCTTTTCTGAACGGCAGCGATTCCGTCGATTTGGGATTGCAATTGGTCTATTCGATGTTCAAGCACGGAAATCTCCCCTTCACGGGCATTTTTTCGTGCCATAAACACCTGATTCTGGCCCTGTTTTGCTTCAACCAGGCGTTTGTCATCGAGCGCCGTCAGCTCTTCAGGGTACACCACCCTGTCCAGGTCATCCCGTTCGGACAGCAGGCGCGATTCCAGCGTTTTGAACGAGATATACTGGCTTTTCAGTATTTCCAGCTGGGCACGGGCCTGGGTGTCGTCGATGACGACCAGCACGTCGTCTTTTTTAACTACATCGCCATCACGAACCAGAATATCCTTGACGATCCCCCCTTCAAGATGCTGCACCGTTTTACGGTAGTCCTTGACCATGACCACACCGGGAGCCAGCGCAGCACTGTCCAGGGGTGCAAAGGCTGCCCAACCGCCAAACAAACCAAAGGTAATGGCCAGGATGATTAAACCGGTTATTTTGAATACGGTATCCGTTGTTTTCAGCTCGACCTGTTTTTTTTGCGCTTGAGCCAAATCTTCAGACATTCATCACTCCTTCCTGCACGGGAGAACCCTTGCATCTGTTACTGTCGTTTTTTATCACTGTCGTTTTTTCCGATCAGGCATTTTTTCTGATCAGCCATTCTTTCCGATCAGGCCGGCTTTATTGGTGTCGTCAACGGAACATTCTGCGCAGGAACCCGCTTTCTGGCTGCCTGTTGCTGGGCAGCAACCTGCTCCTGCATTTTCTTCATCACCTCTTCCTTGGGCCCATACAGGGTAACGATTCCCTCTTTCATCACCAGCAGTTTATCGACACTGGCAATCACACTGGTGCGGTGGGAGATGATAATCACGGTCGCACCCTGTTGTTTCAGCTGCCTCATCGCGTTGGCCAGAGCAACATCTCCCTGATCATCAAGATTCGAGTTGGGTTCATCCAATACGACCAGACGCGGCTCACCATACAATGCCCTGGCCAGCCCGATTCTCTGTCGTTGACCACCGGATAGCCCGCCACCGTTTGCACCAATCGTCGTATCATAGCCCTCGGCCAATCGAAGAATCATATCGTGAACGCCCGCCATTTTTGCAGCTGCAACCACCTTGGCCGGGTCTACATCACCAAACCGGGCGATATTCTGACTGATGGTACCTTCAAACAGCTCGATGTCCTGGGGCAAGTAGCCGATAAACGGCCCCAGGTCTTCCCGGTTCCAGGTAAACACGTCGGCACCGTCCAGGCGAATCTTGCCGCCTATGGTGGGCCAGATACCGAGGATACCTCTGGCCAGCGTTGACTTGCCGGCAGCGCTCGGGCCTATCATGCCGACAATATCACCCTTGTTGACAGCAAAACTGACATTCTTGACAACCGGGGTTTTACTGCCCGGCGGGGTAATAATCGCCCCTTCTACCGTCACCACACCTTCAGGGTCAGGCAATGCCATGCGCTCCTGGTCGGCCGGAATTTTTGTCAGCATTTCATTCAATCGCTGATACTGGGAGCGGGCACTGACAAACTGCTTCCAGGTTCCGATCATCAGATCAATGGGGGCAAGGGCCCTGCCCAGCAATATCGAACCGGCTATCATCAAACCCGGCGAAATCTCACCTTCTATCGCCAGGTACGCACCCAGACCGAGCACCAGGGATTGCACTGTCATTCGAATCACTTTTGACAGGGAGGTAATCAGGCCCGCCTTTCTGCTGGCTTCTGCCTGCAGATAGAGCACCTGTTTGTGTTTGTCGGCCCAGACGTCACGGATATCAGACAACATACCCATTGACTCGATAACCTCGGCATTGCGCAGGTTCTTGGTGACAAACATATTGGCACCTATCGATACCCTGTTGGCTTCAGACAACGGCTTTTGTGTCACTTTCTCGTTCACGACAGCCAGAATAATCAAAATAACGGCAGCGGCCACGCCAACAAAACCGAACCAGGGATGGAAAACAAACATCACGGCGAGATAGATGGGAATCCAGGGAGAGTCAAAAAAAGCAAACAGACCATTACCGGTCATAAACTGGCGAAGCCCTGTCATATCGGTCAGGGGCTGGGCGCTGGCCTGCATTCCGCCAGTGAACAGCGCCTGTTTGAATGACGCATTGAACAGACGGGCTCCCAACAGGGTATCGAGCCGCGTACTTACCCGAACCAGTATCTGGGAGCGAACCCACTCCAGCCCGCCGAGGGTGACAAACATCAGAATCATAATCAGTGTCAGCATCAACAGTGTTGAATGGCTGCCACTGGTTACCACCCGGTCATAAACCTGCAGCATGTAAATGGCAGGAGTCAGCATCAGCGTATTGATAAAAAGGCTGAAGAAACCTACGGTAAAAAAAGAACTTCGACAAAAGCCCAGGGCTTTCTGGAGGTCGGTTTTGTTGTCAGTCTGACTCATAATCCACTATTCATGCGCTAATCATGTGTTAAATACTGGCTCATCCGGGAGCCGACATGCGTTACATACCGACTCATCCGGGAGCCTGCATGGGTGAAATTCGGATAAATCTGCAAGTGGCTGCTTCCCGAAGGTTGCAGCGACCCGGATTCAGGGTGGCGTATTCTACACCAGGCAATGCTCAACAAGCAATGCACTGATTATTTTTCACTCAAGGCAAGCCCTGGTGCAGCTTGCGATCATGGTACAGCTTGCGATAAAGCTGCTCGTAACTCCTGCACATGGTCTCACCGGTGAAGTATTCCTGATAACGGCGTCTGGCCTGTTCTCCCAGCCTGGTTGCCAGGTGCCTGTCGGAGGCAAGTGATTGAATTGCATCAGCCAATATATGGGGGTCACCTGGCGAAACCACAAGGCCGGTTTCATTTTTTTTGTTGACAAAAGAGGTACCTGTACCAATCTCGGCGGTAATCATAGGCTTGCCATGCATCGATGCCTCGAGGAGAGTGACCCCGAACGCCTCCGAGCGCAAATGGGAAGGGAAAACCACCGCCCGACACAGCCGAAACAGGGCGGCTTTGACTTCATCCGAGACAAAGCCGAGAAAAGTGACATTGTGCAAACCCAGCTTTTTTGCCTGCTGTTTCAAGTTTGCCTCTTCCGGCCCGGCCCCGGCGATTACCATTCGGATTTCTGCCTGTTTTCTGTCAAGCAGGCTCAGTGCCTGTAATAGTATATGCAAGCCCTTGTAATAACGAAGCACCCCGACAAAGAGAAAAAAGTCACGGCCCGACTCTTTTTCCTGGCGATTCAGCCATTCTTCCCGCACCTCCGGATAACCGGCCTCATCCAGCCCTATGGGTATGACGGTTGTCTTGAACCTGAATTTTTTCAGCACCGGGCTTGATTCCACATAGTTGGGTGAGGTAGCAACGATTTGATCCACCTTGCCCAAAAAACGGTGCATCAGCGGACGGTATAACCCGAGCAACTGCTTCTGGCGGATAATATCGGAATGGTAGGTCACCAGAGAGGGCTTTTGCACCCGGTTAACCAGGTGCATGACGTCCGCAAACGGCCAGGGAAAGTGGTAATGGATAATATCAGCCCATGCAACCAGCGAGCGAAACAGTGACCACCCGCGAAACGCCATATTGCAGGATGCCACTTCGAGGTGCTGCTGCACACGGTAGACGCGCGAGTGTGGCAGGTTGATCACCCAGGGGTCCCGGCTCGTAGTGAATGAAAAAACACGGTTTTCCACTCCCAGCCTGAACGTGCCGGAGCAAATCTGCCGGATGACTTCTTCCAGTCCACCCCGGGTGTCCGGGTAGGAGGTTCGATATACGTGTAATACTTTCATAAGTACGGGTTTCCTGATTTGCCTTGCACCGGTTTGCCTGCAAGGCAAGCCGGAATTCAGTTCGCAATTTCTGCAATCAAACCGGGGCCGCCCAAATGCTATTTTGCACGACCGGATCGTTCGAATTTGCGATAGCCGAGCGCTTCAGAAAGATGACGGGCACTGACTCCTGCCGCCCCCTCCAGGTCGGCAATGGTTCTGCTGACCCGCATTACCTTGTGTATCCCGCGGGCCGACATGCGCAATCGGGATACCGCCGCTTCCAGTATTTGTATGGCATGACGGTCAAGCTGGCAGTGGCGCTCCAGCTCCCGCCCTGACAAGAGTGCGTTCATCTTGCCTCGTTGTCTCTGCACCTCACGCGCCCCGGTGACCCTGGCTCGAATGACATGACTGGGCTCGGCGGCCTTTTCCTGTGCCTTTTCAGATGCCGGGCGGGTAAACACCGTCGCCTTTTGTGCCGGCACTTCCACTTGCAGGTCAAACCGATCCAACAGGGGGCCGGACAGTTTGCCACGATAGCGCTCGATTTGTATCTCGCTGTCCGTGCAGGCAATGTCCGGGTGCCCCAGATAGCCGCAGGGGCAGGGGTTCATCGCTGCCACCAGTAAAAATCTGGCCGGAAACGTCAGGCTGCCTGATGCCCGTGAAATAACAATTTCACCGGATTCCAGCGGTTCTCGCATAACTTCCAGCACCCGTCGCTCGAACTCTGGCAACTCGTCAAGGAACAGAACACCATGATGGGCAAGCGAGATTTCACCGGGCCTTGGCACCGAGCCTCCTCCCACCAGTGCCGCTCCCGATGCACTGTGGTGGGGTTGCCGAAACGGCCGGTCCAGCCAGGACCCGGCCTGTTTCATCAACCCTGCTACCGAATGGACTGTCGCCACTTCCAGGGATTCTTCCCGGGTCAGGGGAGGCATAATACCCGGCAGCCGGGAGGCCAGCATACTTTTGCCTGTCCCCGGCGGGCCGTAAAGCAGGACATGATGATTGCCCGCAGCGGCCACTTCCATCGCCCGTTTGGCCTGGTATTGGCCGTTCACGTCGGAAAAGTCCGCATAGCCATTCTTTATATCCGGCCCTGTTGCTTCGCTTTGATACAGGGGCAACGGAGACCCGCCTAGCAAAAGCTCGCACAGGTGCTGCAAAGAGCGCACTCCCGCCAGTTGACCGGTATCACTCAATGCGGCTTCTTCACAGTTTTGCTCGGGCAACACCAGAGTGCGCCGACTTTTGCCGCAGGCCAGAGTGGTCGGCAAAATACCGGTTACACTTCGCAGTTCTCCCGAAAGCGCCAATTCCCCGACAAACTCCATGTCACTCAGGCCGGCATCAGGTACCTGGCCTGACGCGACAACAATGCCAATCGCAATGGCCAGATCAAAACGCCCGCCGCATTTGGGCAAGTCCGCCGGCGCCAGGTTGACGGTGATTCTGCGCGCAGGAAATTCGAAACCGGCATTCAGGATGGCACTGCGCACCCGATCCTTGCTTTCCTTGACTGCCGTTTCCGGCAAACCGACGATAGACAGGCCAGGCAAACCATTGGCCAGATGCACTTCAACCGTAACCAGGGGTGCAAGCACTCCCAATTGGGCACGGGTATATATAATGGATAAAGACATATTCCTTCCCTGGAATGTTATTGGATATCACTATCTCCGAATATCTCTGACTAATCAGCCAGTTTTTCGAGTTCAGCCACACGTTTTTCCAGTGCCTCGACCTTCTCCCTGGTTTTTTTCAGCACTTCCTGTTGTATGTCAAATTCTTCTCTGGTGACCAGGTCAAGCTTGCCTAAAACAGAGGACACTGCCACCTTGAGATTTTCCTGGACGTCTTCCTGCGCCTGTTTGGCAACGTCAGGCAGCAACTGGCCAAACTGCTGGTGAAGGTTATTCAGTAATTCATGGGGTTTCACCATTGTTTCTCCTCCCGAGTTTCTCCTCCCGAATTATTTCTCCTCTCCTCCCGAGGCTGGAATGCAGTGTATCAGAGACTGCCGATTTGAGATAGAACCTGGTCGATAACTTGACCCATAACAAGGCAGAACGCGATGCCTGCACCAGAATCGTTCACTACAAAGCGCGATGCGCTATAATTGAGCCTTGATTGGATTTCATTGAGCTTTCATTGAACTCTTGAAAGCAAGGAGAAACAGGAGAATTATCTTATCTAATTGATATAAATAGATTATTTTGAATTGGCACAGTGTATGCTTTCTGAATACGCACATCATCCGCACACATGTAAATCTGTGCGTATTTACGGCTCAACACTGTTGATCACCACTGCTGATCACCGACCCTGACAGGCAGGTGATTCATTTTTAACACACATTTAACGAGTACGGGCACTCAGGAGAAAACACATGAAACTGGTCACAGCCATCATCAAGCCCTTCAAACTGGACGACGTGCGTGAAGCATTGTCTGAAATTGGAGTACAGGGCGTCACAGTCACCGAGGTAAAGGGGTTTGGTCGCCAGAAAGGGCATACCGAGCTTTATCGTGGTGCAGAATACGTCGTCGACTTCCTCCCCAAAGTCAAACTGGAAGTTGCCATTGCCACTGACCTGCTTGACCAGGTTATCGAGGCAATCACCAAAGCAGCCAACACCGGCAAAATCGGCGATGGCAAGATATTCGTCACCAATCTTGAACAGGTGATTCGTATCCGAACCGGCGAAACTGATCAGGACGCCATCTAGGCACCTCGTCAATCAGCTATCCGGGCTGAATCACACCAATCATCTGAATAAACAAGCCTCGTGCGGAGGGCTTTTTAATGGAACACTCTATTTTTCATTTGCAGTATGCCATGGACACCTTTTACTTTCTTGTCTGTGGCGCGTTAGTCATGTGGATGGCAGCCGGTTTTGCCATGTTGGAGGCCGGACTGGTCAGATCCAAAAACACCACTGAAATTTTAACCAAGAATGTCGCGCTGTTCTCTGTATCCTGCATTATGTACCTGGTATGCGGTTACGCGATCATGTACGGCGGTGGCGCATTTCTTTCCGGCATTGAAAGTGTCGATGTCAACAATACCCTGACCCGTTTCTCCGAGCGTGACGGCGGCTTCGAGGGCGGCTCGATCTACTCCGGTGCCTCTGACTTTTTCTTCCAGGTGGTGTTCGTTGCCACGGCCATGTCGATTGTCTCCGGTGCGGTTGCCGAGCGCATGAAGCTCTGGGCTTTCCTGGCCTTCTCCGTGGTGATGGCAGGCTTTATCTACCCGATGGAGGGCAGCTGGACATGGGGCGGCAATGCCGTTTTCGGCATGTACTCTCTGAGCGACCTGGGCTTCTCTGACTTTGCCGGTTCGGGCATTGTCCACATGGCCGGTGCGGCGGCGGCATTGGCGGGTGTGTTACTACTGGGCGCCCGTAAAGGCAAATATGGCGCCAACGGGGCGGTCAACGCGATTCCCGGTGCCAACCTGCCGCTGGCAACCCTGGGCACATTTATTCTGTGGATGGGCTGGTTCGGCTTTAACGGTGGCTCAGTGTTGAAACTGGGCGATATCAACAGTGCCAATGCAGTCGCCATGGTGTTCGTCAATACCAACGCAGCGGCGGCCGGTGGCGCATTGGCCGCCCTGATTACCGCACGCCTGCTGTTTGGCAAGGCGGATTTGACCATGCTGTTAAACGGTGCCCTGGCTGGCCTGGTGACCATTACTGCGGAGCCATCCACACCTTCTGCGCTTCAGGCAACGATTTTCGGCTGTCTGGGCGGTTGCCTGGTGGTGTTCAGCATTATCACTCTGGATAAAATAAAGATCGATGACCCCGTTGGTGCAATCTCGGTACATGGTGTCTGCGGTTTGCTTGGCCTGCTGCTGGTACCTGTAACCAACCCGCTTGCTGCGGATGGCGGAGCCAGCTTCTCGGGACAACTGATCGGCGCTGCAACCCTCTTTACCTGGGTCTTCATCACTTCCCTGATTGTATGGGGAATACTGAAGGCGGTGATGGGCATTCGGGTCGGCGAAGAGGAAGAATACGAGGGTGTTGACCTGTCTGAATGTGGCCAGGAAGCCTATCCGGAGTTTTGCAACAAGTAGGCGGCAACAAAGCACAAACTAACGACGTCACGATTTACGCCTGGCCTGTCAACTCTGCCAGGCGTTTATTCATTTGGTGTCTACTCCAGCCTCCGCGGGCAGCCTGCCCGGGAAGCGTCTTTGGCATGGACGCCAAAGTCGAGCCTGCAGGGACGCATTCACGGCGCCTTCCCGGGCAGTCTTCCTGCGGAGGCTGGTAACGCTCCCCGTTTTTAGCTGGTGCCATCCATATCCAGTGCGGTTTTCATAAATTCGGGCATGGCCAGTGCGGCCTTGTGGATATCCCGATTGTAGTAGCGTGTAACAAAGGGGCGATTGGCGGCATCGTCCTCCCTGAAATACTGCAACATCCCTCCCTTGCTGGCAATAGTCGCACTCCACCATCCGGTTGGATACACAGGCTGGGGAAAGGGGAGTGTCCTTGTCTGGCTGAAACCGACCTGTTTCATGTCCTGATGAATTTTTTTGATAATGGTCTCCGTGTGCAGTAGCGGCGACTCGCTCTGCTGAACCATCACCCCGCCCTCTTTCAGCGCAACATAGCAGTTCCGGTAAAAATCGACGGCAAACAGCCCCTCCGCCGGCCCCACCGGGTCAGTGGAGTCAATGATAATCACATCAATGGAGTCTGGCAGGGCATTGGCCATCCACTTGATGCCGTCACCAAACACCAGATTCGCTCGCGGATCTGCATTTGACGTACACAGATCGGGGAAATAGCGCTCTGCCAGTCGCGTCACCCTTTCGTCAATGTCTACTTGCCAGACTTCTTCCACACCCGGATGTTTGAGCACTTCTTTCAGGGTGCCACAGTCACCGCCACCAATGATAACGACTTTTTTGGGGTCTTTATGGCTAAACAGGGCCGGGTGAGACATCATTTCGTGATACAGGTAGTTATCCCGGTCAGTCAGCATTACACAACCATCAATCACCATCAGATTACCAAAGGTTCTGGTCTCATAGATTTCAAGGTGTTGATAGTCACTGGTTTCTTCATGCAGTTTTTTGTTAATCTCAAGCCCGAATGCCGTTCCCTGATCCTGAAACACCTCGGTAAACCAGCCGCTTCCCGTATTCCTGTCTTCTGACTTGCTCATTCACCTTCTCCCATACTCATTCACCTTCTCTCATATTCATTCATTTTCTCGCGAACTCATTCGCTGTTGCCCCAAATAGCCTGAGCAATTCTGTGTGTGCGATTTTACTTCCTAAAACACTGTTTCGAACAGGGTACAACAGGTAAAATTCCCGGCTCGGACACTTCGACCCGCAAGCCGAAGTAAAAACACCACCAAATCGCCCTTTTCGGATACCAAATACCATGACCGCCGAGTGGTACAAAAAAGCCAGAGCACAATACAATATTCCCTATTGGAGTGATGATTACGTTGATATCGACCCCGATGGAGATGTCATCATTCGCCCTCACCGGAAGCAGGATCATATCAGCATCAACCTGCCATCCCTGGTAAAGGCACTGAAAAATGAAGCGTTGGGGTTACCTGTACTGGTTCGTTTCAGCGAAATTCTCCATGACCGGGTGAATACCCTGTGCAATGCTTTCAACCAGGCGGCTCGGGAACAGTCTTACCAGGGCAACTATTCTGTGGTTTACCCGATCAAGGTCAACCAGCAGCGCCGGGTGGTTGAAGAAATCATCAGTACACAACCGGCGGCTGACCGTGGCCAAATCGGCCTTGAAGCGGGCAGCAAACCGGAACTGCTGGCGGTGCTGGCCCTGACTGAAAAACCCGGCTCGGTGATTGTCTGCAATGGCTACAAGGACAGGGAGTATATTCGCCTGGCGTTACTGGGGATTAAAATGGGCTTTCGGGTTTTCATTGTGATCGAGAAGTCAAATGAGCTGCCATTGATCCTCGAAGAGTCAACGGCATTGGCGGTTACCCCCAAACTGGGTGTGCGGGTTCGTCTTTCCAGCATTGGCAAGGGAAACTGGCAAAACACCGGGGGCGAAAAATCCAAGTTTGGCCTGTCCCCCGGCCAGTTATTAAAAACCATCGAGACATTAAAAAAAGCCGGTGCAGAAAACACCCTGGAACTGCTTCATTTCCACCTGGGTTCCCAGATCGGCAATATCCGGGACATTCAAAACGGATTAAGGGAGTGCGCCCGTTATTACAGCCAGCTCAGGGCATCAGGCGTACCTGTCAACACCGTGGACATTGGTGGCGGGCTGGGTGTTGACTACGAGGGCACCCGCTCCCGCTCTGCCTGTTCGATCAATTACAGTATTGCGGATTACGCCCGCACTGTGATCACCACGTTGCGGGATGAGTGCGTGGCTACCGGCACTCCGCACCCGGACATTATCAGCGAAAGCGGCCGGGCGCTAACTGCACACCATGCGGTGTTGATCACCAATGTCATTGATATCGAGCGTATCGAGCCGGGCACACCGTCGGCCCCTGCCCCGGATGACCCGCCCCCCCTGCAAAACCTGTGGGCGGATTACCGGCTTCTGACATCAAAAAACAGTCAACGGGCGGTGATTGAAATCTACCATGAGGCTGCCCATGCCATCACCGATGTAAACACCCTGTTCAATAATGGCTCGCTCGGTTTACAGCAAAAAGCCCGGGCGGAACGCATTTACCAGGCCATCTGTATTCTGGTGCGGGATGCCCTGTCCAAAGAGGTTCGGGCCCATCGGGAAGTGTCTGATGAATTAAACGAGAAACTGGCCGACAAGCTGTTTGTCAATTTATCCCTGTTTCAATCCTTGCCGGATGTATGGGGCATCGACCAGATTTTTCCGATTCTTCCGTTGCAGAACCTGAATACGCCCATCACACAGCGGGCAGTGCTTCAGGACGTGACTTGCGACTCGGATGGCCGGATCGACCATTATGTGGATGAACTCGGTATCGACACGACGCTGCCGTTGCCACTTCCTCCCGAACAGGGCCCTTATCTGCTGGGTTTTTTCCTGACCGGTGCCTATCAGGAAATTCTCGGCGACATGCACAACCTGTTTGGCGACACCAACTCGATTGATGTCGTGATGACGGACGATGGCGGCTATCAATTCAGGCACCCGATCAGGGGGGATACGGTCGATGATGTATTAAGGTATGTCAAGTTCGAGCCGGATCAGCTCGTGGCCTCTTTCCGGCAAACCCTGTCCCTGACGGATTTGACCGGGACTGACAAATCGCTGATTTTAAAAGCCGTTGCCGAAGGACTCAAAGGGTACACCTATCTGGAATGACCCGGGAGACTTTTCAGCCAGATTAAATCATACGCTTTACCAGATAAATGCGAGAGTGCTGCGGGCAAGGGCCCGGAAATATAAAAAGGGGCTTTCGCCCCCGGAAAATTGCGTTCAGGTACAAACTAATCAAAAAAGGTATCCAGGTTTTCGGCATCAAGAATCCTTTCTGCCCACAACTCCAGCTCTTTAGTGGTAGAGCCGTTTAATTTTTGATCTGCCCAGTCAGGTAAAGTGCCAAACCGTTTTTCCAGCAACGCACGAAGCAATGTCGCTTCACCCAGCTTTACACCTTGATCAATTCCCTGCTGCACACCCTGTTCGATACCTTGTTGCATGCCTTGTTGCATACCCTGTTGCATGCCTTCCTGTATGCCTTGCTGCATACCTTGCTCTATGCCTTGTTGCATACCCTGCTGCATGCCTTGTTGCATACCCTGCTCTATGCCTTGTTGCATACCCTGCTCTATGCCTTGTTGCATACCCTGCTGCATGCCTTGTTGCATACCCTGCTGCATGCCTTCCTCTCTGAATCTCTCTGCAAAGCCCATCATTACGTTGTGCTCCTCCGGGTATCGTTGTTGATACAGTCGTTTTTCATTATCGTTCAGCGGAATATCAGCGGAATATAAATGTCGATAAAGTCCACATACTTTAGCTGCTTTTCAAGGTCGGGTTCAAGCTCCAGCAACCCCTGAATGGCCCAGGCATACACATCCACCTTTTGTTCCGGTCGCCATGCCATATTGGGTAAATTCAGACGGGCGATAATGTTGTCGCTTTGACGGTAATCTTCTGCGATGCGCTGCTTCAGGTGACAGGCGAGGTACCGGAATTCGAGATAGTCCACCCTGTCACCGCCAATGCGCAACTCCCCGGGGCATTGATTTTGATTGAGAAAAATCACGACAGGCACTACTCGCCGGGTATCAAACATCTCGGCAAGATCCAGGCAGTAATGGGCAATCCGGTGAATCGAAAAGCGGCGAGGGTCGGTGTGCTCTTCCACGGCAAATAACAGTGCCTCACGATGACCATTCGGCCACTCTACGAGCAGAGGCACATCCAGTTCCCGAAAACGATCGCCCAATCGGTTTTTGAGTTGTTCCTGGCGAACGGGAGTGATTTTTACTGTATCGTCCAATGGGCAGACTTCGTCTGCTGCGAAGAATTCGAGCGCCTGTTTCGGATAATCGACAATCAGGTTTTTAAAGTTCTGATCATGATCCATTTGACTTTTTCCTTATCAGTATTGATGAATCCAGGAGCCACACTACCTGTACAAAAGGAAAATGTCAGCCCTTCAATTGGCCGGCTGTACCGAACCCTGGTCTGAAAACGGGGTAGAACCTACTATCAAAGGTGGCAATACACATCATGTCCGAATCCGATTTCACGTTCAGGTTTGGCGGTATCCGACGTTTATACGGCAACGCTGCGTTGGAGCGATTCAGGCAATCCCATGTCTGCGTCATCGGGATCGGCGGCGTTGGTTCCTGGGCAGCAGAGGCGTTGGCGCGCTCGGGTATTGGTAAAATCACCCTGATTGATATGGATGATATTTGTGTTTCCAACATTAACCGTCAAATTCATGCTATGGACGGGCACATAGGCAAACCGAAAACCGGGGCGATGGCCGAGCGCATCAACGCAATTAATCCGGAATGCCAGGTTTACACCGAGATGATGTTTATTTCTGAAAAGAATCTCGACCGCATCACCGGGAACTTCAACTACGTGATTGATGCCATTGACAGTATCAAGGCAAAAACTGCTCTGGTGGCACATTGCAAAAGAAACAAAATTCCGCTGGTGGTCGCTGGCGGTGCCGGTGGCCAGTCCGACCCGACTCAGATCCAGATTGCCGACCTGACCCGTACCCGTCACGACCCGTTATTGGCTAAAGTCAGATCAAAATTGCGCAAAGAGTACGGGTTCAGCAAAAATCCGAAACGCAAGTTCGGCATTGATTGCATTTTTTCCACTGAACAGGTCAAATACCCACAGCCCGATGGCAGTGTTTGCCAGCAAAAACCCGTACAAGACGGGCCGGTACGACTGGATTGCGCCAGTGGCTTTGGCGCCGCCACTACAGTGACAGCGACTTTCGGTTTATTTTCCGCTGCGAAAGTGCTGAATAAACTGGCGGCCGGGGCCAAGTGAATGACAGTGTTTTATCAGCTCGCGCCATATGTTTGCAAGTTAGTAAAACATCGATAAAAAAGATAGATGTGATAACAAACCCGAACCTTAAAAAACGGAGCACCTGAAATGACTGACACCCAAACCAGACCCGAAACCAATCCCGCAACCAACACGGACAACAGCCTGGATTCCACCTGCCATTTCGATTCTGCCTGCTATGAAACCGAGTGGGCTGCGTTACACGCATCGATAGAAAACTGCGAAAAACTTGCCCTGATATTTAAAGTTGCCGCTTTTATTCTCGTTATTGTTTATCTGCTCACTCCCATGAGCACGCTCTGGCTTTTTTGTCTCCTGCTCGTTCTCTGGTTACAGGAAGGCATCTGGCGAACCGGCCAAAGCCGACTTGAAAACAGGATTCAGCAAATTGAGCAAGCGCTGTCACAAGCATCTGACCAGACCCCCGCCTATCATTTGTACTCGGGTTGGCAGGACAATCGTGGCGACACCTTTGAACTTGTTCTGGAGTACATTGCCAATGCGATCAGGCCTACCGTAGCCTACCCCTACACCGCAGTAATTGCACTGGTGGTTTTAGCCTGGATTTTATAATCCTTGCCTGATCGGTGGATCAAGGCCAGACCAGCCTGGGGGGCAACCTCTGCTCTTCAGGCAGGGCGCTGATTGATCTGTACAATCTGTCACCTCTTCTTCTGCCACCCAACGGACTCACAGCAGCAATGAGCTACCAGGATAGAATCAACGAATGTAACGGCTTTGACCCGAGCCACTTCAAATCATTACACATCGGCAAACAATGTATTGGTCATGTCAAACATCAGTTTGCCGAAGAATTGGCACAATGGCCCTCTGTCTTCAAGGTGACCGACAGTCACGTTGTTATGAATACTGGCTCGGAGGATGGTGCCGTTGATTTCGAGGCAAGCAGCCATCTGCTTGCAGAAATCAACCGGGAATTGGTCTCCTGCGGGGTGATCAACCAGACGCATGGGGAACAGTACCCGGTCAAGAATGAATTCGAGCAACCTGCCTGGCTGGTTATCGACCGGTCAGCAGTGCCCTACTACGGAATCAAAGCCTGGGGGCAACACCTGAACGGGTATGTAAAAAAGAATGATCGACTCTACCTGTGGATCGCCACCCGTTCGAAAAACAAAGGCACATTCCCTGGCAAGCTGGACAATATGGTTGCAGGCGGGCTGCCTTACGGAATTACTCTGGAGGATAACATTGCAAAAGAGTGCCGGGAGGAGGCATCCGTTCCGGATTCCCTGATTCATTTGATTCGTCCGACGGGCTCAATCCGCTACTGTGTTGAAATCGAAAAAGGCCTGAAACCGGATTGCCTGTTTTGCTACGATCTGGAGTTACCCGAGTCTTTCACTCCGGTTTGCCAGGATGGCGAGGTGGAGAGCTTTGCGCTTTTGCCTGTCGAAGAGGTGGCTGAAATAGTCAGGGACACGAATCGTTTCAAAAGCAACTGCAATTTGGTCATTATCGACTTTCTTGTCAGGCACGGCTACATTGACCGCTCTGTCACCGTTACGCAAACCTGATCATTCAGGTTTGCGGTTTGAATTTGAGGCCGACACGCACACCCCGGAAGCGGGCTCCCTCTACCCTGAGCAGCCAGCCAGACAAGATGAACAGCCAGATCAGTTGCCCACCAGGCTGTTCTTCAGCAACTTGGGAGTAATGAATACCAACAGCTCGGCCCGATTATCGATATCTTCAGTCTTGGTAAACAGGGAGCCGATATAGGGCAGATCACCCAAAAACGGGGTTTTGGTTACAGTGGTTGAATTTTCTGACTCGAAAATTCCGCCAAGTACAATGGTTTCACCATTGGCAACCAGCACCTGAGTCTCAATTTCATTGGTAACAATACTGGGTACACCTTCCGTGACCGTTCCTCTGGAGTCCTGGTTAATTTTCAAATCCATAATAATTTTATCATCGGGAGTAATCTGCGGCGTGACTTCCAGAGACAAGGCTGCCTCTTTAAAGGACACCGAAGTTGCCCCGCTGGATGAAGCCTCCTGATAGGGAATTTCTTCACCGGACTTGATACTGGCCACCCGCCTGTCTGCGGTGACAATTTTAGGCTGGGCAATGATTTCTCCCTTACCATCCACTTCCAGAGCCGAAAGCTCCATATTTAACAGCATCTGGTCGTTTTGGTAACCAATGGAGATAGACGAGGCACTGCGCTTGGAAACCCCGAGGTCAACCACCAGTGCGTCAGGAAAAGGAACCACTGCCCTGCTGCCACCAACAATATTGTTATTCACATCAATAACAGACTTCTGGGAACCGCCAACGCTGTACAGGCTATCGCCCTTGGCTCTGGCGTATGCTCCTCCCCATTTCACACCCAGGTCGCGGGAAATATCCGTACTGGCCTTGACAATTCTTGCCTCAATCAACACTTGCCGGACGGGGACATCCCACCTTGCAACCAATCTCCGAATCTGCTCCATTTTATCGGCTGTCTCTCTGACACTGATCGTATTCGTTCTGACATCAGAAGAAATGAATCCCCTGGACGAAATCAGCTCCCTGTCAGCCTGAAGCAGGCCCACGATATCCGCGGCTTTTGCATAGTTCACCTGTATCAACTCCAGGGTAACCGGCGCAAGCTCTTTCACTTGCTTCGATGCCTCAAGTTCCAGTTTTTCTCTCTGGGCAATCTCTCTGGCCGGAGCCACCATCAGCACATTACCCACCTTTCGCTTGTCCAGGCCTTTCGTTTTGAGGATTAACTCCAGCGCCTGATCCCATGGCACCTTCTGCAGTCTCAGGGTAATGGTGCCCCCGACCGAATCACTGGCCACCAGGTTAAGCCCGGTGAAGTCGGCGATTAACTGCAACACAGAGCGAACTTCAATATCCTGAAAGTTAAGCGAGAGCTTTTCACCTGAATAGGGAAACTTTTCCTTGCGCCGCTCATCCGCCTCTTCCTTGCTCAATTTCTCGACACTGACAGTAAATTCATTCTCTGCCTGATACGCCAGATAGTCATAAAACCCGTCCGGCTTTATCATAATCACTGCGTTGCCGTTTTGAACTGTTGCATCAATCCGCTTCACAGGAGTGGCAAAATCCGTCACATCAAACCTTTTCTGAAGCTCCCGAGGCAGTTTCACCCCCTTGAACTCCAGGCGAATATTCCCTGCGACTTCAGACATATCCACATCAACATTCGGTTCGGTGAGGGTCAGCACAACCTGGCCATCGCCCTTGTCACCCCGTTTAAAGTCGATGTTACTGAGAGAGTTTCCTTCAGGGGGAGCGATACCCGGCACCTGGAAGCTGTCCGTGCCCACTCCCGAGGCCTGCCCTGAAGAAGCAAGCTGATCGGAACCGATCACGATGATGGCAGAATTGCCTTCCCGACGAGTATGATAGGGAACCAGTTCCACCATATTCACGACCAGTCTGATTCGATCCCTGGCTTCAATCACTGTCAGACTTTTCGCGTTACCCGCACCCAGTGTATGGTGCTTCGACTGCAAACCGCTCGACGCTCCGACAAAATCGACGGCAATTCGCGCAGGCCGTTCAATCGTATACCCTTGTGGCGATGGTGGCACACCATCAAAATCAAGACGAATCTCTGTTTTATCTCCGGGCAAAGAAGCAAAGCTGATATCACTCAATACCGAAGCCATTGCCTGCGCTGGCAAAACACTACCCAGACATAAAGCGAGGACACACCATCCGGCCCTGGAAAACATCATCTTTACCAGCTTCCTGGTCGAGAGTTTTTTAACGTACTTATTCATCTTGCTCCCCTTTTCAGGCTTACTGCCCTGGTTCATCCAAAGCCAATGTACGAGGTCTTTCCAACCACCCCCCATGGCCATTGGTTACTATTTCGATCAGGTTAATGCTGGCCTCATTGACGCGAACTACCTTGCCATGGTTCTTGCCCATGTACTGCCCTTCCTTCACCCGATGAATTCCTCCCGCATCATCGCTGATCAAGGCAAACAGAGGCCCGCTATCCGACCTTTTTAATGAACCCACCAGTTTGAGAGAAGTCACCGGAAATGATTCCAGCAACTCTTTCGGTCTGTCAAAGTCCGGTTTCACATTCGACTCGGGCTGCTGCCGCTCTTCCAGATCAATCGCCACAGGAGGACTGAATGGCGCCCTTCGTGCCGCAGCACTGTAAGTAAATGCTTCGTAAGCCTCAAAGACAGGCAGCGGCTCGACCGGCCCGCCCTTTTTTTTGTCGGCCTCGGCAATGAATTCGTCCAGGTCTTCAAAACCACGATTCGTGCTACATCCAGCCAACATGGTAAACAAAGCCGCCGCAATGATTAACTGATATTTCACCCTGGTCACGAATTAGCCTCCTGACTTGTAACGGTAAGTTTTGGCCAAAATATTGAGTGTCAACATTTCTGTATCCCCGGATGCGGGCGAAATGGAAAAATCATGCAGCGTGACAATACGAGGCAGGCTGGCCACGCCACTCACAAAACTGGCCAGATCATGGTATGTGCCCAGGGCAACAATATTAATCGGCAACTCGACATAGAACTCCCGAGACACTTCAGGCTTGAGAGTAATGGAAGAAATGTCCAAACCACTGCCCAGCCCCGTATTGGTAATATCCTCCAGAAGGCCGGGGACTTCTGTGTCGCCGGGAAGCTGTTTAAGCAGCTCGCCAAAGGTTCTTTCCATTTCGTTCATTTGCTCACGATAGATGTCCAGGTTCGCAACCTTGTACGCCTTGTCCTGGTATTCTTTCTTCAGATCCACTTCTTTGGCAACCACGGTATCCAGAGCCAGATACTGATCTTTCACATAAAACCAGTACACCCCTCCCAAAATAAGAGAGAACACAATCAGAAAAACAAACAACTTTACCAGAGCAGGCCATGAACCCGCATTATTAAAATCAAGATCATTGACATCAAAGTTCTTTAAACCTTCTACCGAATCTGACAGACTCATTTTACCTTGCCCTTTCGCACGCTACAGTTTGACGCAAAAAACCGTTTCCGGTTACTCCCGATCCGGCTGCCCCTGACCGGCTTACCCTTGATTTACTTATACTTGATTTACTTGCTCTTGACATTTTTGTCCGCCGGAGTGGTTTGAGGAACAGTCAGACTGAAAGCATTCATCTCCGGCGAATCAGAGGAGGCTGCAGCCACTGATGAAAGATTAGGCTCGCCAAACCAGTCAGAAGCTTCAAAAGTTCTCATCAAACCGGATATTCTGTTATTGGACTCGGCAATACCTGATATGGACAGATTTCCATTTCGGGCAGACAACGAAGTGTAATACAGACCGTCAGGCAATGTTCGCACCATTTCGTCGAAAACCCGCACAATGACAGGGCGTTTTCCCTGAAGATCCTGAATTACCTTCATTCTTGCAATTAACCGGCTTTTCTTTTTACGCAGATCCGATATCTCGACAATTTTCTTGTCAAGCTGCCTGGTTGCCGCCTCAATATAGGCATTACGGCTATTCTGATAGGTGATCTCGGACTCCACATAATTCAGCCAAAGAAAACCTAACCCGCCGGCAATAATAACCGTTGCCACCAGCATGGTTATAAACTGCTTTTGCTTCTCCGCTCGCAGCTCTTCACGCCACGGCCTGAGGTTAATCATTGCCATCAGTCGAAACTCCTCATCGCCAATCCGCAGGCGATCATCAGGGAGGGAGCATCATTACTTAAAGCAGATGCATTGACTTTGGTACTGAGTACCATATCTGCAAAGGGATTTGCCACCACCGTTGTCGTCTCCACCTTTTCCTGTACCAACTCGGCAATTCCGGGAATCGAGGCAGTGCCACCTGCAAGAATGACATAATCCACTTCATTGTACTGGCTTGAGGAAAAAAAGAACTGGAGTGATCTCGCCACCTGCTGCACTACCGCTTCCCTGAAAGGCCCCAGCACCTCCTGCTCATAATCATCCGGCAACCCGCCCTGTTTTTTGGCCAGTCCTGCCTCTTCCTGGGACAGGCCATACCTGCGCTGAATCTCTTCGGTGAGTTGCCGGCCGCCAAATAACTGTTCCCGGGTATAAATTGTCTTGCCGTCGACCAGCACACTCAGGGTTGTCATCGTTGCACCCATATCCACTATCGCGACAGTCTGCTCTTCTCCGGTTTCTTCCAGTTGCGACTCCAAAAGAGAAAAGGCTCTTTCCATTGCATAGGCTTCAACATCAACAATTTTTGTCGTGATACCGCCAATCTCCAGCGAGTCCTCTCGCATCTCGACATTCTCCCTTCGACAGGCCGCCAGCAGCACATCAACCTGCTCGGGATTGTGTTCAGAGGGACCCAGCACTTCAAAATCAATAGCCACTTCGTCCAGGGGGTAGGGGATGTACTGATCTGCCTCCGCATTGATCTGGCTTTCCATCTCGGAATCACTCAACCCCGAGGTCATTTGTATGGTCTTGGTTATCACCGCCGAACCGGCAACGGCGACAGCACCCAGTTTGGTACCGGTACGTGCTTTGGTTACGACCTTGCGAACAACCTCACCGACCACTTCAGCATCACTGATATTCTTTTCTACCACTGCATTGGGCGGGAGCGGCTCGACACCGTAGCTTTCCACCTTAAACCGATTGCCACTTTTGCTCAGTTCAAGTAACTTCACAGAAGTGGAGCTGATATCGATACCCAATAGTGATGTCTCTTTTTTCCCAAATAATCCAAACACGAGGAACCCTGCACCTATTGAAGTAATCTTCAGTTGTTTTACATCTTGTAAATTTAATTAAAAAAAATGGATAACCACCTAATCGTCAAAGAAAAAACGCGTATAATTATGCCGGGTTAGGGCGGTCTCTTAAATAATAGACCTATATTTTTTAGTTGTCAGGAAAAAGATGAGTTATTTTGTGAGCTTTTCGCGTTTTTTGGGATGGGGTATTCTTCTCGGTTTGTTTACCGGCGGGGTGATCGCATCGAGCATCTACTTGTACCTGGCACCAAAACTGCCGGACGTGGATCAATTGCGCACAACACAACTGCAGGTCCCCCTTCGAATCTACTCCAGCGACCGAAAATTGATCTCGGAATTCGGGGAAAAGCGGCGCATTCCAATTGCCATGACCCAGGTGCCCGAACAACTCAAGCGCGCCTTTATTGCCGCCGAGGACAATCGCTTTTACAGTCACCAGGGTGTTGACATCAAGGGTCTGGTGAGAGCGACAGTGGAACTGGTCACTACCGGCAGAATTCAATCTGGTGGCAGCACGATAACCATGCAGGTCGCCAAGAATTTCTTCCTGAGCCGGGAAAAAACCTTTACGCGAAAGTTCAATGAAATACTCCTGTCATTTCAGATAGAGCAGGAGCTGACCAAAGAGGAAATTCTCGAACTTTACTTCAACAAGATTTATCTGGGCAATCGGGCCTATGGAATCGGTGCCGCGTCCGAAGTCTACTACGGCAAGCCGATTGATCAGCTCACCGTAGCGCAAATGGCGATGATTGCCGGCCTCCCCAAAGCCCCCTCACTGTATAACCCGATAGCCAACCCGGACAGATCCCTTGCTCGCAGAAACTGGATTTTATTGCGAATGAAGGAACTGTCCTTTATCAGTGAAGAAGAATACGGGGAGGCAGTCAGTTCCCCCCTCACAGCCAGTTATCACGGCTCCAACCCCGAACTGGAGGCCCCCTGGCTCGCGGAGATGGCTCGCAAACAAATGCTGAAAGAGTATGGCGAAGAAGTCTACGAAAAGGGCTATCAGGTTTACCTTACCATCGACAGCAAACTGCAAGAATCAGCGAACCGGGCGGTCATCAAAGGATTGGAGCAATACGACCAGCGACATGGCTACAAAGGGCCGGTAAGCACACTGTCTGAAGCCGAACTCGAAGACCCGGTACAACTGGAGGCAAGGTTGAATCAGACGCCCGCTTACAACGGGCTGACACCTGCCGCAATCACTTCGCTATCCAAAAGCCGGGCGATGGCCACATTCGAAAACGGTCGGCAGGCAGCCATTCCGCTCGAATCGGTAAAATGGGCCAGGCGTTACCTGACCGTCGATCAGCTTGGCCCGGAAATTAACAGCCCGAGTGATGTATTCGCCATCGGCGACATCGTATATTTACGCCACCCGTCTCCAGAAGAACCCCGGAAGCCAATCACAACAGAAAATGACCCGGCTCAACCCGAAACCTGGGAGTTGGCACAATTACCTGACGCACAAGCGGCCATAGTTTCATTGAACCCCGACAATGGAGCAATTCATGCTCTGGTCGGTGGCTACAGCTTTTATCAAAGCAAATACAACCGGGTTATACAGGCCAACCGACAACCCGGCTCCAACTTCAAGCCGTTTATTTACCTGGCCGCCATTGAAAAGGGCGCTACTGCCGCCACCCTTATCAATGACGCTCCCATCGTGTTCAGCGACCGAAAACTGGAAGCAACCTGGCGCCCGGAAAATTCCGGCGGGAAGTTCTTTGGCCCCACTCGCTTGAGAAAAGCGCTTTACCAGTCGCGAAACCTGGTATCGATCAGATTGCTGAAAAATACCGGCGTAAAACAGACGCTCGACTACGTCTCCCGGTTCGGCTTTGATACATCGCAACTCCCGAATGACCTCTCTCTGGCACTGGGAAGTGCCGCCATGCCGCCCTTGTCTGTCGCGCGGGGTTACGCCATCATCGCCAACGGCGGCTATTATGTCGAGCCCTTTTTTATCCACCACATACTCGACAGTAATGGCAACACTATCTTCTCCCATACCCCGTTAACCCTGTGTAAAAAGCGTGAACAGTGCGAGAAATGTGAAAATTGTGAGGGTACTCCCTCCAAACTTCCCTATCAGCTCCCATCAATAGCAGACAGCACAGCCGCAGCCGCCACCAACCGTCAGGCGAAGGACGATCTCTCCGTACAAAAAATCGGGGAGCGCATTGCCCCCAGAATAGCCAACGAGCGTGCCATCTATATCATGCACTCCATGCTGAAGGATGTAATAGTAAAAGGCACAGGGCGAAAAGCGAAATCATTGAAAAGATCAGATATTGCCGGAAAAACAGGCACAACCAACGATCAAAAGGATGCGTGGTTTTCCGGGTTTGGTGGCAATATCGCCACAACGGTCTGGGTCGGATTTGATCAACCCGAAACACTGGGAAGGAAAGAATTTGGCGCGACTGCAGCCCTCCCCATCTGGATCGACTACATGCAGAGTGCACTGAAAGACCGCCCGCTCTTTCACATGAAACCACCCGCCGACATGGTAACAGCGAAAATAAATACCGATTCAGGTTTGCGAACCACTGCAGACGACCCGAACTCCATATTCGAAATTTTCAGGAAGGAAAACGTACCGGACATGCCCTATTTGCCCGTAAAGACTATCGCCACAGACGATAACAATGACTCCAATGATGCGTTACTGGAGGATATCTTTCAGTAGGTTGCCTCCCCGGGACTGCTTCTCCGGCAGAAAAAGAAGCCGTCAATCAGGCATAAAAAAACCCGCAATTCGCGGGTTTTTTTATCTGTGTCTGGCACAGAACTACTTGATCTCATCTACCGATTTCAGCGGGTAGTGTTCCGGATACGGGAAGCGTGCCACTCCGGAATCAACCGCCGCTTTCGCCACCGCCGCAGATACATCAGTCAACAACCTTGAATCCAGAGGCTTGGGAATAATGTAATCCTTTCCATACTCAAGGGCTTCGCCTCCATAGGCATCCACAACCTCTTGAGGCACAGGCTGCTTGGCCAGATCCTTGATGGCATGAACGGCTGCCACTTTCATCTCTTCATTGATTGAAGTCGCCCGCACATCCAGGGCTCCTCTGAAAATGAAAGGGAAGCCCAACACGTTGTTGACCTGGTTGGGATAGTCAGAACGCCCGGTCGCCATAATCAGGTCATCACGAGTGGCGAGAGCCAACTCCGGTTTGATTTCCGGGTCAGGGTTCGAGCAGGCAAAGATAACCGGATTCGGTGCCATGGTTTTAAGAATATCCGCGCTCAACAGATCCGGCCCGGACAATCCGACAAACACATCTGCACCATCACAGGCATCTGCCAGTGTCCGCTTGTCGGTATCAATCGCGAACATGGCCTTGTATTGATTCAAATCATCCCGACCGGAGTGAATCACACCCTTTCGGTCCAGCATCATAATGTTTTCCTGCCTGGCTCCACAGCTGATCAGCAGCTTCATACATGCAACCGCTGCTGCACCCGCTCCCAAACAAACCACGGTCGCATCTTCAATGGACTTGCCCTGAAGCTCAAGGGCGTTGATCATGCCCGCGGCAGTAACAATGGCAGTACCATGCTGGTCATCATGGAATACAGGAATATTACACTGCTCGATCAGCACCCGCTCGATTTCAAAACACTCCGGTGCCTTGATATCTTCAAGGTTGATACCGCCAAAGGTATCGGCAATTCTGGTTACGGTATCAATAAAAGCCTGCGGGCTTTCAGAGTCAACTTCGATATCAAACACGTCAATTCCCGCAAACCGCTTGAATAAAACGCCCTTTCCTTCCATAACCGGCTTACTGGCCAACGGGCCAAGATTACCCAGCCCCAGAATTGCACTACCGTCTGATATCACCGCGACCAGGTTACCTTTGGCTGTATAGCGGTATGCATTTTCAGGATCTTTTGAAATTTCACGTACAGGCTCTGCCACACCGGGGCTGTAAGCCAAAGACAAATCCCGGGAGGTTTGTGTCGGCTTGGTGATTTCTACACTGATTTTACCTGCTTTAGGACTCGCGTGATAATCGAGCGCCGCTTGCTTCATATCTTCAGACATCGCAACTATTCCGTTTTTTCCAATAAATGAACTTCATCTCCAATTGGCCAGCTTACCGCCAATTGAAATACCTGATTCTACCTTACTTCTGTATTTGCCGTACCCGCTCACGCCTCCGGTATTCATACCGTGGGCGGGTGAACAGCTACCTGTTACTTCCTGATTTTACTGGCTATGCAAAACGTGAGTCCATTATCACTCGTTTGAAAAGAAGTCTCAAGGGAAAGCCGAAATTTCGGCTCAAAATAGTATAGGCATGGCGGTTGATCAATCACAACCTTCTGAAGAGGCGGAAACCATGGAACGATGCGTAATCGGCAGAATATAGGGAGCAAACCCGCGTTTTTTCTGTGACCTGGAAAGGCTGCGTTGAACCAGCCAACCCCTGGCTTCCAAACAGTTACCCCGCTCGATCACCTTGTTCAGGTTCCGGCCAGCCATCGCGGATTCGGGCAACTTCAGCACCACATATTTGCCGAGAGATATCCAGACAGCCCTCCGGGAGCGGGAAACTGAAGAAACCCGCCCGGACAAGAGAGTAAAGCCCGTCTTTGCCGGTTTGTTTTTGGCATTATGCTGCCAAAAGCGGCTGGACCATATGCGGGCCGAGGCACTTCTGGCGCGGTGCTCGGCCTCTTCATAACAGGACTGAAATAATGCACCGGAATCAAATGCGATACGAAAAGCCAGGCCGGCATCAAGTAATTCATTGGCAAGACTTCGGCCATCCAACAAAAAAACATGGGCCAAAGACCTCCCGTATTTATCTTTTTCATCACCCGGCTCATACAGGTAAACCGGGTTATTTTTTCCAATCAGGGCAGCAACATACTTTTTCGCCTGCTTCGCGTAAGGCTCCGACCGCTTTTTCTTTTTGCCTTTTTTCTTCTTGTTTAATTCCGGCGTGTTTACACCAATCAACCTCACCACTCTGCCATCAGCCAGAACCAGGGTGTCGCCATCCAGAACCGTCCTGACACGGAAGGGGTCGGCCTCAAAAGAATGACCACAAAAATCAAGCTGCCTGGCCTGTGCCGACGCCACAGACACCAGGACAAGCAAAAAGGCAAACAAAACACGTCGCATAACTTTCTGACAAAAAACCGGGTAATAAAAAAGGGCACTGCAATCCAGCACCCTTTTTATATTCATTTCTCTACCTGAGACCAAATGAGACAGCAATCTATTTCTTGCCAAGCCTGCCGCCGAAACGCTTGTTAAACTTATCGATACGACCGCCGGTATCCATAACTTTCTGCTTGCCGGTATAAAACGGATGGCATGCAGAGCATACATCCAGGTGGAGATCCTTACAGACTGTAGATCGGGTTGTTACCACATTGCCACAACTGCAGGTTGCTGTAATTTCCTGATATTTGGGGTGGATACCTTCTTTCATCGCAAACCTCATTATTTTGCCGCTACCGGAAACTTGCCCGGCACCGCAAATTCTGCAATATTACATGCCTCTGCGCTCACATCGTCTATACCGGACAGACCCGATAACAGATGGCAGATCAGCACAATGAACTTATATTTAAGGTGCGCCACAAGGCCCACCCTGGACAAGGGCGCAAGATAATATCACAATTCACACGAATCGCAACCAGAAAAACCAAATGGATCATCAACCGAATCATCAACTGCCCGACCCGGGTCGCATTCTGGTCGCTCACATCGCAATTGCGACACCGGTCAACCGGCTGTTCGAATACCTGTTGCCAGACCGGCCACCAACCTCTTCGTTGACAGGAAGGTTGGCGGGAAGAAGGGTGACCGTTCCCTTCGGGCATCAGAAAAAACGGATCGGCCTGATCGTCCGGGTCACCGACCATTCCAGCCACCCTGTCAACAAGCTCAAGTCGATTATTGACGTGCTCGACACGCGGCCCATCGTACCTGAAATCACTCTGGAACTGCTGGAGTGGGCATCAGGTTATTATCACCACCCCATCGGGGATGCCATCATGCAAAGCCTCCCGCCCCCTGTCAAAAAGGGCACCGCATTGATGCTGCCCCCTGTCCCCACCGTATGGCAAGCGACACCGGAACAACAAGGCAAGCCCGGAGCCAACGCCAAAAGACAACAGGCGTTACTGGCATTGCTGGTGCGAAACAAGGGCGGCCTGTCACCTGACGAAGTCAAACACCACGGATTTACTCTGGCCAACCTGAAAGCTTTGGAAAAAAAGGGGTTGGCAACCCAACGGGAAGTCACACACCCCGGGATTCAAACCGGCACACAAACCGTTCTTCGGGAAGAACAAAAAGAGGCACTGACTCAAATCACAAAAAAAGCAGGGAGGTTTTCCATTTTCCTGCTGCAAGGCGTCACCGGCAGTGGCAAAACGGAGGTTTACATCGAGCTGGCTCACGAAGCCTGTCGGGCCAACCAGCAAATATTGATATTACTGCCGGAAATCAATCTGACACCGCAAACCCTGGCCAGATTCCAGAGACATCTTCCGGCCCGGACACTATGCCAGCACCATTCGTCACTCAACGATACAGAGAAAATTCAGGCATGGGCATCCGTTCTCGAAAACAGAAGCGCTATATTGATCGGCACCCGGTCTGCGCTTTTTTACCCGTTTGACAAGTTACGCTACATCATTGTGGACGAAGAGCACGACACCTCTTACAAACAACAGGACGGTTTCAGGTATTCAGCCAGAGACCTTGCGACAGTGCTTGGCAAAAAACACGCTTGCCCGGTCATTCTTGGCTCTGCAACCCCGTCACTGGAGTCACTGCACAATGTCAGACAGAAAAAATTCAGCCACCTGTTCCTGAAACATCGCCATGGCAATGCCAGTCAACCTGAAGTTACTCTGGTCAGCACCCGAACCGGACAGATCAATCATGGACTCACCCGTGAATTGGTGACTCGCATACGGCAACACCTGGACCGGGGCAACCAGGTTCTGGTTTTTATCAATCGAAGAGGCTACTCACCTGCCTACCTGTGCCATGACTGCGGATGGATCGCCGGCTGCCATCACTGCGATTCACGATTAACCCTGTATAAAAGCAGACATCAACTCAGGTGCAATCACTGTGACACAACCTATCGACTGGATCGTTTCTGCCCGAATTGCAAAAGCCTGAATCTGCACCCCGGTGGAGAAGGGACAGAAAAAGTGGAAGAAACGTTGCAAAGCCTGTTTGACCCTGTTCCCGTCATTCGGGTCGACAGAGACTCGACTTCCCGCAAGCGTGCGATGCAGTCAATCCATGACCGGATACACACCGGAAAACCATGCATACTGGTGGGCACTCAAATGCTGGCCAAGGGGCATGATTTTCCGAACCTGACCCTGGTTGGCATCCTGTCATCCGATGACGGCCTTTTTTCTTCTGACTTTCGTGCCAGCGAGAAAGTAGCCCAACTGGTTATCCAGGTCGCGGGCAGAGCAGGCAGAGCAGACAAAAAAGGCGAAGTGATCATTCAGACCGCCCAACCCGATCATCCTCTGATCCAACAGGTCAGCCAGCTGGATTATGACGCTGCAGCGACCTCACTGCTGGCCGAACGTTCTGCGTTTCGACTGCCTCCCTGCACATCAATGGCCATCATCAAGTCAGACAGCGATGATAACGAATTGTCACTTCACTACCTGCAAACCATCAAGACACACCTTTTGAGTGCCACCAGACAATCAACCCCGTCCGACATTGTCGGCCCCTTCCCTCCTGCAATACAAAGAAAGGCAAACAGGTACAGAAACCTGCTTGTGATCCAGCACACATCAAGAAATCAGGTGCAGCATTACTTGCATCAACTGGACAGCTTTCTGTCAACAAACAAAATAGCCGGCAAGGTCAAATTACTCATCGATGTCGACCCTTTGGATATGGGATAAGCTGCCGACAAAAATACAAAAAACCGTCTTTGATCATTGTGCCAAATCAATTCTTCTGTGCTATGGTTAAATCGACTGCAAGTAAACTCGCAGAAAGTGTCGTTAATCTACTGAAATCAAACCGTTGAAAATGCGTCAACCCGAATTTTGGTACTGGATCACGCTTGCTTTTATGTTTTATGGAGACAGGTAAATGAATGTAAACTACAAGGCACTGGTATTGGCTCCGCTTATTTCAGTCATGGCGGCCTGCTCGGGAGGATCGGGGGCGCTTGGCGGAATTGACACTTCTGAATCGACCTCCGATGGAGGGAGTCCTGCTGTCTCTCTTGGTATCCTCGACACGACCGGCAACGAAGCTGTATTCACAAAAAGCGCAATAGATGTCGAATCGAACGACCTGGACGCGGAAGGTCAAACACTGGCCAGTGTAAATCTGGTCAATGACAGCGACCACACCCTCTACCTGAAAGAGGCTACGGTCACCTTCTCTTCTACCTGCGTAGAGCAGGGTCTGGCAACCATCACAGGCAGCGTCACCACATCTACCGGCCTGGCTCAGGCACTTTATCAACCTGACGGCTGCGAGGGAACAGATACCATTACCGCCTCCTTGCC
Source organism: Pseudomonadota bacterium (assembly GCA_002747395.1). Classification (GTDB taxonomy): domain Bacteria; phylum Pseudomonadota; class Gammaproteobacteria; order Pseudomonadales; family Oleiphilaceae; genus LZORAL124-50-18. The sequence goes on from PDPE01000035.1 coordinate 49,971, forward strand.
TGACGGGCAATCTGCATCTGTTAACGTTACTGTCGAGCCGGTTGTTTTATCACTCGGCATTCTGGGAGATGACGCGTTCAGCCGTGGCGCCATGAACCTGACAACGACCAACCTGTCTGCCGGCGGGGAAACGACCGCAACCGTGAATGTCGTCAAGGAAATTGACAATTCCCTGTACACCCGTGTCGAAACGGTTCACTTTACCTCCACCTGCGTAGCTCAGGGCCTGGCGACGATTACGAGCAATGTATCAACCGATACAGGCATCGCCCAGGCGCTCTATGTCGCGAACGGCTGCGAGGGCTCCGACACCATTACCGCCAGTATTGACGATGGCAATGTAGTCGCCATCGGCAATATCATTGTAGCGCCTCTGGAATTTGGCGCACTGGCATTTACTGAAGCAGACCCGACCTCGATCGGTTTGAAAAACATCAGTAACCCGGTATTGGGAACCGTGTCAGAGGTTAGATTCCAGTTGCTTGACAAAACCAAAAACCCGATAAAGGGAGAAAAAATTCTGTTCACTCTCTCATCGACAGAAGGGGCGTCCGATGCCGCACTGACCAATGAATTCGATACCACAGATGCTGAAGGGATCGCCAGGGCATTTGTCAGTGGCGGTGCCGAGAAGGGGACGGTCAGGGTTATTGCAACCGTTGAGTCGGATACCTCACTCTCGACACAATCAGGCTCCATTACTATCACCACAGGCATAGCGACCCAGCGCAGCCTGAGCCTTGCGCTTTCCGTTTTCAACCCGCCGCACGCATGGGAAACAGATGGCGTCACTCTGGATGCCACAGTCAGAGTGTCAGATTTTTACAACAACCCGGTAGCCGAGGGAACAAAAGTTCTGTTTTATACCTCTCACGGGCAAATACAGCCCGAGTGTGAAATCGGCCCTGACGGCGGTTGCAGCGTCACCTGGACCAGCCAGGCACCTCGCTCAGATGCCGATGATCTGGCGTTCAGGTATGGAGGCAGTACCATAAACAACTTCGTAGGCACCGCTGCAATCATGGCCACCATCAAGGGAGAGGAGACGACCGGCCCTGATAACAACGCAAACGGGCTTTATGACGCCAATGAAAAATACATCCCGCGGCCGGAAGCCTTCGTCGATTTCAACGCCAACGGCCGGTTTGATCGGGGCGAAACCTATATCGACTGGAACAACAACGGCAAATTTGATACCCGACCCGCATCAAAATTCCGTGGCAGTCGCTGTGCTCCTGACACACTGGCCAACGGTGCCTGCGCTGCCCTGGCCGATATTTTCACCGTAGCCTATATCGACATATCGGCAAGAGTGCTACCCTCGGGCATTTTGTTTTATGCCGATGAAACGCTCACCAATGAAGTCGGCCTGGGTGTCGGTGGGGCCTTGGGTACTTCTGTGACCCTGGTCGTTCAGGATCTGAACGGAAACTCCCCGGGCAATGGCACCAGTGTTTCATTCGAAGCAAAACCGGTCGACGACAATACGGAAATTGAAGTTCTTTCTGACGACTTTTCAATCAATGAACGTAACCGTGGGCCATCGATAACCACACTCTCTTTCCGGGTGGTGAAGACTTTGGTCGAAAATCCGGGCGCATTCCTGGGCACCATCAATGTAAAAGTAACCAACCCGGACAACACCGTAGCAACCACCAGCCTGTTTTTAACTCTGGGCAGGTAATATCGGGACGGTCGCGTCATCACTTCGGGGTTGCGGCCATGAATGCGCAGCCCCGCAGACCATGCCCGTCACGGCACCGGGACGGACGAGGAAAATCCCGTTTATTTCTTGCTCCGTGCCCGGTTACCCCCTTCGATTTACTGTGTTACACTCGGCTCCCCTCACCCTTCAATCTGCAACTTGTTACGAAAAACACTTCATGCCCAGAGATTTGACAAAACCAGGCACAACCAAAAGACAGCCGGACAGACCCGAAAGGAAAGATGCCACTCGACGGCTGTTTATCGTCGTAGCTCTGGTGGCAAGCGCTTTCACTTGCGGACTTTATTACCTGTCCTCGATACCCGACACCGGATCGGCACGGCCAGACAGGCAATCGTCCGTAACCAGACCGGGAGTGAAGACACCTGCAACAAAAACGACGCCCCCAACAAGAACCGCGCCCCGGGAGCCGGACGATTACGAGTTCTACACGCTGCTGCGCGAAACCGAGATTGAAAACACCCCCGTGGACGCCTACACGCCCAAAACGAAAGTCAAATACGACTATTTACTCCAGACGGGGTCATTCCGCAACAAAACCGATGCCGAAAGGCAAAAAGCCAATATTGCCTTTCTGGGTATGCGGGCTGTGGTAAAAAGAACCACCACAGATAGCGGCATCTGGTATCGGGTTCAGGTCGGGCCATTTACCTCTCGCAGCAAAATGAACAGTGCTGTCGACAAAATGGTGTCTGTCAGTATTCAGCCCCTGGTCAGGAAAATACCAAAAGGAAAATAATACAGCCAGCAACCTGTGGTCAGCTTGAATTTTTTTATTCCTCCCTCATATACAGACTAAATTAACGCATTCAGGGAGCAAGCAAGTGACAACCATTTTATCTGTACGCAGAGGCGACGAGGTTGCATTGGGCGGGGATGGCCAGGTATCTTTGGGCAACACCGTAATGAAAGGCAATGCCAGGAAGGTACGCAGACTTTATCATGGCAAGGTCATTGCCGGATTTGCCGGCGGTACAGCGGATGCTTTCACCCTTTTCGAACGATTTGAGGGAAAGCTGGAGACGCACCAGGGCCACCTCACCCGGGCAGCAGTCGAACTGGCCAAAGACTGGCGCACGGACAGAGCACTGCGAAGGCTGGAAGCCTTGTTGGCAGTTGCAGACAAAACCACCTCGTTGATCATAACTGGCAACGGGGATGTAATCGAACCGGAGCACAACCTGATTGCTATTGGCTCCGGCGGGCCTTTCGCGCAAGCGGCAGCGCGTGCGATGCTGGAAAACACAGACCTTTGTGCCAGAGACATTGTCGAAAAAGGGCTGACTATCGCCGGAGACATTTGTGTTTACACCAATCACACTTGCACTATTGAAGAAATTCACAGCGGAAACGATCACAGCGCCGAGTAATTGGCTCGAATAAAGAATTGCAATCACCCAACCTGGAACCCCATCTATGTCCTCAATGACCCCTCGCGAAATTGTTCACGAACTAGACAAGCACATTATCGGCCAGGAAAGCGCCAAGCGTGCCGTTGCCATCGCCCTCAGAGATCGTTGGCGCCGAATGCAACTGGAAGAAACCCTGAGAGATGAGATAACACCCAAAAACATACTGATGATAGGGCCGACCGGCGTAGGCAAGACTGAAATCGCCAGGCGCCTTGCCAGACTTGCCGACGCGCCCTTTATAAAGGTTGAGGCGACAAAGTTTACCGAGGTGGGTTATGTTGGCCGGGATGTAGAGTCGATTATCAGAGACCTGGCAGAAACCGCTGTCAAACTTCATCGCGAGAAAGAAATGGCCCGGGTACTCAACCAGGCCATGGACGCGGCTGAGGAACGGATTCTGGATGCGCTGCTGCCCCCGGCACGAACCGACACGGAAAAGAACAGGGAAGAATCCGCTACCCGTCAGATTTTCAGAAAAAAACTGCGGGAAGGCGAACTCGATGAGAAAGAAATTGAAATCGACATTAAGGCCACACCGATCGGGGTTGAGATCATGGCTCCTCCCGGCATGGAGGAAATGACCAGCCAATTGCAAAGCATGTTCTCCAACATGTCGGGTGATCGAAAAAAAACGAAGAAACTCAAGGTGGCGGACGCCTTTCGCAAGCTGCAAGAAGAAGAAGCAGCCAAACTGATCAATGAAGAAGAATTGAAAGCGAACGCAATTCAGGGTGTCGAGCAGAATGGCATCGTATTTATTGATGAGATTGACAAGGTGGCCAGGCGCACAGAAGGTGCTTCTGCCGATGTTTCAAGAGAAGGTGTACAGCGAGACCTGCTGCCACTGATCGAGGGCTCTACCGTCAGCACCAAGTACGGAATGATCAAAACCGATCATATTTTATTTATTGCATCAGGCGCTTTTCACCTGTCCAGGCCTTCCGATCTGATCCCTGAATTGCAGGGCAGGCTGCCGATCAGGGTTGAACTGGATGCCTTGTCTCCCAACGACTTCAAACGCATATTGACGGAACCGGATGCCTCACTGACGGAACAGTATAAAGCCTTGATGGATACCGAGGGGCTGGAACTGATTTTAACAGAGGATGCCATCGAGCGGATCGCAGAAATCGCCTGGTCAGTGAATGAGAAAACCGAGAACATAGGTGCGAGAAGACTGCACACGGTACTGGAACGTCTTTTGGAAAAGGCATCCTTCGGTGCCGGCGACACCATCACCGGATCACTGACTATCGGCGAAGACTATGTCAATGATCAGTTGACCGACCTGGTAGACGATGAAGACCTGAGCCGCTATATTCTCTGACATACCCTGTCATTCTGGCACACGCTGTCATGCTGGCCGGTGCCCATGGCAGCGCAAGTGAACTATACTTGTCGGAAGCTTGCCTAAAGCTCGTTAAAACCGAATAACAATCATACATCCGACATTCTGCCCGATGACTCGAAACCGGGCGACTGTCACCATTATCAGATGCTCGCATCGGGGGGTACACCGCATGTTCACGCTTGGCAACAAAAAAATCGTATGTATTACCGGCACGGTTTCATCCGCCAGGGAAAATGAGGCACCCCGTTACCTTCTGGTCAAAGAAGGCTTCAGGCGCCCGGTCTGGTTTACCAGCTACCATTCCCTGAATGATGCCGATTACGAAAAAATCAGCGATGGCAGCTATCACGTCGCCAAAATGAACAACAGGGTGCTCGCGGACATGGAGTTCGGCAACGGTCATGTCGGTATTTTTACTGACCGGTTTGAAGAGGCCTGCAGGGTGTCGGAGCTGGGGGTACTGGTCGCGGCTCACCCGCAAATTGTGACCCAGATCGTAAACAAATTTCCCACTGCTACCATCTTTGCACTCAAGGCACCAGGTACGGAGCTGACGTCCAGCCTGAAGCCCCTGGCACACCACGCCCATTTCCATCGCATGGATATTGACCTTGGTCGTTCCGGGGTGTGGACTGATGCAGTGGAACAAATGAAAGAACATCTCGGAATTTAAACCGGTCACTCAATCCGGCGTGTTCTGACATAACCACATACGGAGCTCTCGATGAAGTTGCACACCAGACAGATTGCCCGCTTGCCACAGTTCCTGTTACTGCTCCTGTTGCTTGCGGCTGGCTACTGTTTGCCCCCCTTTCCAGACGCGTTTGCAGCCTCCGAAGAAAGCGTCTATCGTGTGCAACAACAATATGTCGCCTTTTATGGTCGACCAGGAGACCTCCCCGGCGTTTTCTATTGGGCTGATCGACTGGAAGCCGGGGGTGGCCTGTCTGCCATTCAATCCGCATTTGCCGACTCGGAAGAATTTCGTAACCGAATCATTCCGGGTTCAGCGACTTCCGTGGCCGAACTCACCCGCTCCGAGCTGAACTCCCTGGTCAACAGGTTGTACCAAAACATGTTTGGCCGTGATGGAGACCCCCGAGGCATGCAATACTGGGTGGGTGAACTGGAGAGCGGCGACAGAAGCCTGGCCGATATATCTACAGCCCTCGCGGAGGGCGCGCCAGTGAGTAGCGATGACTACACCCTTTTACAGAACAGGGTGATATTGGCGCAGTATATCAGTGAAGAAATTGACCTGAAGGCCATCGCCTACGGTAATGCACAAATCGATACTGCCAGAGATTTCCTGTTTTCCAGTATTGATGGTCTGGAAGATAACCCTTTTGAGGTTGATATCACCCCTTTGCTGCGCGCATTGGAGGCGAATACCAATGTCAATCTCCCCCCCGTCGCCGACGCTGGCCCTGACCAGACTGTCAGCAGTGGTGAAATCGTGTTTCTGAACGGAACAGGCAGCAAAGACAGCGATGGTTCGATCCACAAGTATAGCTGGGAGCAGTTAGCCACTACCATTATCAACCGAAAACAACCACGCATCATCAATGGCTCGAAAGCGGGTAGCGGCCAGTTTCCCTGGCAAGTTGCCCTGCTCACCGACCCGCAAGACGGGTTTGCAAGCCAGACCTGCGGCGGCTCCATCATCCATGAGCGCTGGATTCTCACGGCGGCACACTGTTATAGCGAGGGCGAAGAAACCTATGTAGCGGCCGCGAGCCTCAGTCTTTACAAACTGAATCCGGATTACATGGTCAAGGCAAAACGCTGGATTCTTCACCCTGACTTTGATATCGAGACCCTGGACAACGACATTGCCTTGCTGGAACTGAATTCTCCCCTGAACCTGGCAAAGTGCAACGGTCGTTGCTCGGCCATTGGCCTTGTAAACAGGAACAACGAAACTTCGGTTGCCTCCGCATCCAGACCTGCCATTGTCAGTGGCTGGGGAAACACATCGCGGGTTGAAGAGATTTTCTCACACGAACTGCTGTGGGCTGAACTGGCCATTATCGACTGTAAGGCCAGCCCTTCCATGTACACAGACCTGGATATAACAGACAACATGATCTGCGCTGCCGCCCCCGCCTTCGACACGGACTCATGCCAGGGTGACAGTGGTGGCCCGTTGGTCGTTGCCAATGGTTCCGGCTACCTGCTGGCAGGTATCGTCAGTTGGGGTAATGGCTGCGCCGTAGAGGGTTATCCCGGCGTATTCTCGCGCGTCGCCAATTACACCAAATGGATTGATGACCAAACCGGTGGCGACTGCTGTTCCGGCTCGACGAGTGATGGAGATGGTGGCGGCAATCCGGAGGATACTCGGGTTCAGATCAGTAATCGCTTCTCTGCCACACCCTCATTTACCGCCCCGGCAGTGGAACAGGCCACCAACCTGTATTTTAAACTGACGGTGACAGACAACGAAAACAGTTCCTCATCAGATCAGGTTGCGGTAACAATCATGCCGGCCAGCTAACTGCAGAGGCGCCAATCCGTGCGTGAATGCCATTCTGTATTGTGATATTGTGCAGCGAAATATCGCGGCAGGGTTTGTTCCAGAGCACCGCTTGCTGCAACTTTCCGGGTTATTTCGGCGCACAGGCGGTTTGACACTCCACCAGCGTTTTAAACGGCACAACCCCTCCACAACCACCATAAATAAATACTTCACATCGATCGACATCCTGATTGAAGTAGTAGTATCTGAATGCTGCCTTGCATTTTCCGGAAGCAGGTAACAGTGCACATCGCTCGGGAAGCTGCCGCACCGGTTCCAGTTCCTGCCCTTGCTCTCCAAAACTGCTGGTACTGCTGCAACCCGGAGCGGAAAGAATGATCCCGATCATCAGGCTGTTTCGAATCGCTTTTTTCATCATTATGAGCCAATGGAATTGATACGCGAAAAAAGAGGCGGCAAAAACGCCGCCTCTTTCTCTTCATAAAGGTCAGGACCGGTTATTTGGAAATGTGAACAACCAGATCCAGCACCTTGGATGAATAACCCACTTCGTTATCGTACCAGGAAACCACCTTGACAAAGGTATCAGTCAGGGCGATACCTGCGTTGGCATCAAACACCGAGGCTCTGATATCGCCAACAAAGTCGGTTGAAACCACTGCGTCTTCAGTATAACCGAGCACACCTGCCAGATCGCCTTCTTCCGATGCCGCTTTCATTGCTGCACAGATTTCGTCATATTTGGCGGGTTTTGCCAGGTTGACAGTCAGATCAACCACGGATACATCAGGCGTTGGTACACGGAATGCCATACCTGTCAACTTGCCATTCAGCTCGGGGATAACCTTGCCAACTGCCCTGGCTGCACCTGTTGAAGAAGGGATAATGTTCTGACCCGCACCACGCCCACCACGCCAGTCTTTTCCGGAAGGCCCGTCTACTGTTTTCTGGGTTGCCGTCGTTGCGTGAACCGTGGTCATCAGACCATCGGCAATACCCCAATTATCATTCAACACCTTGGCCACGGGGGCCAGACAGTTAGTCGTACAGGACGCGTTGGAGACAATTTCCTCGCCTGCGTATTTGTCATGGTTCACGCCCATAACAAACATGGGTGTATCATCCTTTGACGGGGCGGAAAGCACCACCTTTTTGGCACCCGCGGCAATGTGCTTGCGTGCCTTTTCATCTGTCAGGAAAAGCCCTGTAGACTCAACCACGACATCGACACCCAATTCATCCCATTTCAGGTTTGCCGGGTCGCGCTCATTGGTCACCCTCACTTTGGTTCCGTTGACAACCAAAGAGCCATTGTCTACTTCAATGTTTCCTTTGTAACGACCATGAATAGAGTCATACCTCAGCATATATGCCATATACTCTACGTCTATCAGGTCGTTGACACCCAGTATTTCGACATCATCCCGCTCCTGAGCCAGACGAAAAACGAAACGACCGATACGGCCAAAGCCATTAATTCCTACTCTAATAGTCATGCTTACCCCTATTTTCTGTTTACTATACAGTGTGTTGGTTGGTTATACAGTGTTTTGATTGGTTTCTGGTTTTGATTGTCAGTTATTAGCTGTATCTACTCACCCTCCTGGTACAGGCTTCCGCGAGCAGCCAGCACAAGAAGCGTGAGTAGATACAGTCAGAGTATCGGCACAGGGAACGGGGGCCCGGTTACTTCACCAGATCGCACAGCCCCTGCAACACCAGTTCACTGTAGCGCACAACTCCAAGAATTTCTTCCCCTTTCAATACCGGAGCAACGGACAGGCCAAAGCGATCGAACAAACGGGCGCAATAACGCACATCCAGCTCCGGTGGCACAGTCATCATTGGCTTGGTCATAATTTCGTACAGGTTAACCCGCTCTGGCGCACGATCTTTTGCCAGTACTTTCGATGCAATATCCGACAGCAACACCAGGCCATGCGCATCATGCTCGTGCCTTTTTTTCACAATGACCACCCTTGCGTCATTGGCAAGCAGCTGCTCCAAAGCCTCTTGCACTGTACACAATCCGTCCATTTCGACAAAAATAGGGCGCATGACATCCTGGGCCAGAACGACTTTGCGATGCATCATAGCAGCTTCTCCACATCATCGGTTATTTTCGCAGCCTGCTGACTGATGCCGACGGCATCTTCCACATCGAGTTGCAACGCAATACCTGTGCCTGGCTTTTCTTCAAATTGACCTGCTCGCCCGATTTCTTCAAGAATATGGCGACTCAGATGCTCTTCAACCAAAAAAAGAATGACGTCACGCTGGTTTTCCAGACTCAGGCCAAAAAATGTCTTTGAGCGTTTCAGCCCCTCTCCTCTGGCATGGTTTATTACCGTTGCTCCGGTTGCACCTGCTTTTCTGGCAGCATCCATCACCGCATCAGTTTTATCATCATTAAGAAACACTATAATCATTTTGAAGTGCACAATGATTCCCTCTCGTTAATTCTGTTGACTGGAAAGACACAAAGCATCATACCTTCTCCATTTTGTTTTTCTTTTTTCGCAAGTTAATCCAATATTCCGATATCTGTGCATAAGCCATTACCGACATAATGGGAAACAAGCTGGCAAAGGCAATGAGCCCGAACCCGTCAATTAGCGGGTTTCTCCCCGGTACGGTTTCAGACAGCCCCAACCCCAGGGCGGCAACCAGAGGCACTGTCACTGTAGAGGTGGTGACACCACCGGAGTCATAGGCAAGCGGTATAATCAATTTTGGGGCAAAACAGGTTTGAATCACCACAACAATGTATCCCGCAATGATATACCAGTGTATCGGATCACCGACAACGATTCGGTAAGCTCCGAGCGATATGCCGAATGCCACACCAAATGCAACCGCAATACGCAACCCCCAGACCCCTATCGCACCACCGGATACTTCGTTTGCCTTGATCGCCACCGCAATCAGGGACGGTTCGGCGATAGTGGTACTAAAGCCGATCATAAAGGCAAAAAGATATACCCAGCCATAGTCCCGCCAACTGATTTCCGTGGCAGCCACCACTTCCGATGCAACGCTGACCCCCTGGATAAATGCCGGATCAGTCAGCTGCTCGGCCATAAGTCGCCCAAGAGGAAACAGGCACCACTCAAGACCAAGCAGGAACAGGGAAAGACCCACCAGCACCCAGATGAAACCGGTAATAATCCGCGCCAGATTTGCCGGAACACTTCGTATAACAGCAAACTGGAAACCGAAAATAATCGCGATAATCGGAATGACATCGTTAACAGTACCAAAGAAAACCAATAATATTTGTTCGAGCATTATTGAATAATCATCCCGTAGGCCATAACGAATATCATAGGCGTTAATGAGGCAAATGCTATTAATCCGAAACCGTCAATCATCGGATTCCTCCCCCGGATTGACGAAGCCAGCCCTACCCCCAGTGCAGTCACCAGCGGCACAGTAATGGTGGACGTAGTGACGCCACCGGAATCATAGGCGATACCAATAATTTCTTTTGGAGCGAACCAGGTCATAATGACAACAAGAACGTATCCGATGATAATAAACCATTGAATCGGCCAGCCTTTGATAATCCGAACGACACCCGTCACGATAGCCAACCCGACAGAAAAAGCAACCGTATAACGAAGACCATCAGCATAACCGGACTTTGCCGCCTCGGTCATTTCAATCAACCCCCCGACCGCTGCCACCTGCGCCGCCTCTGCGGATACCGCAATCAGTGCAGGCTCGGCAACCGTGGTACCAAACCCCAGGGAAAAACTGAAAATCATCAACCAGAGCACACTGCCCTTTCGTGCAAAGGCATGAGCCATGCTTTCACCAATGGGAAACAGACCCTGCTCCAGGCCGTGGATAAAAAAGGTTAACCCCATGATGACAAAGATGACACCGATAATCAGTTGCCCGACATCAGGCAGCGGTTGTTTCAATACTGCCAGTTGAAAAAACAGGATCACTGCAGCAATCGGAGCCAGGTCTCGGAGACTGCCTGTCATGGACTGAAAAAGTTTTACGAGCGTTTTATGCAAAATATCAACCCTGTTTTATCTGCTCTGCCAACATGTCACGCCAACACAATGAAAATTCTGACTTTTATAAAAGGCTTGCAGAAATAACAAAAGGCTGGAAGCGACGGCAGAAGGCTTGCAGTAATAGTAGCGCAACAACCACAGGTATGGGTAGCCTTTATCCCATTTTAATATATTTGATTGAGTAAACCTTTAAACCGCAATGGGCGCCGGTCAAAATGCACTAAAAGCAACATCAGAGAAATAGATCACTACCAGGTAGCGAATGGATTTACCGATAAAAGTCAGCGTGAAAAACAGGGTAAAGGGCACCCGCATGACCCCGGCAACGAAAGTAAGCGGGTCTCCACCTATGGGCAACCAGGCAAGCAGGAGAGACCAGACACCGTATTTCTGAAACCAGGATCGGGCAGATTCCAATGCACTGGCTTTAAAAGGAAACCACTTGCGATCCTGATAGTGCAGCAGATAGCCACCCGCCAACCAGTTTGCAGCCGCACCCAATGTATTTCCCAGGGAAGCCACCAGCCAGATCCATAACAGGTTTTCAGGCATATTGGCGATGGCAGCAGCAACCACAAACTCGGAATAAAAGGGCAGCAGGGTTGCAGACAGGAAGGCACTGGCAAAAATCAGTAAAAATTCCACCGACACACTTCTTCCAAAGAAAGGGCAAGGAGCGACAAACAAAACGTGAAACCGTCGCTACGAAGTGTCAGAACCTACTTGCCTGTTCGCAGATTGCTTACCCGACCGGCCACCAGTTTATGGTACAGCTTGTTGGCACGGGATTTTTCTATGGCGTTGCTTCTATGTATCTCGGCATCCTGCATCAACTCGCTGACACGCAATTTGATTCTGCGATTGGTCGCGTGAATTGCATCCTCATCAGCCAGGTCGGCGGCAGACAAATAAACAGGCTCACCGATTGAAAACACCACCTTGGTTGGCCTGAAAACAGGTACTTTTGGTATCGGCAAAAAATCCCAGTCCGGGTTCACCGGCTTCATCAGTTTTTCCTCAAGGTAAGGCTGATGCACCACCAGCCAGGGAATGGACTGGTCTATCCCGTAAAATCCAATCGGGATGATGGGAACATTTTTTTCCTGCAGCATCCTCAGGTAACCGGTATGAAATTTATTCATTCGGTTACGCACATCCGTCGCATCGATACCTTCAGGCAGAATCAATATGGTTTTTCCTTCTGACAGCAGTTCTCGCCCCACTTTTATTGACGCAGTCTGACAACCCAACTGCCTGAACCATAAACCTGCCGGCCCTTCAGCAAAGCCTTTCCACACCAGGGTAGAAATATCCAGCTTTGGATACATTGATAACAGCTGACTACCCAACAAATAACACTCCAAACCAAAAAACGCCGTATGGTTCATCACCAGCATTGCCTGCTGATCGCGCAACAAGGCAAGATTGCTTTTACCAAGCACATCAAGCTGAAAATAATAACGGGAAAACGCGTCCAATGCCCTGGGTATACGCAGCGTAACGAGAGAGTCTCTTAACATGATGCCTGGCCGCTCCTTGTTGGGGTTATCATAGTCTTGTCGAGGTTGACATTGCTTTGTCGGGGTTATATTGCTTTGTCGGGGTTATCATTGTTTAATTATAGGGGCGCATGGTATAAGATTCGCCCGGCAAATTCCAGCGGTGCTGAATGCGCCCGTCTCTACAAGAGGTGACCATGAAAAATATGAAGTCAATAGTGAATGTTATTGTGCTGGTTTTAGCGGTAATGTCACTTTCTGTGGCGCAAGCTGAAGAATCGAAAGGCGGGTTGTTCGTCAATCTGACAACCGATGACACATGGTCAGCAGCAAAGGCAATTGTGTTCGCTCACGAAAAAGCGCTGAAACGCGGCCACAAACCTGTAGCAATTTGGCTCAATGTTCGAGGAATCTATCTGGCTGATAAAAAGCGACCATCTCACGTTCACGGGCTATTGAGAGAAAAGAATCTGTCCATACAGGATATGCTCACTGCTTTTATAAAAGATGGCGGTATTGTCATTGCCTGCGGTGCTTGCTCGCAAGCAGCCGGCCTCACATCAGCCGATTTTATCGATGGCGTTAAAATGGGAAATCCCGACCTCGTTACGGGATTACTCTTCGACCCCTCGGTTAAAACTTTGTCCTGGTGAACCTGCCATACCTGTTCAGTTCAGTCAGGCGATGTGCCGACGCACCCGCCTGACAACAACGTTACTTTTTGACTATTACCTGACGAAACAAATACCTGACGAAACAAAGTTATTACCCCGAAACCGGAAACAATGATGTATCACTGGATTAAACGACTGATCTTGTTGTTTGAGCTGGCAATAATCAACAGCACATCACTATTCAGCAAAATTCCCTTACTGCAATATTTGCACCGAACCGTGACAGCCAATGTGGAAGTTTTGAGCCCGGAGGGGTCAGACGCCTTCAGCTTCAGCGTCCGGTTCAAAACACCTTATTTCCACCTTCCCCTCGAAATAGCGAAAACCCAGGTTGGGCATGAAAGTGATACCAACGCGTTTCAACCGTCTGCCTTTCTTTTTTTCGATTGGCAATCCTGGCAACACATAACCGGCAAGATTAAATGGCTTGGTGAACGATCAAAACGAATAGACGGCAAAAAAACGGAAGTGATTACAGGGTTTGTCTACGAGGCCAACATCGCTGACCAGTCAAGCAGGCATCTGGGGCTAAGATTGGCCGAAGGAGTTGAAGGTACAGTGAGGGTGCTCGGCAAGCGCACCTTTAAAAGCATGGTATTCAAACCGGCCTTTTGGATGTTTGAACCAATGGATTACCGCTATAACCTGATTCACATAAATGACATCAAGCAGATGACTCTTATTGTCTCCCTGTCAGAAATGGGTAGCGGCAACCCCGAGTTGTATCACAATGCGGTGGCGCGCATTGAGGAATGGATCAGCCTGACTGTTAAACGTAATAACCCCGAGTCAGTCATGCTGGTATTTTTACGCCATGTCAGAAACTGGGGGCCACTTGGTATGCCGCCCCTGTTTCAGGGGCTTTGTGAAATTCTTGGAAACATGGGAGTGGCCGATCAGGAGAAACTGCTGTACGACTTCTACGCTGACAACTGGGGGGCTCGTAATAACCCCAACGGGAGACTGCTCGTAGTCAAAACACTGGAAGCAATGGGAACCAAAAAAGCCGGGGCTGCGTTAGCGTTGATTTTCGAATATATCCAAAATCAGCCCGTTCATGCTGATGAACTGGCTATGGTTCAACAAGCCATTGAAAGCGTATCGCAAGTGACTGGAGACAAAAAATGAGCTGATTCGTTTCGATTACTCACCAATTATTCGATCCCGGCCGGCTTTTTTCGCCTCATACAAACGATTGTCCGCAAGATGGATCAAGCCCTCAATACTCAATTCAGGGCTGAGTTCTGCCACACCCCCGCTGAACGTCATCGTCACGTTTTGGCCTTGTTGGCTGAATTTCCGGCTTTTTACCTTACGAGCGAGTTCCTCGGCTTTGTGCCTGGCCTCTTTTCCATTGGTGTCCGGCATAACCACCAAAAACTCCTCTCCCCCCCAGCGCGCGACATAATCGGTCGCCCTCAAGCTTCGTTTCAACACATTTGCGAACTCTTTTAGCACTTTATCGCCGAATGAGTGACCGTACCTGTCATTCACTGATTTAAAGTGGTCAACATCGATAATCAGAATGGACAAGGTGGCGTTGTTGCGTTTGACCCGGTCAAATTCATAGGCCAATCGCGTGTTCATTTCTCGCCGATTGGCCAGCTTGGTCAGCTCATCGGTAGTGGCGAGCAGCTCCAGTTCAACATGAGCCTGACTTAATTTCTGATAGATGTTCTCCTGCTTTTTGACAAGTTTGCTTAACGCATATTTTTGCCTTGCATACTTGGCCCCGATGGCGGTAAGCAGAATACTGATAGGAACATAGGCTGCTATCATATACAGGTCATGCGTTATATCCCCCCCCTGCTTCAGGTAAACATGTGAAACAATAGAGCCCAGAACGTAAAGTAGTACAATGATTCCGCTACAAAATATTGACAGGAACACGCTGCTGAAGCGGTAGTAATAGCTGATGATAGAAAGTGAAAGTATAAGAGCACTCGGTCTTGCATCGCCCAGCATGGGTAACCACAGGACAAAAGCGATGCACCAGTTTGCGCCCAGAATGACGCCAATTACTTTACTGTCCCGATAATCAAAGCAGGCGCGAGATCGAACATAAGCCATGGCCAGGTACGAAAAAGACGCGGCATAAACGAACAAATAAACGAAGTGAGATAGTGGTGATTCAGCCAGACCCAGAGGAACAATCACAGCGCCAAAACACACAATCCCCAGAAAATAACCGATAATCGAAAATGCTATATTCCGAACAGCCACACTTTTCATCGTGCTCGTATTGACCCTGGTTTCGATCATTCAACTGCTCCTGCTAATACGCTAATACCCAATTTCCATGTTATGTGGCGCGCTAACCTGCGGGGAATTTAATAGTCATCATCACTGTCTGGCAATACGATCCTCTCGGGAACACCTGCGACTTGATGTTCGCAACTGAAATCAGTTTTACCCAGATTCTCATCACGTTAGAAAAGAGATACTTACTGGTTGTGCCTGCTACTCAACTTCCGAACACTTTCTGTCGGGCTTTTCGAAATATCGGCATGCATATTGAGTCTGGCTTCCAGATTTTGAAAGCAAGCCAGTGGCCCTGAAACCGGAACAAGCGCAACAGACCGTCGACTGGGACACTCCGGAGATCGGGTGCCGCGTAGATATGTACATTCACGGCCTTTACCATTTCAGCCTTCATGGATACGATCATGGTGTTGTAAATGATGCAATAGTACTTTCAGGTGAAGTGCCACTACAGGCAACTCGACGGCTACGGCTTCCCGCCCCGTCGTGATGGCACAGAACAGGAACACTGCAACACAAACTGCCTGCGAAAGCCTGTTCACCTGAAATCTGGTAGAAAAAAACGATGCCACCCGGGCAAACAAAGACAAGGCCGGATGCATCGGTTCAATTACAGGGCACCATCAGGGCGATGGCGGAGACTTCCACGCACCCGCGGATGCGCCCTGCCGGATTATCTAACCCCGGTCAGCCCGATGCCTGCTTTTTCTGTGAGGTGAGACAGACAACGGGAAAGCAGTAATCAGGCAGATTGCTTTTTGCGAGTCAAGCCCAAGCCTGCCAAAGCGAGTCCAAACAACGCCAATGTACCTGGCTCTGGAACACGATTACCCGTATCCTGTCTCAGCATGTCCCGAACCGCGCTATCGAAATCGACGTAGCTGTTGGAACTGACAACGAAGCCGTTAGAGGTAACCACATTGTCGAGGTAGTAGTTGGAAATGGCGTTACTACCGATTGGCAAGCCATTAACGGCAATGCCTTCAGCTTCAGCATTATCACGGGCAGTCTGATCGTCGGTCGCGGAGCTTGTTCCATCACCGGCTACGTCAATGATCAGGTTGCTTGTTTCAATTGTCTGACTGGCAACTGCGGCTATCATCAGGTCTACCGCCCGGTTTACACCGTCGTAGATATCCGTGCCGCCACGACCGGGGCGAGCAAAGTTCTCCAGTGTATCGGCAAAGTCGTTAATGTCGGCTGCACTATCGAGGATAACGAAGTCATCCAGAGTTGTTGTATAATAATCGTTGTCGAAAAACACGACATTCACACCAATCGCCCCATGTGCTCCGCCAAGAATATTGGCCTGAACAGTGGCATCACGGAACGCTGCACCATAGCCTTCCATCTGCAGATCGTATTCCTGGTCATCAACACTGTTCGAAACATCAATAACCAGGGAAAGGCCTATATCCACAGGTACCGCCAGTGCAAAGGCAGAGCAAGTGCTTAATACCGTGCCAGCAATTGCTCCATAGAGGGACTTTTTCATTACTTATTTCTCCAAAATTTTACAGAAAGTGTACCATTGCTTTACATTTCAAGCTTCAACTCCGTTAAAAGCAGAAGTCAGGCCACTATAGCGAATCATCACTTATATCAATTGGTTAGTATTTTTTGAATTTCGGTGAGTGTAAAATAATTTGACACTTTGTATCCCGTTTGCATTCTGTGAGCAGGTGGATTTGAGAAGGATTATTATTGCTTCCAGGCAGCAGATGCAGACTCCCGCTGCGGTCGGGCGATCGCGTTATCGATAAACAGGCGGGACACCCGTTTGACAATATCGCTCTGGAATGCCTTTTCGTAGTACACATCAATCACATAGGCCTTTACCTTGACCTGAAGAGCCAGCCGCTCGGCGATAACCACTTCACTGAAAATGATACTGACCGGCTTTTTCAGATAGGCAAAACGGCTGGTGACAACCACTTCGTGAATGAGATTTTGAGCAAGCGCGATATCTGCATCCAGAGCGATGTGAAAATCACAGACCACCATCATATCCAGTGCTCCGGCGTTGCCGGTAGAGACCATTTCGGTAATAAAGCGGGAGTTGGGAATGGTAACTATGTTGTCATCCAGGGTGTTCAGCCGCACGGAACGCAAACCGATACTGATAATTTCACCGTATGTGCCATTGAAGTCCACCCGATCCCCCACCTGAAACGGGCGGTCGAAAAGTAAAATAATGCCCGCAATAATGGAAGCCACCACATCCTTGAGTGCGATACCAATGGCCACCGCCGCCGAACCGCCAAGAGCCAGGGTCATTTCCCGGGGAGGCTGGATAATACCGGTGATCAGCCAGTAAGTACCGATAAAATACCAGACAAAGGTAAACAGGGTGGCCAGTTGCAGAATCATAAAGCGTCTGGCCGGAATGGACTTCATCAGCGCTTCAGAAAAATGCCTGACCACCTTGTTGATTGCCCAGAGAACAAAAATGGCTGATAGCAACATGACGATTTTACCGGGATCCAGCAAGTCGCCAACGGCCGAGATTTCCTGTAGTGTCTGCTGTTCCATTTTTTTAACCTGATTCGTACCTACCCGATATCAGCCAGCGTGGGCAGCCTGCGCTGGAAGACGCCGTGAATACATCCCTGTAGGCTCGACTTTGGCATCCATGCCAAAGACGCTTCCAGCGCAGGCTGCCCACGCTGGCTGATATCGAACGGGTGAGTAGCCACTCTAATTCCACAACATATTCTTGCGATGTAAAAATCCGGACAGTGAACCGTACCAGTAAGGGTCTATTCTGTATCGCTCCGATTCGTCCCGAATAATCATTCCCATATTGATACCCTGTTTTACCGCATGCCTGACAACGGGTTCCGAGAAATGGGTCACCAGCATGATTTCCTCTGTCGACAGGGAAGAATGCAGAACAATGGCCGTATAGACAAAGTATAAGTCATCTTTCATACCGGCGAGCAGATTCGCTGATGGCCTTTCCGGCACGCCGACCTCTGCCAGGCGTCCCTTGACTTTGACGGCATTTAACCACAGCTCAATCGCTGCCAGCGGATTGCCGCCGGACTGCTCCCATAAAATATTGAACACTCTGGAGTTGGCGGCTCGAATACTGGTTGACTCGCTGCTTGCAGCGGCCGAAAGCAGCATATTGTTGTATTTCAGTTGGCGTCTGCCACCCTTGTGTCGAGACAGGATTAACCGGCGAATATCCATGGGAGACCATCTGGGCATTTTGTACAGATTGCTGACTCGTTGCTCTCTGACAAACACATAACTCAGATAATTCCAGCTCGGTGCATTCAACACAATCACCCAGTAGACATGGGTCAGATGGGCGTTCATACACTCCATCAAGGCCCGGTACGCACCCAGGTAACCAACCTCGGCAAGAAACAGGTTGTGGGCAGAGTCAATCACCACCACTTGCGGCTCGATACTTTCTTCCTGCCGAACCAGCCCGCCAGCATCTGAAAACGGCCCTATTTCCAGCACCTCGGAGAGTTGATCGAGTAACAATCCGGGGTCGGTCAGCTTGTTCCTGATATTCAGAACCTTTACCGGTGTTGCCTCCCAAAAGTGGGGCAATCGCCTGACAAAAGTCGATTTGCCACTACCGGATTCGCCCACCACCACGGTGACATTATCATCGGTTTTGTCTGACAACCATCTTTTCATCGGCTCCAGGGCGGCTGACACGTCACCCACATCAAACAGCTGATCATCGGATACTTCGCGCAGCATCCAGTCGGTATAGCTTTGATCGGGTTCCGGCTGATCGTCTTCCTCCTCCGGCGTCTCTTCCAACCGGCTTTCCAGACGAATACGCAACAATTTGACTGAAAACGAGCGGTACACATCAAAAACCATCAGCTTTTGATTGGCGCTGGCCACCACATCAATCAGGTGAGCCAGCTTAAATACCAGTGGCCAGCCGGCTTTCAACACCAGTCTGGATAGCAAGCCGGATTGCTCTGCATGGCCAATCGCTGCCTTGCCCAATACAGTCTCGATAAATTGATTCGCCGCCCGCTTGTACCTGACCAGCAACCAAATGCTTGCCACCCAGAAAATGGCAATATCGACAAGAATGGCCAGAAAAACGGCGTAGCCCACACCGGTTTTCCAGGCAAGCCACCATAAAAGCAGGCAAAACAGTGCGACCCGGGCCACTTTTCGGCTATCCAGCACCAGCTGTTCCTCGGTGCTGCTGGACAAAAACAGCCCGCTTCGCGTGAATGTTCGGGACAGACTCCATTCAGTGATAACACGCATCGCTCTAAAGGCGGCGTAAACCGTACCCAATGGAGCGATCAACCCGAGAATGTGCCAACTTTCCTGAACCACGGATGCCATCAGGTTGGTGGCGACCAGGATGAACACCCAGGATGCATTGGGCTTTAACAGCCAGAAAAATCCGCTACAAAAGTAACGCAATTTGGAGTTTTCAAGTTTACCGATTACTCGTTGCTGTACCCGGGCCAGCGCAGAGGTCGCTCCACCGGCAATTTTTACCAGAACAAAAAATGACAGGAGTAACGCCAATAGCTGAGACACCCAGCCCAACAACAGCATCAGACTTTTATCCTGTTGCCGGGATAGCCGATACTCCTCGATAAAAGGCTGTGCAATATTGCTCGGGAAGCCATCAGAAGGAAACCACTTTGGGCGGTCTGACAGTATGCCGAACAACGATGCCTGATGTTGACTACCGCCGATCTGACCGGATAAAAAACGCTCAAGATAAGCAGAAGACGAAGGTAATAATGGCATTTCCCACTGAAAGCCGGCAACGGATTGCTGGCAGGAATGACAGTTCGCATAAAGTGGATTCAGAACCGAAAGTGCGAGGAAAACCCATAAAACGCGAATGCAGCTTCCAAGGGAATGGCTCATTATTTTCACTACCTTGCTCCCATCATTCCGGGCATATTGAACAAGCGGTCATACAGCTAGAACGGGACAGGATACCGCCTCATTACCTGGTGAATCTCTTTCAGGGTGTCGTCAGACAGCGTGATATCAAAGGCATCGATATCCTCCTTGAGTTGCGAGAGCGAGGTGGCACCAATAATGGTGGAGGTGACACCATCGACCTGATCACACCAGGCCAGTGCCAGTTGCGACGGTGTGATCCTGTGCCTGGTGGCCACATCAACATATTCGGCTATCGCACTGGCGACCTGCGGGCTATCCCGGAACAGACCATTGCGCTGCACTATACTCCAGCGGCTCCCTTCGGGCCGGGCACCATTCAGATATTTGCCACTGAGCGCTCCCCCTGCCAGTGGTGACCAGGGCAAGTAGGCGACATCGGCATGAACACAGTTTTCAATCAGATAGGGCCAGTCCTTGGTGTGCAACAAACTGAATTCGTTCTGTATGGAAACCATAACAGGCAACGAGTGGGCATCAGCCAGGCGAAGATACTCGTTGATCCCCCAGGGAGTGTCGTCAGAAAGCCCGCAATACCTGATTTTTCCGGCTTTGACACAGGCATACAGTGCCTGCAATATTTCCAGCATCTGATTCGAATGCTGTTTTGCATCCACATCAGTGAACGACACCTTGCCTGGCCAGTGTTTCGAAAAATGAGGTGACGTCCGGTTGGGCCAGTGCAGCTGATAGAGGTCGATATAGTCGGCCTGCAATCGTTTCAGTGAGTCATCTACTGCCCTGATGATGGCTTTGCCTGTGATCTCGCCGCCCTTTCGAACCCAGGGCAAACCTTTCCCGGCGATCTTGGTAGCCAGGATAATCTCCTTTCTCCTGGCCTTGTTGCGAGCCAGCCAGTTACCGATAATCGTTTCGGTTGCTCCGTAAGACTCCGGTGTGGGAGGAATGGAGTACATTTCTGCCGTATCCACAAAATTGATGCCCCGCGCCAGTGCATAGTCAATTTGTTCGTTGGCATCGGCCTGTGTATTCTGGGTGCCCCAGGTCATGGTGCCGAGACAAACCCGGGATACTTCAATACTGGTACTGCCTAACCTCGTATACTTCACGGACACTCCTTTTTAAAAGTCGCTTTTATGATTTGTTCTTATGGTTTGTTCTTATGGTTTGTTCTTATGAGCCGCTCTTGTTCCGGCATTTTGCCACCAGTTTCACACATATTGCGTTATGCTACAAACCTGTGTGTTCTCAGATCATTGGATGGTATGATTTGCACCATGAAATTGTCCAACCCCTATGCTTCACTAAATGCTGTTGTCTTTGAGCAATCCGGTCCGACACCGGTAGCCAGCCCCATGCTGGTGCTATTCAATGCTGCGGTTGCCAAACAACTGGAAATTCCCTGCTCCCTGACCGGGGATTCGCAACGCCTGGCCAACATTTTTTCCGGCAATCAACTTCTGCCGGGCTCGGAGCCTGTTGCCCTGGCCTATTCGGGCCACCAGTTTGGCCATTTTTCACCACAGCTTGGTGATGGTCGCGCTCACCTTCTGGGAGCTGTGACCAATAGCGCAAACCAGGTCCGGGAGGTACAACTGAAAGGGTCGGGCAGAACGGCATTTTCCAGAGGCGGCGATGGCCGATGTGCGCTCGGGCCTGCGGTCAGGGAATATGTTATGAGCGAAGCCATACATGCCCTGGGCATACCCACCACGCGCAGCCTGTGTGTGGTGACCACGGGGGAGCAGGTAATGCGCGAAACACCCAGACCAGGGGCAGTGATTACGCGTGTTGCAAGCAGCCATATTCGGGTGGGCACCTTCCAGTTTTATGCCTGTCGCGGGAAAACAGACGGGCTACGGGCGATCGCGAACTACACCATCGCACGCCACTACCCGGGCATGGAATCACGGCCAGATCCGTATCTGGCCCTGCTTGATGCGGTGATCGAAAAACAGATTGAGCTGGTGGTTCACTGGATGCGAGTGGGGTTTATCCATGGTGTAATGAACACGGATAACACCGCGCTCTCGGGAGAAACCATCGACTTCGGCCCATGCGCCATGATGGGCGCGTATGACCCCAAAACCGTATTCAGTTCTATCGACGAAGCAGGACGCTATGCCTTTGGCAACCAGCCGGGCATTATCCATTGGAATATGGCCCGTTTCGCAGAAACCCTGCTGCCGCTGATCGATCAGGATACAGAAAAGGCCATCAGTCAGGTGGAGCCTCCGATTCATGGTTTCCCGGAACGATTCGAAGCCTGCTACAAACAGATGATGGCCGACAAACTCGGCCTTGATGCACTGCGACCGGAAGACACAACACTGATCACCGGCCTGCTGGAGCAGTTGCAAAACAAGGGCATGGATTACACCAACAGCTTTATGGCACTCACCGAGTCACAACGCTGTGCAGACAAGGCAAAATCAATGGCAGACGCCCTGGGCGACTGGTTCGCCGACTGGCAACACAGGCTGTCGCAGCAAAACCTGTCTTCCGAGGACGTTTATGCCAGGATGAAGCGAAACAATCCGGTGGTGATTCCCCGCAATCACCATATGGAAAAAGTCATAGACGCCTGCGTTCAATCAGGAGACTATCAGGCAGCCGAAGATTTTCTCGAAGTGCTTGGGTCGCCTTACCTGGAGACGGAAAAAACCGCTGGCTATCAGGACTTGCCGGAAGATGGGGACAGATATTACAAGACGTTTTGCGGAACCTGAGCAGGATTTTCGTGGTGATTACAACCGGGAACAACCGTGGCCAAACATACAACACGCCTTGTCAAGGCGACTTGCTGCAAACATAATTCCCGACAATAACCCCGCTACAAACGACAGTGGCGCAAGTAGATACGCGTAATGATTGATATCGTCAGCTCCGAAAAAAGAAGCAGGATGATGGCCGGAATAAAGGGCAAGAATACCCGGCCCGAATTGGCCATACGCAGCCGGTTACACCGGCTTGGCTTTCGTTTTCGGATTCATGACAACAGACTGCCCGGAAAGCCTGACATAGTATTGAAAAAGTACCATGCCGTGATTTTTGTTCATGGCTGCTTTTGGCATCGCCATGGTTGCCACCTTTTCAAATGGCCAAAAACAAGACCGGAGTTTTGGGAGAAAAAAATAAACAGCAATGCCGAAAATGACCAAAAAGTGCTGCATTCGTTATCGGTCAGGGGCTGGAGAGTATGTATCGTATGGGAATGTGCGATAAAGGGAAGCAGGAAAAAACCAATCGAAGATGTCGCAGATACCATTTCCGAATGGCTTGCTGGTGGTGAATATCTGCTGGAAATTTCGGGGTAAAACGGGTTATCCACCACCCTGCACCCCCACCATTTTTTGCAAAATACGCTGTACCTCCTCCACGCTGATATCCACTTTTTCCACGACACGGCCATATAGCATGGCGGTGGGAACAAACTCCCGCTGTGTTTCCCTTTGTGCCTGATGGAGGCAATACAGCACCATGCGCTCCTTGCGGGTCAGGCCGTCTCTTGCATCTGGCAAATCGCCATATTTCATGGTTTGTTACTCCATTGGTTGTCAGTTAAACTGGTTTCCACTTTAACCGGTTTCCACTTTGTTGGTTACCACTTTTTCCGGCTGCTACTTCAAGGGCTGGATTAACAGGTGAGTCAGCTTTTGCTTCTCTATGTGTCGGAAACGGGGTAATCCGATCACCATATCTTCCTGCCCCAGCGCCGGTTCTTTGCAATAGGTGCCAAACCAGCGATCCCAGATTGACAGGTTAAAGCCGAAATTGCTGTTGGTTTCACGGTGCTCGACCGAGTGGTGAATCCGGTGCATATCCGGTGTCACCAGGATTTTTCTCAAACCACTGTCCAGCCAGGCAGGGAGCCTGATATTGCTGTGATTAAACAGGGCCATACCATTCAGCACCACTTCAAAGATCAGTACAGCAACCGGTGCAACACCCAAAATAACGATGGCCATGAACTTGATCAGCATGGACAGTAAAATTTCAAGCGGGTGAAACCGGGCAGCCGAGCTCACATCAAGGTCAAGGTCGGTATGGTGCATCCGGTGCAGACGCCACAACACGGGGTGCAGATGAAACAGGACATGCTGGCTGTAAATCACCAGATCCAGCAGTACCACACCAACTACCACATTGGCCCACAAAGGCAGAGCCAGCCAGTTAAACAAGCCGATACCCTGCACCTGACACAGTGCGGCAAACATCATGGCAGTCAGGGGGAAAAGCCATTTTACCAGCAGGCTGTTGAGGATGGTGATCGAAAAATTGGTCAGCCACCGGGTTAATTTTGGCTGCCTCAAATACCTGCGTGGAATCAACAGCTCCAGACAGCCAAACAGGAAAAACAGACCCAGAAAAATTCCGAGACGGATGAAAGGTTCGTTATCTGTCAGTTCTTGCATACGATTCCCGATTCGCTTAAAGGCAATTCAGAGCGCATTATAATGGATTATGTTGGAGGTTTGTGCGCGGTTTGTTACGATAACGCTCAGGGTGACAGATTGCCAGGAAATCAGGCAGACCGGGAGAGCCCGCTTTTGCCATCCGGTGGGGACGCAATTACGATAATGGTAATGATACGGCAATAAAAGTTCACATAAAAAAACGGCAGCCGGGTGGCTGCCGCACTAAAGCAGGGTTTGAACTTGGGGAGACCCTGTCAAGGTAAGGAAAATATCAAGGAAAATCCGGCGGATCAAAAACGACCTGTCTTTTCTGCCCCGCCTGTGATGAGGTTTATAATAGTGGTAGAGAGGGCGTAGAGTAATCGTCCAAAAGGCTTAATCATTGGTTTTTTCCTCATCTTTCCACTGATTTGCCATAAAAAAACTGGCGGGGATGATGATATATCTCATTGTTTTTGTGACTGTTCCACCGTCTAATAACCGATAATCATCAAGAGCAGACTATGAACGAGAGTGGACTATGAATCAGGAAAAACTGGAAAATCTCGCCAAATCACTGGGCATTGTAACGGAGTACGTTGATGCCTGGGGCAGAGATGCGCATGTTCACCCGGATAGCGAGACAATCGTTTTGGGCGCAATGGGCTACCCGATCGATGACGAAAAAAAGCTGGATGCCTGCCTGCAAAAAGAACAGACCCGGCATTGGAAAAGCCCGCTGGATCCGGTTTACGTGTTTCGTACAGGGGAGAAAGTGGTCATCCCTGTTCGCCTTCCTGAAAATAAACAAAAGTCCAGAATGGTCTGGAAAATTATTCCGGAGGGGCAGTCTTCTGCAATAACAAGCCAGCCCTGTAATGCCGAATCCGGCAAAGTGCAAAAAAGCCACAAGATAAAAACCCTTACTTATCAGGAACGCCTGCATACCATTGATTTCCCCGACGCAGAGCCAGGTTATCACCGGATTCAATTGTGCGGAGGCAGGGGCAAGGTATTGGCAGAAGCCACATTGATCATTGCTCCAAAGCGTTGCTATATTCCCGACCCCATTGCGGAAGGGGAGAAACTCTGGGGTCTCAGTGTTCAGCTTTATTGTCTCAGAAGTCGTGAGAATTGGGGTATGGGAGATTTTGGCGACCTGGTGACCCTGATCCGGAAAAGTGCAAAGACGGGCGCGAGCTTTATCAGCCTCAACCCCTTGCATGCCTTATACCCTTCCTGCCCGGATCGGTGCAGCCCGTACAGCCCGTCCAGCCGGCGCTGGCTGAACACACTCTATATCGATGTAACCGCAATTGAAGGCTACGACAGTGTGCCGGAAGTACAGAACCATGTATCTTCTGGTGAATTTCAAATGAAACTGAGTGAAGCCCGTGCAGTTGAGCACATCGACTACAGCAAGGTGGCTGAATTGAAGTATCCGGTACTGAAAATGCTTTACGGGCATTTTGTCAGTCAACATCTTCAGAAGAAAACCCGGACGGCAAAAGACTTTGAACGCTTTGTTCTGGAAGGTGCCGAAAGCCTGCAACAGATTGCCACCTACGATGCCCTGCAAAGCCTGATCAAATCAAAAGGCCGGGGAAACTTTGGCTGGCCGGCCTGGCCAGCAAAATTCAAGAACTGTCACAGCCCGGCAGTCGCGGAGTTTCGCAAGCAAAATGAACAGGAGATAATGTTCAACTGTTATTTGCAATGGGTGGCCCGGGACCAGCTTGAAGCTGCCAACCGGGCAGCAGAGCTCTCGGGAATGCGAGTCGGCCTGTGTCGCGACCTTGCCGTCGGGGTCAGCCAGGACAGCGCTGAAATCTGGGCTGATCGTGAGCTTTACTGTACCGATGCCAGCATTGGCGCTCCGCCTGATGTATTGGGGCCTTTGGGCCAGAATTGGGGGTTGCCGCCAATGAGCCCGGCCATTCTGCACAAGCGTGCCTATCAGCCCGTTATTGATTTGTTCCGTTCAAACATGCAGTCCTGTGGCGCATTGAGAATTGACCACGTGATGGCTCTGATGCGATTGTGGTGGGCCGAGAATAACGGCACGCCGGACAAGGGTGCCTATGTGAACTACCCCGAAGACGACTTGCTGGCCGTGCTCGCACTGGAAAGCCACCGAAACCGGTGTCTCGTCATAGGAGAAGACCTGGGGACAGTGCCGGACAGCATTCGCGCCCGGCTGAGTGAAAACGGGGTTCACTCCTATCGGGTGTTTTTCTTTGAACAGGCTGAAGATGGCGGGTTTTACTCTCCTGACCATTACCCGGTACAATCCATATCAACACTGACCACCCACGACATGCCGACCCTGATCGGTTATTGGCACTGCAATGACCTCGAACTCGGAAAAAAACTGGGCTTGTACCCGGATGACAATGTACTGAAGAAGCTGTACGACCAACGGTTGGCAGCCAAGCAGCAAATACTTGACAGCCTGCATGGCCACTTCTCCATACCGGAAACCGTAGGCCGTGACGCAATGAGCGAGCCGATGAGCCGGGATCTGAATTTTGGTATGCAAGTCCACATGGCAAAAGGTATCAGCTCCCTGCTGAGCCTCCAGCTGGAGGACTGGCTGGAGATGGAAAACCCGGTTAATGTGCCCGGCACCAATGAGGAATACCCGAATTGGCGGCGCAAGCTCAATACCAATCTGGAGGAGCTATTCTCCAGGCCCGATTTAATCAGTCTGGCGGGGCAACTGACCAGAGCCAGACAAGATGCAGGTCACCGCTTCAGGCAGAACCGGAAGGCCGGCGACGAATCAAATTAAACAGGATCAGGTTGTCCACTATGATGAAACAGAACCAGACCAAGCAAACAGATCAGACACATCACCCACTGGCCCGGGCGCTGGACAGTGCCCGTTGCACGCAACCGTTCAACGAGCTGGGGATTCACGACAGCCACGACGGTGGGGGCAAGGTCATTCGCGCCTGGCTTCCCGACGCGGTGGCCGTCAAAGTCTCGGATCTTTCAACCTCGAAACTGATCGGGGAAATGGAACGGGTTGATTCTTCCGGGCTTTTTGAACTGGTGTTGTCACGGCGAAAAACGCCATTTAATTACTTCCTGAGAGTGTCCTATTCCGGGGCCAGCGAAGAAATCAGGATTGTCGACCCCTACCAGTTTGCAGAAGAAGCCTATCAGGCTGTTCACTACGTCGATTCAGAGCCGGTCAATGTCTATCGGCAACTGGGGGCACAACTGAGAACCCTTTATCTGCAAGACGACAAAAAGGTGGAGGGGGTGCAGTTTGCCGTGTTTGCACCCAATGCGACGGCCGTCAGCCTGATCGGTGATTTCAATCACTGGGATGGTCGGCGCCACCCCATGCAGAAAACCCGTTGCGGGCACTGGGTACTGTTTGTCCCCGGCCTCTGTGAGGGCACCAGGTACAAATACGAGCTGAAAGATGCCATAGGCAATTCCCTGCCACACAAGGCCGATCCGGTCGGTTTTCTTGCGGATCAGTACCCTTCCCATGCGTCCGTCATTTTTGATCATAACCGGTATCAATGGCACGACCATGAGTGGCTGGATGAACAGCGGGAGACCAACCTGTATCAATCACCCATGAGCATCTATGAAGTGCATTTGGGTTCCTGGAAAAGACGGGTGGAGGAAGGAAATCGCTGGTTAAGCTATCGGGAACTGGCTGAAGAACTGATTCCCTATGTGAAGGAGATGGGCTTTACCCATATCGAGGTCATGCCCGTATCCGAGCATCCGTTTAATGGCTCCTGGGGATATCAGCCGGTGGGTCTGTTTGCCCCCACCAGCCGGTTTGGCAGGCCGGACGACTTTAAGTTCTTTGTTGACCAGTGCCACCAGAACGGTATTGGCGTGATCATCGACTGGGTACCGGCGCATTTCCCCAATGACGGGCACGGTCTGGCACGATTTGACGGCAGTACCGTCTACGAATACGAAGACGCAAGGCGTGGCTGGCACCCGGACTGGAACTCCTGTATTTACGACTACGGCAAGGATACCGTGCGATCTTTCCTGCTGGCATCGGCACTGTTCTGGCTGGAGCAGTATCATATTGACGGTTTGCGTGTGGACGCCGTTGCCTCCATGCTTTATCTGGACTACTCCCGCAACGAGGGCGAGTGGATCCCCAATGTGGACGGTGGAAACGTTAACTATGAAGCAGTCAGCTTCCTGAAATGGATGAACGAAGAGGTTTACAGGCGCTTCCCCCATGCAATGACCATTGCCGAAGAATCCACCTCCTACGCCAGGGTGTCAAAGCCGGTTTTCGAGGGTGGACTGGGGTTTGGCTTCAAATGGAACATGGGCTGGATGCATGACAGCCTGACATATATATCCAAGGATCCTGCCTATCGCCGCTACCACCACGGTGATATCACTTTCAGTATGATCTACGCCTACGATGAGAACTTTATTCTGCCTGTTTCACATGACGAAGTGGTGCACGGTAAAGGCTCCCTGTTACGAAAAATGCCTGGTGACGAGTGGCAGCAGGCGGCCAATCAGCGCTGTTACGCGGCCTATATGTATGCACATCCGGGCAAAAAGCTGAATTTTATGGGCAATGAACTGGCTCAGTCATCAGAATGGAATCACGACTCTTCGCTGGACTGGCATTTGCTTGAGTATGACAAGCATAAAAAGATGCAGCAGCTATACAGGGATCTGAACCTGCTTTATCGTGATACACCGGCATTGCATGAACAGGATCACACCCCGGGTGGCTTTGCGTGGCTGGATCACGAAGACGCTGATCACAGTCTCCTTGCTTTTGTGCGCAGAGCCAAAACCGACGCACCGAAAGTGTATGTGCTGTGTAACTTCACTCCTGTACCACGGGAGCAATATGTACTGGGAGTGGAAGACGCGGGCAAATACCGGGTATTGCTGAACACGGACAGTGAAGACTATTTTGGCTCGGATTACGATTTGCAGCTACAATCTTTATCCGTGGAGAAGCCCTGGCACAACTGTGCGAACTCAATCACACTAAATGTTCCACCCCTGGCGACCGTTTACCTGATTTATGATGAGCGCTCCAGTTAAACTGTTACCAGGCAAACCGGAACCGCAGGGCTGCACCGTGCAGCCCGGCGGTTTTAACTTCGCCGTGCACAGCCCCTGGGCTGAAAAGGTCGAGTTGTGCCTTTTTTCTCAGGATACGGAAGAGGAAGTGGCGCGCTATACGCTCAGGGAAAAATCCGGCAAAATCTGGCATGGCTTTCTGCCCGGGCTGGATCAATCATTACTTTATGGCTATCGGGTTCATGGCAAACACTTCCCGGAAATGGGCCTGTGCTTCGACCCCGACAAGTTGCTGATTGATCCCTATGCCAAATGTCTCAATCGCCCCCTGTCCTGGAGCAAACAGTCTTACCAGGGCGACAGCCAGTTTATGATTCCCAAGGCGAAACTCGCCCAAAACGATACCTTTGACTGGCAGGGAGTCACTTCACCTGACATAGAGCGCTCACAATTGAGCCTGTATGAGTTGCATGTAAAGGGATTCACCAGGACACACCCGGATGTCGACAAGGTGTACCAGGGCAAGTTTCTCGGCTTGTGCCAGCCTCCGGTGATTGACTACCTGAAGTCGCTGGGTGTTACCTGTCTCCAGTTGCTGCCGGTGGCAAGCTTTATGCCTGAACCCTTTATTTCGGAAAAGGGGTTGACCAATTACTGGGGGTATAACCCCGTTAACTTCTTCGCCCCGGACTGCCGCCATGTCGTACTGGACGCGATTGACGAATTTAAAACCATGGTCAGAGAGCTGCACAGAAATGGCATCAAGGTCATTCTGGATGTAGTGTTCAATCACACGGCAGAATCCGGATTGAACGGGCCGATCCTGTCGTTTAAGGGATTTGACAACAAGGGCTTCTACCTGTTCGAAAAAACGGAGGGCGGCGGCCCGGATTATACCCGCTACACCAATAACAGTGGCTGCGGCAACAGTATCAATATGGATGACAACTTTGCCATGCGTTTGATTATTGATGCCCTGCGCTACTGGGTAAGCGAAATGCATGTAGATGGTTTCCGGTTTGATCTCTCGGCGAGCCTGGCGCGTGAACACAATGAGTTTCGGCACAACTCCACCTTTTTCCGAATACTGAAACAGGACCCCGTTCTCAGCGACGTTATTCTGGTGGCAGAGCCATGGGATCTGGGACAGGGGGGCTATCGTCTGGGGCACTTTCCGGTCTCCTGGCATGAATGCAATGATAAATACCGAGACCGGATTCGCGCATTCTGGCGGGGTGACAAAAGTGGACTTGGCGATTTCGCTACCCGGTTGATGGGATCGCGCGACATTTTTCCGAAGAACCACCGCAGAATACAAGCCTCGGTGAACTATGTGACCTATCACGACGGCTATACCCTGCAGGATCTGGTGTCTTACAATGAGCGGCAGAACGAGGCCAATGGTGAATTAAACCGGGATGGTTCCCATCACAATCTGTCTTGCAATTACGGAGAAGAAGGCAACACGTTTAACCCCGACATCATCGAACTGCGCCTGCGGCAAAAACGGAACTTTTTCACAACCCTGCTGGTATCTCAAGGTATCCCCCATTTGCTCGCGGGAGATGAAATCGGCCGAACACAGCAGGGCAATAACAACGCTTATTGTCAGGATAATGAAATCAGCTGGATTAACTGGAACCTGAAGAAGAATGAAAAGAGTTTGCTCGGCTTCTGCAAACGGATGATCGGCATCCGCAAACGGTTTCGACTGCTCCGCGACATCATGTTTGAAGATGACATGTATTACCAGCACCCCTGTCACGACAAGGCCTGCTGGTACAACCCTGATGGCTCACCAACCCATCTTTCTGACTGGCATGACAAAGACAGCAATGCTTTCGCCCTGCTGCTCAAAACGGATGATAACCATCCGGAACCCGAGTGTTTGCTACTATTGGTCAACGCCTGTGAAGAAGCCAGGAAATTCAGGTTTGAAAGATTCGAATGGAAGTTACTGCTGGATACCCGGTACGACGAAGGGTTGCCGAACGCTTCCGGGTTGCAGCAAGCCGGAAGAGCGATCACCAGCGACAGACCGGATGACAGTTTGCATCAATCCGGTGATAGCCAGTGCAGATCAAATGACAGTCGGCACGGATTGATCAGCGACTATCGGTTGATTGGTCGAAATATAGCGATATTTTCCCGATGAAAATCGCCTCTCGTGGTGTCGTGATGGTTCAGGGTACCACCTCGGACGCAGGTAAGAGTACCCTGGTTGCGGGTATTTGCCGTTTACTTGCCAATCAGGGCATTTCTGTTGCCCCCTTCAAACCGCAGAATATGGCCCTGAACAGCGCCGTCACCCGGGATGGCGGAGAAATAGGCCGCGCCCAGGCACTGCAGGCGGTTGCCTGTCGTCTCGAACCGGTGGTGGATATGAACCCGGTTCTTCTCAAACCCACCACAGATCAGGGAGCCCAGGTGATCGTCCAGGGCAAGGCCGTGTCGAATATGCAGGCAGATATTTACCACGATTATAAAAAGGTAGCCAAAGAGGCCGTTTTCGACTCCTTTAACCGTCTCAAGTCCCGATTTGACTGGGTGATAGTCGAAGGTGCGGGAAGCCCGGCTGAAATCAACCTTCGCACCAATGATATTGCCAATATGGGCTTTGCCGAAGCTGCAAACTGCCCGGTGGTACTGATTGCCGATATCGACAAGGGCGGTGTTTTTGCCCACCTGACCGGCACCCTGGGTTTACTTTCACCATCAGAACAGGCAAGGACAACCGGATTTGTCATCAATCGCTTCAGGGGCGATATCAAGCTGCTGACACCCGGACTTGACTGGCTGGAAGCGCACACCGGAAAGTCCGTTTTTGGCGTGCTGCCCTACCTGCACGACATCTATATCGATGCCGAGGATGGTGTCAACCCGATAGCAGGCATGTCGGCTTCCGGTAACGCTCCGAGAATACGAGTCGTTGTACCCGCACTGCCCCGAATCAGCAATCACACAGACCTGGATCCGCTGCGCCTGCATCCCCAGGTCGATTTCACCTATGTTCGAGAGGCCCGATCGATTCCTCCGTCTGACCTGATCATTTTACCCGGAAGCAAAAGTGTGATTTCCGACCTGGCCTGGATGAAACAACAGGGCTGGGACACCCATATTACCAGGCACTTGAGATACGGTGGAAAACTCCTGGGAATCTGTGGCGGATTTCAGATGCTCGGTAGCCGGTTGTACGACCCCGATCACATCGAGGGGCCGGACGAGCAGGCTGACGGGTTGAACGTGCTCAATCTGACCACCACTCTCAAGCCGGAAAAACAGCTTGAAAACCGGGTTGGTCTGCTCAACCTGGGCAATGAGTCAGAGGTCAGGGTAGCCGGTTATGAAATCCATGCGGGCGACACCACCGGCCCGGCCATGGAAAGACCCCTGCTGTTCATTAACGGCCACCCGGAAGGCGCCGTCTCGCAAGACAACCAGATAGCAGGAACCTATCTGCACGGCCTGTTCGACCGGCAAAACGCGCTGGAACAGCTGCTCCGGTGGGCCGGGTTGACATCCGTTGTCGGTGAGATTGACATCGGGGCGATACGCGAGGGGTCCCTGGAAAGACTTGCCAGAGTAATACAGGACAACCTGAATGTTGAAGCCCTGCTTGGCCAGTCGTTTTAACCGGGACCTTTAACCAGCACCTTTAACCAGTCCTCCTGGCCATCCTGAATCCGAACTTGTCACTCGCCTTTTCCACTCCCGCGCCCTTCGGTTATTTCGACAGTTTCACCGTCGTTGTTTCGAGTGATTGCTGAAGTAAACCGGATTTTTGTTGATTGTACTCCTGCTCGGTGATCGCACCGGAATCCAGCAACTTTTTCAGTTGCCCGATTTTCCCGAGCGGGTCGGTATCAGCTATCGATTCTGGCTGTGACCCCGGTGTTGAAGAGCCCGTGCCAGCGATGTTACCGTCCACCTTTTCCACCACCCCGAACCATTCCCCGATCTTTCGGAATACCGCCTTCACTCCCCGCCAGACTTTAGGCAAAAACCAGATCATAAACAGAATAAACAGTAGCAGCAATCCGATAAACAGTACCGGATGATTCAGCGCCGTCCACAAGCCGGCCACCACGGCCACATCTTCAGTGACGGATGCTATCCAGTTGGTAACGGGTTCAGGCGATGTATTGATCATCACCCTGGCTCCGGCCTTGGTAGCATGAGAAGCCGCGGCCATACCGCCACCGAGTATCCCGGCGGCGATTTCAAGAGCGGGCGTAACATCTCCCACTGAGGACGAAGCCAACAGTGCTCCGGCAGGGATCCGGATAAATGTCTGTATACCATCCCAGCCCGAGTCCACGCCTGGTGTTTTATCGGCAATAAACTCGACAAGATACATCAAACCTGCCGCCCCTATAACCAACGGGTTTGAAACGACCTGTAACTGCTCGGGCAAGGCAATATTGCCGGTGACACTGCCTATTCCCAGCATCAGAACAGCTGCATACAGATTGATACCGCTGGCCCAGGCAACCCCCATGGTCAGGGCAATCGTACTGGATAGTGCTTCAAATTCAGACATAATTCAGTTCCAGTGTTTTTCTCATAAAAACAGATATCCGCAGGCATCGGGAGTTGAGCAGATTCCGGATTACGTTTTGAGGTTAACCAATGATGATACGAAAAACAACAGCATCATTTTTTGACAACAAGGCACTTGCAATCGCAGAATTGTGCCGAAAACAAGCTTTCAGGCACAAAAATTTACAAAAAAATTCCAAACATGTATCACAGGTCAATGTTTGGAGAATGAAATTAGGCTAAGATAAACGAAAGTGTCACCCATGGTGCCTCCAGCAAATTGGTAGCCGGTGGTTTTCCTGTTTGATGGCGGGTTTTGGCGCTTGTGGGTGGCTGAGTCATCCGCCTCGTGAAGCTGACTACAATGAATTATAAAAGGGCTTGGCTTCTGAGGGGGTGTGGGTGAGCGATGCTGCTGTTGAGCTGTTGAATGATTGGTTCGGTGAAGGTTCGTTATCGAGTTCGGCTTTCCATACGTGAGGTAGCAGCTCCGTCGTTGTGCATCGATTCTGCCTGGTTTCGAATATGAAGTCGCATCGCCGTGATGCGAGTCAGAGTAGTTTATCCGTCACAAAAGTTAAATGGTCATGTTTTATACTTGGCGGGAGAGTTCAATCCACAGTTTAAGCCAGAACAGGTCAATCCGGTGACGGATTGGTCTGGCGACTGGTCAACCTGACAGAGAGGGGAATTGCAGTGAATTTAGCATACTCAATAGATCAACTGAAACATCAAGAACCAATCGGCTGGAAAGGCTTTACACCGGGCGACTGGAGCAAAAGCGTTGATGTTCGGGACTTCATCATCAAAAACTATACCGCCTACGAAGGCGATGCCAGCTTCCTGAGCGGCCCCACCGAGCGTACCAAGGCAGTCTGGAATCAGGTGCTTGACCTGATGAAACAGGAAAATGCCAAAGACGGGCCACTGGATTTTGACGCCGACACACCTTCCGGCATTACATCGCATGCTCCCGGTTATATCGACAAAGAACACGAGCTGATCGTCGGCTTACAGACCGATGCTCCGTTGAAGCGGGCCATTCTGCCCATGGGTGGCCTGAAAATGGTTCAGACATCTTGTAACGTGTACGGCAAGGAATTGAATCATACTGTTGAAGATACCTTCACCAGGTATCGAAAAACCCACAACCAGGGCGTGTTTGATGCCTATACCCCGGATATTCTGGCCTGCCGAAAGGTCGGCGTGATTACCGGCTTGCCCGATGCCTACGGTCGTGGCCGTATCATCGGTGACTATCGTCGGGTGGCGCTGTACGGCATTGACTGGCTGATCGAAGACAAGCTGAGAGAAAAGGCCGAACTAAACCCCGACGATATTGACAGCCCCCAGATTCGACTACGCGAAGAGCTCACCGAGCAAATACACTCCCTGGCAGAAATGAAAGAAATGGCAGCCTCCTATGGCTATGACATTTCCAAGCCTGCCAACAATGCTCGTGAAGCGATTCAGTGGACGTATTTCGGCTATTTGGCCGCAGTCAAGTCACAAAATGGCGCAGCCATGAGTCTTGGCCGTGTTTCGACCTTCTTCGATATCTATATTCAGAGAGATATCGAGCAGGGCCTGTTGACAGAAGAGCAGGCACAGGAATTGATTGACGACCTCGTCATCAAGCTCCGCATGATTCGCTTCCTGCGTACTCCCGAGTACGATCAGCTGTTTTCTGGTGATCCTGCCTGGGTAACTGAAGCAATCGCAGGAATGGGCGAGGATGGCAGACCTCTGGTCACCAAGGGATCTTTCCGCACCCTGCATACGCTCTATAACCTTGGGCCTTCACCCGAGCCCAATTTGACCGTGCTCTGGTCTACCCGGCTGCCACGCAACTTCAAGGAATTCTGCTCCAGGGTCTCCATTGATACCTCAAGTATTCAATATGAAAACGACGACCTGATGCGACCTTACTGGGGTGATGATTACAGCATTGCCTGCTGTGTATCGGCCATGCGTACCGGCAAGCAAATGCAGTTTTTTGGCGCTCGCTGCAATCTGGCCAAGACCCTGCTGTTTGCCATCAATGGCGGCAGGGACGAAATGACCGGCATTCAGGTCGCACCGGAAAAAGCTGTCATGGATGATGAGGTGCTTGATTATGACAAGGTCATGGAGCGCTTCGATTATTACGTTGAATGGGTTGCCAAAACCTACATCAAGGCACTCAACATTATCCACTATATGCACGACCGTTACTGCTATGAGAGTGCATTGATGGCTCTGCACGACAGGGACATCTATCGCACCATGGCTTGTGGTATTGCCGGGCTGTCCATTGTTGCCGACTCGCTGAGTGCTATCAAATACGCGAAAGTTCGTCCCGTTAAAAATGAGGAAGGTATCGTTGTTGACTATAACATCGAAGGTGACTTCCCCAAATATGGTAACAACGATTCTCGCGTTGACGACATCGCATCCAGTCTTGTCACCCGGTTTATGGATCACCTGCGTCGTCACCCCACTTATCGCAATTCGACGCCAACCCAGTCTGTATTGACTATCACATCAAACGTCGTGTACGGCAAGAAAACCGGCGCCACACCCGATGGTCGAAAAGCAGGCGAACCTTTCGCTCCCGGAGCGAACCCCATGCATGGTCGGGATGAAAAGGGTGCACTGGCTTCACTGTTGAGTGTTGCAAAACTGCCTTACAAGGATGCCCAGGATGGTATCTCCAATACCTTGAGTCTTGTACCAAAGGCGTTGGGTAAGGATAAGCAATCCAAGATTGACAATCTCACCGCCTTGATGGACGGGTATTTTGAGGCAAACTCACAGCACCTGAACGTTAACGTGCTCAACCGCGACATGCTGCTGGATGCCATGGAAAAACCCGAAGAGTATCCACAATTGACCATACGGGTTTCGGGATACGCGGTGAACTTTGTCAAGCTTACCCGTGAACAACAAATGGATGTGATCAGCCGTACTTTCCACGGAAGTATGTAGACGGCTACAAACATGTAAACTATGATCACTGTACAAGATGGTGATGGTTTGCATGATGTGCTGCCGGTTGCAGCAAATCGCAACCGGTATTTTGCACCCTCCCGGCAGGTTTGCCCCCGCCTGGAGGGTGTTGTCTTTTTTCGACGCCGACTGGCGTTATTCCGACTCGACCGGCATCACTTTCGCTGCAAGAATGGGCCGCAAGAGTGTCTGGCGGCAGTTCGTGTTATGACCATTTCACTGCTTAACAAGGGCTTCATCAGATAATGGCGTTAACTTTTAAAGACCTGCCTACCCGAAAGTTTGATGCCAAACATATGCTGGGAAGAGTACACTCGTTTGAGTCTTTCGGCACGGTAGATGGCCCGGGAACCCGTTTTGTTATCTTTCTTCAGGGCTGCATGTTTCGATGCAAGTACTGCCATAATCGGGACACCTGGAGCCGCGATGATGGAAAGCTGTATTCGGTCGAAGAGCTGATCAACGAAATACTGCCTTATACTCCCTTTATCGACTCATCTCACGGAGGAGTTACCGTCTCCGGTGGTGAACCCCTGCTACAGCGGGATTTTGTCTGTTTGCTTTTTAAAATACTGCATTTCCAGGGTATTCATACCTGCCTGGACACGGCTGGCTATGTCCCCGGTTCGGGATATGGAGATGAGCTCGATAAACTGATGTCGCATACCGATCTGGTATTGCTTGATATCAAGCAAATCAACACCGTCAAACATATTGAGCTGACTTCGGTAACCAATCTCTACACATTGAACTTTGCCCAATATCTGCGTGATATTAACAAGCCGGCCTGGATTCGCTATGTAGTTGTGCCGGGGCACACGGATGACCTTGATGATGTGCGTCGGCTGGCACAGTTTGTCGCCCCCATGACCAATGTGGAAAAGGTGGAATTACTGCCCTATCACCCGCTTGGCGAGTACAAATGGAAAGCCTTTGGTGAAACCAGCCCGTTGGAGGGTGTCGGAGCACCTACGCCGGAAAAACTGGAAAGCATACAGGCTGTTTTTAAAGAATATGGCATCAAGGCTACGGTTTGACAGGATTGATGCCAGATAAACCGATCTTGTATGGCGAGCGAAAAACCTGCCTCACCTGCCCATTATTCCACACTCCTTTCAGGGAAAATCACCGCTAAAAGACAACCCTGGCCGGTCAGGACTGCGCCGGTGCGTGTACGCATTTCCCCCAAGTTGAGTCAAGTCATAAATAGTAAAAATATTTTTAGCTTTATGATGTTTTTATAGTGATTTTATGATTAGTATAGGCTGTAAAAACACCATTTCAGATTCGGTTCTGAATAGAAAAATCAACCTGAAAAAAGGGGATCTTATGCGAGCAAAAAACACAATTGCCTCTCTGCTGGGCAGTTCACCATTCAAGCCGATGCAGGAACATATGCGAATCGTTTCGCAGTGCGTTTCAGAAGTGCCTGGCCTGTTCGAGGCACTGGTGGCAAAGGACATGGACACCGTTAGCAAAATCAAGGACGAGATATTCGCCAGGGAACATGAAGCAGACCGGCTAAAGAATGACCTTCGCGCGCACCTTCCAAAAAGCCTGTTTATGCCGGTAGATCGCAGGGATCTGCTGGAAATGCTGGAATTACAGGACACCATCGCCAATACCGCACAGGACATCGCCGGGTTGCTGATGGAGCGCAACATGGAGGTGCCGGAAGGAATGGCCGAGCCTTTGCTTGAATTTGTCAATCGTTGTAACGATGCCTGTACTCATGCCTCCATGGTAATCGAAGAGCTTGATGAACTGATAGAAATGGGCTTCCGCGGGCGTGAAGCCGGAAAAGTGCAGGAAATGGTCGACAAGCTCAATTCTGTAGAAGAAGAAACCGACCAGATGGGTATTGCACTGACCCAGTCTCTGTTTGCAAAAGAAGATGAGATGAAACCGGTTTCCGTCATGTTCTGGTATCAGTTATTGCAATGGATTGGTGATCTGGCCGATTACTCGGAAAAGGTCGGGGATCGCATGCGCCTGCTAATCGCCAGGTAATGGGCGAAGGCCGGGTATAAAGCCGCCAAGTAATCATGGCCGCACGGGTGTGCTTTACAAGGGAGCGTCCCATGCGGAGTGAAAATAACAAAATATTCAGGAGTTTCAAATGACTATTATCTCCGAATGGAGCTTTTTGTTTATGACGATGGCTATCGTCTTCGGTTTGTATATGACCTGGGGCATAGGAGCCAACGATGTGGCAAACGCCATGGGTACATCAGTGGGTTCCGGTGCCGTCACCGTCAAACAGGCAATTATCATTGCCGCTATCTTTGAGTTTGCCGGAGCTTTTATCGCCGGTGGAGCGGTAACAAAAACAATTCGCAAGGGCATTATCGACCCGGGTTCCATTTCAGGGTCACCGGAGATCCTCGTCTACGGGATGCTGGCAGCGCTGCTGGCATCGGGAATCTGGTTGATGGTCGCCTCCACACGGGGCTGGCCTGTTTCAACCACTCACACCATTGTTGGTGCGATCGTCGGTTTCGCCATCGTCGGTATCGGCTTCAGTGCGGTTAACTGGGCGAAAATTGGCGGTATCGCGGCAAGCTGGATCGTTTCACCCCTGGTTGGCGGCTCCATAGCGTACATGTTGATGGTGAGCATTCGAAAACTGATTCTGGATACGGACAACCCCTTTGAAAAGGCGAAACAATGGGGGCCGTTTTACGTTTTCCTGGTTGGCTGGATCGTATCGCTGGTTACCATGTTCAAGGGGCTCAAGCACCTGAATCTGGAACTGTCGCCACTTCAAAGCCTTATCGTAGCGATTATCGTGGGTATTATCGTTGCCTATATTGGCAAGAGAATGATCGACAAAACGCAGATGGATACCGAAGCAGATAAAGACTTCCATTTTGCCAGCGTGGAGAAAGTGTTTACACCGATGATGATCTTTACCGCCTGTGCCATGGCATTCGCTCACGGCTCTAACGACGTGGCAAACGGCATTGGCCCCATGGCCGCCGTGGTATCCATTATCGGCAGTGGCGGTGAAGTCGAACAAAAAGCCGGTCTGCCAGTCTGGATTCTTTTCCTTGGTGGTTTTGGTATTGTTGTCGGCCTTGCAACCATGGGCTACAAGGTGATGCAGACTATCGGCACCAAGATTACCGAATTGACGCCGACTCGCGGATTCTGCGCGACACTCGCAGCCGCCATCACTGTTGTTGTTGCCTCCAAGACCGGCCTGCCGGTTTCTACAACTCAAATCGCGGTAGGCTGCGTAATGGGCGTAGGGTTGGCTCGCGGTATCGGCGCGATCGACTTGCGGGTTGTAGGTAACATTGTATCATCCTGGGTAATTACGCTTCCTGCAGGTGGTATTCTTGCCGCTCTGTTCTTCTATTTGTTCCGAGC
Source organism: Pseudomonadota bacterium (assembly GCA_002747395.1). Taxonomy (GTDB): domain Bacteria; phylum Pseudomonadota; class Gammaproteobacteria; order Pseudomonadales; family Oleiphilaceae; genus LZORAL124-50-18. The sequence goes on from PDPE01000035.1 coordinate 90,613, forward strand.
CTTCTTTGGTTAATCTGCCATGGATAGCAGCAGCCCCTGGCGACCCAGGGGCTGTCGCAATTATCCTGTACTACCTGACACCGGCGACCCATGTACTTTTCCGGACATCCCGCTTTATTTTTGTTTCTTTTTCAAACAACATCTCACACGGGTCTACAAAAAACAGTAGAAATTTGAGAAACTATCAATGTCATCTTAATGTCATAAAGTAACCACCAATTGTCAGTTTTTTGGAGGTGCTCGCCTGTACCATGTCCAAGATTATCGTAAAAACCGAATCCAATGGAGACCATATCCCCTTCTTTCGGGGTATTCTTACCCAATCACTGGTGAATGCCGGTATTGACTTTGAAGATGCCTACCGTCTGGCACAGGAGGTCAAAGACAGCCTGAAAGACACTCAGGAAATCTCGAATACAGACCTTCGCGTGAAGGTCGCCGGGACTATAGAAAGCAGCCTGGGTTCGAAAAAAAGGAGAGCCTACGAAAACAAGGCAAATCTGCGATCCGACATCCTGGTAGTTACAGATACACAAACCTCCATTTTCTCGGTGGGCCTGCTTACCCATTCCCTCGAATCCTGCGCTCTTATTCCAACCGTGGCATCCGGTGCCGCAAGATGTGTTTACAGAAAACTGAAAGCATCCGGGCGAAAGGAAGTTCACCACAAAGAATTGCAACAGATTATCTATCAATGCCTCAAGTCGCTTTATTCGCAGGAGGCGGCCAACCGATATCTGGGCTGGCGATATTTTAAATCGGGTGGTCGCCCTCTTATTATTCTCATTGGCGGAGTATCCGGTTCGGGCAAGAGTTCCGTTGCCTCGGAATTGAGTTACCGCCTGGATATACCTGGTACCCAGTCCACCGACCTGATGCGTGAAATTATCCGCTCCTACCTGACCCCCCAGGTGGTTCCCACTCTGTCATACTCCAGCTTTGAGGCCTGGCGCGGCCTGAAAACCTTGCAGAATAATGACGAGATAAAACATGAAGCCAAAGTCGTCATGGGTTTTCTGTCACAGCTGGAAACCATGAGTCCGGCACTGGAAGCCACCGTAGCCAGGTCGCTTACCGAAGGCCGGGATCTGATACTGGAAGGCGTCCATGTTATTCCAAGTCGCCTTGATCTGGCTGAGGTCGCCAAAAATGCGATTGTGGTACCTGTTTTTATCGCCACAACCAAAAAATCGGTGCTTCGCACCCGCCTGGCCGCAAGAGGTTCAGAAAACAAAAAACGCAAAGCTGCTCGCTATATCGAAAGGCTGGATGATATCTGGGGACTCCAGAGTTTTATTTTAAGTGAAGCCGACGAGGAGGGTATCCCTATCATTCATTCTGCCTCTATTGAGCAGGCCGTGACCGAGGTCATCGAAGTAGTCAGTAATACCGTTGTAAAGCTATACAAGCCGGAACTGGAGTCCTACAATAACAAAGTCGGGTTTGACGGATGAACCGGTAACCGGTCTGGCGCCACCGATTCAAAAGGTTTTCATTAGCATATGCGTGTCATTGTTGTCAGACATTACAAAACCCGGTTTAATAAATCCAACAAGATTATGGGCTGGGGTAACTCACCACCAGCGAAGGACTGGATGCGTGACCTTATCTATGTAAAGAAAAAACTCAAGCAAAATGATTTGTGCATTTCTGCCATCTACACCAGCAACCTTGAGCGCGCGAAGCGCACCGGGGATTTTTTCTCTCAACATCTGGGCCTTGGAAAAAATCCTGTTTCCCATTCGGCAGAGTTAAATGAAATAAACTACGGTACCCTGTTTGAAAAAGACAAAAGCTGGGTGGAGAAAATGATACCCCGGCATAAAAAAGACCCGGATTTTGTCTACCCTGAGGGTGAAAGCTTCAGGCAAATGCAGCACAGAAGTGTCCGCTTTATTGATTCCCTGGCTAAAGAACATGAAAACGACACCGTTCTGGTCGTTGTCCATGCGGGTATCATTCGGGGTTTTGTGTCTCACTATCTCGATCTGCCCTACGCACCCTGCCTGAAAATGAAAACATCCCATCGTTATATTGGAGACTACCGGTTCAAGGGTAAAGCCAACAGGTTTGTTCAATATACCGAGCTTGGGCAGCCTTCCCAGTTTGTTCGAGACCGGATTATCTTCATACCGCATGCTGCAAAAGAGAACGCCAGGGCTTCAAGGAAGTTTAAGGAGGTTTTATGAACGATTTGCCTGATTGTCCCGGTTGCCATTCCGAATACACCTATGTTGATGGCAGCATGTTTATCTGCCCCGAATGTGGCCACGAATGGGCCATGGATGACTCCCCGGAAACAGACGATGAACCGGTAATCAAAGACTCGGTCGGTAATGTGTTGCAGGATGGTGACTCTGTCACTGTGATCAAGGATCTCAAGGTCAAGGGGTCATCATCCGTCGTGAAAGTGGGCACCAAAGTGAAAAACATTCGTCTGGTTGAGGGGGACCATGATATTGACTGTAAAATAGACGGTATCGGAGCCATGAAGTTGAAGTCGCAGTTCGTCAGGAAATCGGGCTGACATGACATTCCGGCGCATTTATCCGGAGTGACCGCCAGTTACCAAGGCAAGGGCAACTGGCGGGTTATTGATGTCAGTCCCTGCAGGGCGGAATATGCCACACCTGATCGGAGTATTCCTGGATTGATCGATCAGAGTTGAATTTGCCCAAACGGGCCGTATTGAGGATGGCGCTCCTGGCCCAGCCAGACTTATCCCGGTAGCGGCGATCCGCTTCCCGGTGCGCCCTGGAGTAGGCATCAAAGTCTGCCAGGCACAGGTATGGATCACCTCCATCCAGCAAACTGCGCTTGATGCTGGCCAACTCACCCGGGCAACCGGGAGTGAAGTAGTCGGTTTCAAGCCAGTCCAGAACGGACTTCAATTCCTGACTGGCATAGTAATAATCCCAGGGGTTATACCCCTTTGCATACAGCGCCTTGACTTCATCCACAGCCAACCCGAAAATAATGACATTTTCGTCCCCGACCTCCTCGGCAATTTCAATGTTGGCTCCGTCCAGTGTGCCAAGAGTAATGGCACCGTTCAAGGCAAGCTTCATATTGCCCGTTCCCGATGCCTCTTTGCCTGCAGTAGAAATCTGCTCCGAAATATCCGCTGCGGGAATAATTTTCATTGCCAGGGAAACCCGGTAGTTAGGCAGAAAAACCACCTTGAGTTTTTCATTCACTCTGGGATCATTGTTGATCTTGTCGGCCACCTTGTTAATGGCATAGATAATATCTTTGGCCAGCCTGTATCCGGGAGCGGCTTTCGCCCCGAAAATAAAGACTCGTGGTTGCATGTCATAGTTCGGAATTTGTAGCAAGCGGCGATAGAGAGCCATGATATGCAACAGATTCAAATGCTGCCTTTTGTATTCATGCAGGCGCTTGACCTGAACATCAAATATGGCCTCAGGGTTGACGATAACACCCGTCTCACCCTTTATGATTCTGGCCAGAGTTTCTTTATTCTGATGTTTGATTGCCATGTACTTTTGCTGGAACGAATTGTCATCAGCAACGCTTTCAAGCTTTCTCAGCCGGTTCAGGTCGGTCAGCCAGCCCTCGCCGATGGTACTGGTAATCAGTTTTGCCAGGCGGGGGTTACAGGTTTTCAGCCAACGCCTGGGAGTGATGCCGTTGGTGACGTTGATAAATTTATCCGGCCATAGCTCGTTCATTTCCGGGAACAGGTCTTTTTTCACCAGTTCCGAATGGATTTGGGCAACCCCGTTGACTTTGCGAGAACCAATCACGCACAGATGTCCCATGCGAACCATTCGATCCTGCCCTTCTTCAATAATGGAAAGCTTGCTTCTGATTGCCATATTGCCGGGCCACCTTGCCTCTACCTCGGTTTTCAGAAAGCGGTCATTGATTTCGTATATGATTTCCAGGTGGCGTGGCAACACTTTGTTAAACATATTGACCGACCACCTCTCCAGCGCTTCAGGAAGAAGTGTATGATTGGTATAGGAGAAAATCTCCTGACACATACTCCAGGCCGTGTCCCAGTTCAATCGAACGCGATCGACCAGTATTCGCATCAATTCGGGTATGGCAATCGCCGGATGCGTATCGTTAAGCTGAATGGCAACCTGTTTGGGAAACAGGCTCCAGTCGTTACCGTGGGCGCGTTTGTAACGTCGCACCATGTCTTTCAGGGAACAGGCACAAAAGAAGTATTGCTGAACCAGCCGAAGCTCCTTTCCTGCCTGGGTGTTGTCGTTCGGGTACAGAACTTTCGAGATGGTTTCCGCCTCCACATTCTCACGCTGGGCATCCAGATAACCACCTGCGTTAAACACATCGAGATTGAACAGGTCTGATGAGCGGCTCTCCCAAAGACGCAGTACGTTAACGGTATTGCCAAGATAGCCAACCACGGGAACATCCCAGGGGACACCTTTAATAATTCGGCCAGGGTGCCACTCCTTATAGATTTTACCCTGATCATCGATCCCGGTTTCAACATAGCCATACAAGGCAACTTGCTGGGTGCTTTCAGGTCGGCAGATTTCAAACGGGTTACCATATTCGCGCCAGCTGTCGGGCCTTTCAAACTGGCGGCCATCCTTGAACTCCTGCTTGAACAGGCCGTTTTCGTAATGAATGCCATAGCCGAGGGCGGGCATATCCATTGTCGCCAGTGAATCAATGAAGCAGGCAGCCAGGCGACCGAGCCCCCCATTGCCAAGGGCCATGTCTTCCTCCTGGTCGGCAAGCCGGTCGATATCCTTGTTCAACTCTTTGAGGGCCTGTTCTGCTGTGTCAAACAATTCCAGATTGTGCAAATTGCTGCTCATCAGTCTTCCCATCAGGAATTCCAGAGAGAAGTAGTGAACCGCTCGGGTATCATGTTTATAATGGCTTTTTTGTGTGCTGCGCAGTCGGTCAAATACAAATTCATTCAGTGTCGCACAGGTCGCTTGCCACCATGCCTTTTCATTGGCTTTGTTCTCATCGGTACCCAATGTGGCATTCAGGTGCCTGAGAATAGAGTTTTTAAAGTCTTCAACACTGACTTCCGATTGGTTTAGCATTGTTTTACGTGCCATATTCTGCTCCGCAGTCGTCATTTTTAGGCAGTTGATGGAAAATGAGCGTACTTTTTTTCAAAATCCGTAGCGGAGCTTGAGTGCCCCCCGTTGATTAGTAAAGATTACATGTAAAACTATTACAATTTAAATAAAATCATTACAATTTAAAGATGTTGCTGCAAATCATAGTATGGTTTTTTTACTATCGCCATTTGCTTCAAATTACGCTAAGTTAGAGTGTACATAATATCGCACACTGCAAGGGAGTGCGTTGTTCATTTGTCAAAAGCGCTGATATTTTCCTGTGTTCACGCAATATATGAATCGTAGATAGGGTACGAGTATATGAAAGTTCTGTTTCTTGCTTCTGAAAAAGAAGGCCTGGTAAAAACCGGTGGATTGGCGGATGTGGTCAGGGCACTGCCCGCTCACCTTAAAAAACAGGGTATAGATGTGCGTGTGATGATTCCGTGTTACCGGGATTTACTCGCCCAGAGTTACCCTGTTCGTATCCCTTCACTGGAGATAAAGCTGAATGAGCATGATCAGTACGGGTCGACCATCCGCCAGACTCTGGTCGATGATGTTCAGGTCTATTTGCTGGAGCACAATGTGTTTTTTGATCGTGACGGCCTCTATCAGCATGGAGGCGAGTCCTATGACGACAACGCATTGAGATTTGCCCTGCTGTGCAAGGGTGCGCTGTGTATGTGCGCCGAGCTGGACTGGATCCCGGACATTATTCACTGCAATGACTGGCAAACCGCAATCACTCCGTTTTACCTGAAAGAGCACTTCGCCGGTGATGCCAGGTTCAGTAACACCAAAACAGTGATTACGGTTCATAATGGTGCGTTTCAGGGACATGCCTCTTCGTCCCTCAAGGGCAGGCTGGGTATCAATGATTATTTTTTCGTGCCCGAGATATTCGAAGACCATGGCCAGATCAACCTGCTCAAGGGAGGCATTGCACTGGCAGATGCGGTCACCACTGTCAGCCCGGGCTACCATGATGAACTGTTAAACAGGGAGACGAGCCACGGCCTCTGGCAAAGCTACCATGCCAAAGGCAGCGCCTTTACGGGTATTTTGAATGGCTGTGACTATGAGCACTGGAACCCTGAGACAGATCCGGATCTGGCTGCGAACTACAGCATTCACAACATGGAAGGCAAAGCCATCTGCAAGCAGTCATTGCGGAAATCATCCGGACTGAACCCGGAAAGCCCTGCCCCTCTGTTTGGTATTGTCAGTCGCCTGTCCGGGCAAAAAGGGTTTCACTATCTGGTTCCTTCTCTGTCTCGCTACTTTCACATGTCACAGACAGACCCCAGAGTGCGACCGATTCAGCTGGTGGTGCTGGGTAGTGGTGATTACTCTATCTCGGGCGAACTTCACCGATTGGCCGACCAGTTTCCCGAAAGCGTGCACTTTACCGACGGCTACAGCGAGTCACTGGCTCACCAGATTGAAGCCGGCTCGGATTACTTTTTGATGCCGTCGTCGTTCGAACCTTGCGGCCTCAACCAGATATACAGTCTTAAATATGGCTCGATCCCGATTGTTCGTGCCACCGGTGGGCTGAGAGATACTGTTGTGGGACTGACCCCTAATTTGAGCAATAAAAAACACGCGACAGGCATATCCTTTGAGCACAGAACCGAAGAAGATTGCCTGGAGTCCATTCACCTGGCGACAACGCTCTGGTATGACCATTTTGAGTTATACCAGGACATTCAGCGGCACGGAATGGAGCAGGATTTTTCATGGAATCAACCTGCAGAGGAATTTATCCGGCTTTATCTCAAATTGAGTTCATCCTGATTTTTCTGTTTACCGGAACAGTGGTAAAAGCGTGACAGAAACAGACCCGAGCCTGCCATCACGATGCAGTTGGTGCGGTGATGATCCATTGTATGTGGATTACCATGACTCGATATGGGGCAGGCCCGTTGCCTCTTCCCGCGAACTGTTCGCAAAGCTTTGCCTGGACGGGCAGCAGGCGGGCCTGAGCTGGATTACGGTACTGCGGAAGCAAAAAAACTACGAGCAACTGTTCTTTGGCTTTGACCCGGAAAAGATTATCACCCTGACGGACGCAGATATCGAAACACTGATGCAGAATCCGGGCATAATCCGTAACCGGCTCAAAGTCAATTCGATCATTCGAAATGCCAGGGCATATCTGGCCATGCGTGACAGGGGAATGGCCTTTAACCGGTTTATCTGGCAGTTTGTCGACGGTGAGCCGGTGCAGAATGAATGGCGCACCCTGTCAGAGGTTCCGGTGAACACTCCCCGGTCGGACGCCATGTCCATCGCACTGAAAAAACAGGGCTTCAACTTTGTCGGCAGCACAATCTGCTATGCGTTTATGCAAGCGGTCGGGCTGGTCAATGACCACCTGACCGGTTGTCATTGCCATGAAGCATGCCGCACCGAAGGGCAGGCCTTTACCATTGATACACGACCGAATAACTGATCTGGCGTTCAGACTTTGCAGGCACCTTCACCCGGCTGTAGATCGTTTCGGCGTTTTCCTTTTGCCAGTTTTCCGTGGACGACAGCTCGTAACGCCCACCCCGGTACAGGTGTTCCACCACTTTCACCTCGACTGGCACCTCTTTCCTGTTTTCCAGTGTAATCAGAACACTTTCCTTCGTGCGCTTTTGAGACTTGTACTCAACAAACCCGGTTTGCTTTCGTTCACCGGTAACGTCGAAAGCCGTACCGGTAAAGGTTTTTACTACCTGATCAACCGCAGTATGGGAAATGGCGTTTTCACCGATAAAGACCAGACCGCTTTCATCCTGTTGATAAAATCTGATAATACCCTGGGGTAGCGGTTTTCCCAGGCCATTCTCAAGGCTGTTTTCAAACAGTTTATATATATCGACAGCATGACTGGACTGTGTCCCGAAATGCTTTGATGCTCGAATATTTCCCGAATCATAGCTGGCAGGCAGTTCGGCACCATCGTAAACCAGTTCCGTCCTGAAGTTGATATTCTGCCCCTGTATGAACTGGATCTGTTTGGTTTCTCCGGCTTTCAGATTGATTTGACCGGGAACGGTATATAGATGAAACTCATCAATCTCCTTTCTGGATGGCATGGCTTTATTCGCTGCCATCATTGAATTTGCCGACGTGACTTGCCAATAATCCTCGGCGGGTCGGGTTTTGTTCGCATTGCCCGCGACCAGCCTGACTTTTACATCGGGGAAGGTCTTGCCGGAGTCATTTTCCAGGGTCAGCCAGCCAGCGGCATCCATTTTGTTTTCAGAGGTTTGAATAAAATTGTAAGCGGCAGCCCAGCCAAACCCGTCGGTGAGATAACTGATATTCGCCTTTGCCTTGCCTGACCGGTTGGCATGCAGAATCCAGTTTAGCTGAGGCTTCAGCAAACTGTCGGCGGTGGTCGGGGGAAACAGGGGCAGGCCGGGCAGGTCAAATCGCAGCTTGCCATCGAGCTCGATCATCGGCGGCAAGGTACCCCTGTCATACGATTGGGGGGCGCGGATAATCTTCCCCCTGATGACAGATTCGTGATCGTTATACTGCACAAGAAAGTCAATGGTTTCGCCTTCGTATTTTTGCAGCAGGCTCGTTTCAGACACCGGCTCGCCGAGGTAGCTTTGCTCCTGAATCAGCACCTGCCACTGCGGGTCGGCAGGCGACACCATAACACTGGAGGGTTCCAGAGAACGCGTGATATTAGTGTAGCTGACCTTGTTGATACCTGCTTTCAGCTCCAGCTCAATATCATCATTGACCACAGCAAAATCACTGTAGATTGTGAGTTCGCTTGCAATGGCGGTGGAACAAAGGCCTGTAAGCATGATGGGACAAAGCCACCCGAGTGGCAGAAGTCTGTTTGACATGATAGGGGAAAACCTCCTGGAAAAAAGATGAGGCGGAACCGGCACTCCGGCATCAGGCTCAGCCTGTTGGTCAGGCTTGCAATATGAGCGATTTATGGCAAATATTCAACCCGAATCTGCTTGACCCGGGATGCGGCGGGAATGCCCGGATTGGCCGAATAAACGATCTGTCGGCTGGCTATCCCCTGGCTGCCACCCGGCTTATAAGTGTTACAGAGTGTAAGTCTTTGTGACTGTGGTCGCAGAATTTGAAAAATTGGCAGGGTATACTGAGCACCTGATAAAAAGATAAGAAAAACGAGTCCACCGTCTGTCAGACTTGGCTGCCGGTGGCGCCTCCATCGGCACGAGCTGGCTGGTGGAGGCCTGTTAGGGAAAGGAAAACAAAATGAAAAGCCTGATTCCGTCTGTATCTGCAGGGTTGCTTGCGGCGATTGTGTCGGCGTCTGCCACGGCAGACCTGCAAGCACTGGCAGATTCTGAAATGAGTGAGGTACAGGGCCAGGCAGGCCTTTCTATCGAGTTGTCTGCCCAGGTTGATATCGGAGAAGTAGCCTATCAGGATGCAGGCTATGTTGCCATAAAGGATATACACCTTGGCGGTATCGGTGCCTCGATGCTGGACAACATGCTGATCACCATGGATATAGCCGGGCCCAATGAAGTATTGCACCGGGGCTTTTCCAAATTCGCCATGTGGGCTGACAACGGCTTGGTTGACGCGGCCCATCAGGATGTAGCGGCGGCCATTGCCAGATACTCTGTGGGTGGTGGCTATGGTGAGGCCTTTAATGATGGTGATATGGTGATTCATATCGACTCGCTGGATCCTGGTGTTATCGCCGGGAACAACACAGCGCAAAATATCGCCGCATACCAGTCGGCAATTGACTTTGGCCTGTCAGTGGACTCTGTCTCGTTAACCACGACCGGTTACGATGTCGGAAATGGCCCCGCTGGCACCTTGATGTTTTCTGACATCAATGCCGAGGGCTATTTGGGGCCGGTCGATATTGTGATCCGCAACAGTGACGCAACCAATACAATTTCCAATGGCGCTATGGATGTGTCGGGGGCAGTCACCGAGGTGGATGCCTATTTCCGGGTGACCGATATGGATTTGGACTGGGATGCAGCAGATGTATTGCTGGTTTTCAACTTTGCAGCCATGAAGCAACTGGGAGTGAGGATTCACAATACGCGCGGTAATGACTATATCGGGGAGTTCGGCTTTGCCAGGGTCTCTGCCAAATTTGCAGCAGGAACCAGCAATGTCAGTCCCGGCGTAACCGGCCTGGCCGTGTATGATGTCGAAATCCGCGCTGATGTTGATATGCCGCACGTGCAGTTCGGCAGCAGTCCCAGCATTGGTGGAATCTACTTTACCGACTTTGTATTCCAGACAGACGTTTTGGTGTACGGCCATTGACAATTAAAATAAACAGGACAAAAACAATAAACGACCCGGTCGGTCGGTTTTTTCCACAAGGTGCCGAAGCCTCCCTGTTGTAGTGGAGGCTTTTTGTCTTTGCTCTTCCTGCATTACCGTGGCGGATCACCTTCAAACAGGCCGAACGGCGCCGCCCCGTTTGCAGCACGATCCCGCTTACGACACTATCTCGTTAACGACACTTTCCGGTCTCGCGGGCAATTCCGGGTTATCGCATTCACCATGGAGAACAGGGCCGGAATATGGTGTGCGATAATCGGAATACCGGTGGTCAGCACGGAGACAGAGATGTCCCTTGCCTCATCTGCCCAGCATAGCTTGTTCAGCAACCCGATATGTCCGAATGCGGCCTTGCTGTTTTTACCCCACATGCCGACAGGGTCGCCTCCCAGCATTAAACCGGCACTATAACGCATAGGTATCATCAGGGTTCGGTCAAGCTGGAGTGCGCCATATTCCCGTACCGCCCGGCGTATCGTAACTTCTTCGCAGATTTGTTTGCCCTTCCACTCACCGCCGTTCAACATCATTTGATAGAACCGGGATACTTCTTCTGCTGTACCAATCAAATTGCCTGCCGGCATAACCGAGTCATACCATTCAGGACTGTTAATGACCTGCTCTACTGTGTCAATGTCTGCCCCCAGGGCACGTTTAATGACTTTGGTAATGGGAAATACCGGCCTGGGCCCTGTCACGTAATTGGTTGCCAGCATAGACCGCCTTTCTTCAGGCAGGCCATAAGTGAAATAGTCCATTTGCATGGGCTCACGAATCTTCTTGTCCATATAATGCTGAAGGGTGTTGCCGGTGACTTTTTCAACTACCCGACCAAGCACAAAGCCGCCGGTAAGTGCATGGTAGGACAACTCATTACCGGAAGAAGACAGAGGCTTCGTTTCACACAGCAGACGCCAGATTTCATCCGCATCCCATAGCACGTCAATTGGCGTATCTTCCGCCAGGCGAGGAATCCCCCCCCGATGTGAGAGAATTTGATGCAGTGTGGTATTGCGTTTACCGTATCTGCCAAATTCTGGCAGATAGTAACTGACCGGATCAAGCAGATTAATCAGCCCATCCTCTGTCAACATATGCATAATCAGGGCAGTAACGGCCTTTGATGCTGAAAACAGGCAAACCGGCATATCTGGTGACGCCGTTATTTTAGGGGTGTTGGCCCGGTCTTTCGGTCCGTTCCCTGTCTGATGCCCGATGGAGCGATTAAAAACAATCTTCCCTTGCCGACGCATACAGAAGGTGATGGCAGGTTGAGTGCCTGTCAAGTAGAGATTCACCACGGACTGCCAGATTGCACCGGCTCTTTTGGAACTAAAGCCGACCGATTCCGGGTCAACCTCCCGCTCATGGTCGATTTTGATTGTGTCTGAAACGCCCTCGATACGGCTGGTGTTAAGTAATTTTCTCATCAAAAAATTTTGCATTCGTCCACCCTCGTTCCTGTTGACAGCGCACCTTTATAGCCTGAAATGGCGCTCAGGTAAATAGCGTAAAATCGCGCTCCGATAAATTGTGCAAATCAGATTGTGGAAGATTATCGAAGAAAATCAGTGGACTTCGACTTTGGCGCGATTATTGCTGATCTGCATGAAAGTAAGGTAAAGCGGCAATTTTTGGTCGCCCATAACCAGTGACCAGTAATGTCAGCCTTGTGGTGTAAGCGCAGCAAGCACAAGAAGAGACATCCGAGCCGAATGACATTTACTGAAAACCATGCAGGGTCTGGAGGATTGATCGAATGGCCAACATTGTCAACATTGGCTTGTCGGGACTGCTTGCGCATCAGGCAGCACTGAACACCACCAGCAATAACGTCAGCAACACGGACACCCCCGGCTATAGCCGCCAGGAAGTCCGGTTTGTTCAAAAACCCCTTGATTTTGCGGGTTACGCCTACCAGGGAGCCGGCGTTGATGCACGGACAGTGAACCGCATTACTGAAGAGTATCTGGTCGGCCAGGTACGTGCCGACGAGGTGGTATATAACAAAAGCAATGCGTTCTTGACCCGGGCTGAACAACTTGACACTTTGCTTTCTCAGGAAACCACCAGCATTACATCAGCCATGACGGATTTTTTTAATGCCATTCAGAGTGGTGCTGATAACCCCACGGCAATCCCGGAGCGGCAGATCGTGCTGGCAGAATCAGAGAAACTGGTGCACCGCTTTCACTCCATGTATTCCCGCCTTGAAGATCAGTCAAATATCACGATTGAGCAGATCAACTCGAACGTTGCGGAAATGAACAGCCTGGCTCGCAGTCTGGGCTACCTTAACCAGGCGATTGCCAGGGCAATACCGACAGGCCGCGGAGACTTGCCGAACTCACTACTGGACGAGAGAGATGAGGTACTGAGAAAGCTGTCCGAAAAAACCTCTCTGGAAGCGATAATCAACGAGGATCACACCGTTGACGTCTTCATTGGTCGGGGAGCCGCTCTGGTCGTGAACGATACCGTAAACAGGGTATCTGTGCTCGAAGATCCGATGGATCCTTCGCAAATCGACATCGCTATTATGCAAAACGGGCTGAAGCAGGAAATTACCGGGGAAATTATCGGTGGTGAGCTGGGTGGAATTTTACAGTTTCGTGATTCATTGCTAACAGAGACCCTTGATACCATGGGGCGAATTGCCCTGGTGCTCGCAGATACGGTTAATGGTCAGCACCGGGTTGGCATGGATCTCGAAAGCAACCCGGGCGACTTCTTCTTTACAGACATTAACAGCCCGGAATTACAACGAAGCCGTGTGCTTGGCAATGAGCACAATGCCTTGCCGGCAGATCGCGTACTGTCACTGGAAATTGTCAACGTTGGTCAATTGGGCACGGATGATTACACCCTGTCATTTGAAGGGCCAGGCAACTCGGACTATACGATCAGGAACAACCGAACAGACAGGATGGTTCAGCAGGGAACTCTCCCCAGTGGCTTTCCGGTCAATATCGACTTTGATGGCCTGAGACTAAAGCTGGAGTCAGGTTCATTTCAATCCGGTGACCAGTTTCTGATACAACCGGTAAAACATGGTGCCAGAGATATCGCCCTGCATATTGACCGGGTCGAAGAAGTGGCATTTTCCTCACCGATCAGAACCGAAGCAGACCTCGGAAATCGGGGGAATGCGGTGATTTCCCCCGGAACCATGCTTGATATTGACAGCCCTCTGACCAATCAAACCCTGCCCTTTTTCGCCAGATCGGGGGAACTGTCGCCACCCATTGCCATACGCTTTATCACAGAAGACACCTACGAAGTCATGGATGCCAGCGACCCGGCCAACCTGGTGCCTCTGACCCCTCCCCTGCACTCGCAACACTTTGTTGCCGGTGTCGCCAACCCCCTGTTTACTTCCGACCCGGCTGAAACCATTGTGTCTGCAGGCGGCACCAGCATCACTCAAATGCCCGCTCCTGCCGCCTCTCCGACCACACTCGACAATGGCTACAGCGCGCAGACAGTCACCATACTTCATCGCGACCCTGTCACCGGAGTGGCAACCCCATCCGTGGTCACACTCAATGCAGGGGCAAGTGCGCAGGAAATCGCAACCACCCTGAGTGAAATACCAGGAGTCCAGGCCAATGCCTATTCTCAAATCAAAATCAGCAACTTTGTCGATAATGGTGTCGGCAATCCCTTATCCCTGTCACTGAATGGCCAGGCTCTGGCCATTGCCGCTCCTGCCATATTTGGCCCCGACGAACTGGCTCGCGCCATCAATAACGATGAGGTGCTGGGTGACCAGGGCATTTATGCGATCAGTGATGGTGTCGAGTTGTCTGTGTTTTCCAGCAAAGGGGTGGATCTGGTCGTTACAGCAGGAGGGACGGGCGATAGTGTAACCGTTGATAAAATCAGCCCTTATGATGGCAGTTCGCTGGCCTCCCGCGTGGTGACATCAGGCCAGAACGTAGCCGTCGGCGGCTTTCTGGACATTACCCTTTCCGATGGTGCGACACTGTTTTCCGGGACGAACGGGGTTTTCCAGCAGACACCCCCTGCCCGTTCCTCCTATACCGGGTTCACCGCCGAAATTTCCGGTGCACCACAGGCAGGTGATGTGTTCCGAATCGGCTATAACGAAGGAGGCACAGCGGACAATCGAAACGCATTGAAGCTGGCTGCACTGGAACTGGCTGAAACCGTGGGCGGGGTAAGTACCTACAGTGACCTGTATTCAGCCATGGTGGAAAAAATTGGCACCGAAACCGGTCGTGCCAGGCTGGACACGGAAGCCAGTGAATCATTGCTGAAACAATCCACAAGAAGCCGGGATAGCGTATCCGGGGTCAACCTGGATGAGGAAGCAGCACGACTGGTGCAATATCAGGCAGCCTATAATGCTTCGACCAAAGTGGTTTCACTGGCTCAGGAGTTATTTAATACCTTGTTGGGTACATTCCGTTAACGTCATGTGCCATCAGGCCAATGAGCCGGGAGTGTTTCATTGTTCACCTGCGAGCGGAGAAAAAGTGTGTATCGGGTAAAAACTGAAAACAGTCTTTACGTTTCTCGAAGAATGACCCTTTCCCGTGATTCGCTGTGGCAGCGTATTGCTCTATTTGGTTGTGTGCTGCTGTTCGGCCCGGTTTTGATCAGCTGTTCCGGCAAGGAACCCAGGCCCGGTTCACCAGAGATTATCCTCCCCGAACAGTATCCGAGGCAAGTGGAGCAAGAAGCCGGTATCATTCAGGCACAAATGAAAAAAACCCTGCGCGAGAGAGAGGCGGGTTTACTACACTGGTGGCAGAGGTTTGACAGCGACGAACTGAATCAACTGGCGGATCGTGCACTCGCCCATAACCCGGAGTTGCAGGCTTTGGCCTGGCAGGTGGTTCAGGCTCAGGCCCGGCATCGCCAGGCGGTGGCTGAAAATCTGCCTGTCATCACCTTTCCTGCGGGGTATCGCCTGAACTCTCCGGCCAACGGGCCCGGTTCCCTGGGCAAGCATGAATCCCGGGATTATGGGCGTGACTATCACTATGGACTGAAGGGGCAGTGGCAACCTGATCTTTGGGGAGAAAAGGCCGCCAGCGTCCAGTCCCGGCAGGCATTGCTTGATCGGGCAGTATTTCTCTACGACGACCGACAACGAACCCTGATTCAGCAGATTGTCACCCACTACGTGGAGTTTCTGTCGCTGAATGACCGGCTGAGAAATGCAAAAAAGCATGGCAATGAACAGTCATCCCTGCTGGCCAGGATGAAACGCACCACCCGAGACGGGAAGGCTTCGGCTGCGGATATCAATATGCAACAGGCATTGGTGATGAACCTGCGAGCCTCCATACCGGCACTAATCCGGCAGCGGGAAGAAGTCCGGAATCAAATTGCAGAACTGGTCGGTTCGCTACCCGGGAAAGTGGTGTTGTCTGAAAGGGGCCTGGACTCACTGACGTTTGACCCCGAGCTGCCAATATTACCGCCACAGCTGATACTCAAACGACCCGATATTCGGGCAGCAGAAGCCCGGTTACTATCAGCCAATGCCAATATCGAAGTGGCGCGGGCCAGATTGCTTCCCTCTGCGAGTATAACGGCACAAATTCGTTACGGAACAAGGCATTTGTCCGAACTGTTTCAGCCTCAATCCCTGTTCCTGAATTTTGTTGCCGGTTTGACCGCCGAGGTGTTTGACGGTGGCAGAAAAAATCAGCAAGTGAAGTATTCCGTCGCCGCCCGCGAACAAATGATGGAAATGTATATCCGTACCGTCTATCGAGCCATTAAAGAAGTCGATGATGCCACAGTCGGTTTTAATACGGCGAGACAACGGCTGCAATTGCAGCTTGATGCACTCGACGAAGCCCGAAAGGCAAAGAAGGTGAATGCCCGGGCCTATTCACTCGGCCAAACCGGCTACCTGAACCTGTCAGATGCAACCCGAACCACGCTGCGCGACTCGGACCAGGTGTTCTCGACCCGTATGGAGCAAATACAGGCTCTGGCGCTTGTCTACTCTGCTCTGGGAGGGGGAGTCACCCAGCGAGCCGAAGCCGTTGACAGAGCGATGTCCTCTGTTCAGAGTGACACATTGCGGAAAAGTCTGGTCAAAGGTTGGCAATTAAACGTGGATGAACTGGCCGCCAGGGGTAACTGGCAAGTCCTTCTGGCCGGAATACATAATCATGCCGGTGTTGCAGCCTGTTGGCGAGATTTCGCAGCCCGATTTCCCGAGCAAACAAAGGGCTACCGGTTACTGGCCGCGACCAATCGGGAAAATACCACCAGTCAAGGGGCAAATCGCCCCCTGTTTCAACTCTATGTCGATGCCTTTGCCAGCCAGGCCCAGGCTAATCGGTATTGTCAGCGGCTGCGGAAAAAACAGCAACGCTGCCGTGCCGTGAGACTGGCTAATATTGACAACCTCGCACAGTATCATCTGATTGCACTGTCAGACTGGCCAGATAAAAAAGAGTCTGAAAGGTTTGAAATAGACGAGCTGTTGCAAAACCAGGACATCGGGACGAACAGTAACGCATTGCCCTCCGGAATGACCACACCGCTGACACCTGAGCAATACCAGAATTACAGCAACCATGGCCAGGCAAAACCGCCTTCAAAAGAAACACAAAAAGCACAACCAGAAGGACAACAAAAAGGATCAACAAAACAACTAGCGACCAACAAAACAGTGAAAACAGCCCTGGACCCGGATAATTCCAAAGGGAAAAGCCGGGCAAAACCGGGCTGGTCTATCGTTGTCGGCTCCTTTCTCGATCAGCTGCCCCTGAAAAAGCTGCAAACCAGACTTGCCAGACACGGCTATCGCTCAACCGTTATGCCAGTGATGGTAGATGGAGAAAAATGGCGACGAGTCGTGGTGGCCGGGCGCAGCACGGCAGAGGCAACCGAACGGTTATTGACTGAAATTCAGGACAAACTTGACCGGGGCAGTGGATGGGTGATTAAAAACCGGTAACATGGAATGATCGGATAAATGACCAGGTATCCGCAGTAAAACCGACCCCCGCTTCCAGATCGTTAGGGCCGCTGGAGTTGTTATCTCTGATTGTTAGCGTGCAGGTACCCGCCTGAGGAGCGGTTATCGAGACTTTCGACACCTGGCTACCTTGCCCGGAAGTCAGTACGGTGCCATCTGGCGCCCACAGCGTTAGTAAAGGAACCAGACCTGTATCGCCCGAATCAACAGGCCGAGATTACAATATATTCCCCGATATTGGCATCAAGATCCAGCTATCCACCTCTCCAGGAACCGCTATACTGTCGACAACCGAGCCGCCGTTAACCAAATCGGCAACCTGAGAGAGCAAAGCCATGAACAAGCCGAGTGACAGGTGCATATTCCGGGGAATTTGAACACTCATTTCGGCCGAACGTGAACACCAGTTTATTCTAACACATTAGACTTTTGCTTTTTATAGCAGGTGTTCACGTTGAATCGAGTTCCTTTCGAAAATCATTCTCCCTTTGATGTGGATTCAGTACCGTTACTGCGTTACATTAACATTCAAAATACTGACCCCATTCTGCTGAATTCAAATCGAGTGAGTCAATTATTCTGTTATCACTTGCCATGATCAGTTTTTCCGGTATTTCCCCCTTTGTAACGATGTAACGCCCTGCCAATCACCTGAGCGCCCAAGAGGCGGTAAATAAATTTTATTCGTAACTACTTACCCCAGGGGGAGTAAGTAGTTACTTTTATTCTTTACCAACGCGTAAGACCCGGACAATTATCTGATTGGAAGCAGATGGAAATGCTCCGGTTAAACCACAAGAACTCATTGTTGACATCCTCCCAGCCCTAAAGAGGGTGTCGCAAAAGCCACCCTCTAGAAGTACGGGGTTTTACGCGCTCTCGATAAAGCCGGAGCATAGATTGTGAATAGGCAGTTTGGCCAAACACTAATGCGGGCTTTTAATCGTCAAGCTGCCATCACCTTTGATGACCGGCTTGCTGTCTTTGATAAAATCCAGGTTCCTGACGTTAATTTCCCTGGCCAGGTACCCGCCGATGGGCAAGGATCTGATGATGTTGTTCATGATGCCAATCGTGGATTTATAAGAGCCTTCGACAGAACCCCTAAACGATTGTCCACCCTTCCAGTTATTCCAAAACAGGTACATCGAGGGTTCGGGTAAATAGTTATTTCTGATGGTTCCTGAGGATACTTTCGCCCCGGCCTTTACCCAGGCTTCATTCAGCGAAGAACCGACACAATTCATCATGTATACGGCTCGGAGATTGAGCGGGGTTCCACCGTTATGTTTTGTCTTGATCTCCACAATTTTTGCGGAATTTATTCCACCTTTTACTGAGATAGAATCAGTCCCACCATGAGTAAGAATAAACAAATCGATAATTTTGTCAGCTTTGGTTTGATCCACCAACGCGTTCTTTAAATCGGTATAGCTGGCTGAGCTATCTCTGAGTATAATCACTTTACCGTAGTGAGCAGGAACCGCTGAATTAAATCGATTCAGCAACAAATCCGCAGATTCCAATATAGTGTCGGTTTTCTTTTTGATTTGTTCCTTGATGTGATCGCCTGCCAGCTTTAAGGCGCTATCGGGGATCAACCTTTCCACAGCGTCTGGAAGAAGAAGTTTTTGAAGAAGAAGAAGTTTTTTAAGCTTCGATAGAATCGCTGCAACATCGATTTTAATGCCCCCGTTTTCCAATAACACGACCAGGACACGGTCTTTTGGGCCAGGCGGCTTTTTGGGGGGTACCGGTGGAATTGATGCAGCCGAAACAAAAACGACCACCGAGCGGAAACGTTGGTCTTCTGTACTATCGCGATAGCCTTCCTGTTTTGCTTTGTCTTCGCCGAACCCGGTCAATGTGCGTACGGCAAACTTTTTGGTAACAGCTTTTTGCAAAAAAGCCAGCGCACTCTTTGCCCGCCTTTCCGACAGCGCCTGGTTATAGCTGGCTGAACCACTCCTGCTGGCCAATCCGACCAGGCTGACACTGCCTCCACGCTGGAGTACTGGAACAACTTCCTTGCGTAAAAACGCTTCGTGTTCGGGTTTTAAGCGATCCCCGTTGATATCGAAGTTGTACAACAACAAGCTTTTTGGAGAATTGCGGCGTTCCGTGCGACCTGGGCCAGTAGGTTTGTTCATACTCGATTCTCCGACAGGAAAAGGGCAATAAAGGCGACACCTCAAACCTCAAGGATAGGGAGCATTAAAAGCCTTTTCAAGCATAATGGGATTTACCGACGGGTAAAATGCTCCGTTTTTCATTCAAAAAAGCCTTATGTCAGCATTATTTTGAAGTTGCCAGGCGGTTTGTGTTGGCTAGCGCGTTCACTTTTCAGGCATTTTGCGTCAGTTACCAGAACTCGACTCTGCCAGTTGGCGCACAGTAGTACGGCAGCATAAATTAAGAATGAAGTGGAAGAAAATTCAGTAACCCAAATCCCTATACGGACATTCGACCGCTGCCATACGAGCCTGAAATGCTAGTTTTGCCCGTGCAAAGACAAGTTGGCACTTCACTGTCCGCCCGGTCATCGTGGTTGGTGGCAATAGCCCGATAAATATAGCCATCCATTTCAAGTTCATTATCGCTGGAGGATTCATCACCCAAATCCGGTGTTTTCTGGTTTAATATCTGGCTGCGTTGAATGATAAGACCGAAAGGTTTTTCATAACTCCCAATACAATGACTGCCTCGAAAAGTGTACTGATTGGGGTATTGCCCGGTTACTTTTTGCGCCGGGGAAAGCCTGATTACGGTAGTTTCAAGCTCTATAGCTTGCATAACCTGAGCTATGGACGTTAAACCAGCCCTTGACGTTAACAGGTCTTTCGCAGTTTCGATGGAATAAGGTAGAATTTTCATAAGCCTTGGTTGTATCACCCTTTGAGTGCAGGTCTGTTTAGTTGCAAACCCTTATACAGCCGGGGCTTTCTTGTTTTTACCGATTTCTATTCAGAGATTGCGGTATGGAACGGAAAAGCGCTTTTGGAGAAATGGAAAATGATACTGTTTATATTAAACAATCAACCCTACGATGGCAGCGACAAGACTTATAACGCCTTGAGGCTGATAAAAAATGTTCAGCAAAAAGGGGAAGAAGTAAAAATATTCCTGATGAGTGATGCTGTTGACCTGGCAAGAGAGGCGACACAAAAACCGGACTTTTACGACTATGATTTGGTAGCAATGTTAAAAGAGTTGTATGGCGATGGTGCTGACCTGAAAGTGTGTGGCACTTGTATGGCAAGATGTGGAATAAACAAAAACCAACCCTACTTTAGCGATGATGTTAAGGGAACAATGGATATTTTAGGTGATTGGACCATGGCAGCGACAAAAGTTGTAACATTTTAACAGGCCCCGTAATACGCCGGCTTTGCACATCCGGCCTGTATTTTCCTGCCATGACTTGTGGATTCGCCAGACAGAGGCGGGGTTTGAGTGGTGATTGCACCAGGAAAGGGGTGTCAATGCCAGCATCAATCTGGCAAACCATACCGGTCGTTCACCGGAAATTAACGCTGCGGGAGATGACGGAAATGTGATACTGGCGTAGTCCGGTATGACAACCGGCATCGCTGAAAACAGAAGGCTCAGCAAAACCGGGTGATCAGGTTTGCGCAAGATATAGAATTTTGGATGTCGGCCTGAAACCTCGACCAGGTTTCGCTATCCACAATACTGCATGCTCCATCACCAAGGCAGACATCTCGGGTAACAGCCGGCTGACTTTCGCAGTAACGACGTTTCTTACCAGAATATCGTTAACGTATGGCAGCGAACACTGGCCTTATCGTCGCCAGGTACGACAAGCTCAGTCGTGGTCTTCAAGAGCATTCCTGACAGGCACGCTGACAAATTACCCCGGTATTGGCGGCTAACCAAATCCGGACACTACGCGAGGGTTATAGGAGGTTGGAGGTTAGGAGGTTAGGAGGTTTCAAATAATAAAGCGATAAGCATTTGCCGATACCAGGAAAAAAGGAAAGGGAAGCAATACGCTCCCCCTCTTTTTTGACAATGGACCCTATCCGTCTGTTTTTTTCCTGGAAGAAATCGGGCAGGTATTCAACCCGATCAGTTTGTACAGAGGACAGAAGCCGATCAGGCCGGTTGCCAGTGGCACCAGGCCAATCCAGCCCCAGGGTGTCATTGGCCCGACAAAGACCAGACTCAATAAAATCAGACCCACAACAACCCGAATCACGCGATCTATCGTGCCTTCATTTTTCATCATTTTTCCCCACTGATTAATTCAACCTGAATAATATAACAATAAACACCCTGTCAATCACCGCCCCTGTCATCAAATAATGCAAAAACTGTCTGATCAACCGGAACCTTACCGGTGATCGCCTCGCAACGCCTTTACAATCTGCTCAAGCCGCTCTGCTGACACCTCCTCCGGTGGCATGGGGTCTGCCACTTTAAAGGTCACCCTTGACCAGAACCGCCGGGGCAGTTTAGCCAGCGCCGCTCCTCCGCGATGGCTGAAAAACGAGCCCCAGAGGCCGCAAAGTGCGGAAGGTATTACCGGAACCGGGTCTCGTTCGATAATCTTTTCGATGCCCTTTTTGAACTCGTCAATTTCACCGTCCGTTGTCAGTTTCCCTTCGGGAAAAATGGCAACGATTTCCCCTTCCCGTAATTCTTCCGAAATCCTGTCAAACGCCTTCTGGTACGCTTCCGGATCTTTTTTCTGCGAGTGAATGGGAATGGTTCTGGCGGTTCTGAAAATAAAGTTCAACACGGGCAAATCGTAAATGGGTTTAAACATGACAAAGCGAATTGGCCGGCGACAGGCTCCGGCGATAATCAGGGCATCCATATAGGAAACATGATTGCACACCATCACAAAGGCACCGGTGTCAGGGATTTTCTGCAACCCATCATGATGCACCCGATACATGGTATGAGTGATAACCCAGATAAGAAAACGCATGAAAAATTCGGGAATGACGGTATAAATGTAGACCGCCACAATCACGTTCAGCCCCGCCAGAATCATAAAAAACCCGGGGATGGACAGTTCCATGACACCCAGTAAAACCACCGCGGCAATACCGGCAATGACCATAAAAAGCGCATTCAGAATATTGACAGCAGCGATGGTACGTGAACGGTATTTTTCTTCCGAACGATCCTGCACCATTGCGTACAGCGGGACGATATAAAACCCGCCAAAGATACCTATCATAAGAAAGTCAACAATGACCCGGTAACTCCAGGGTTCTTCAAGAAACGCCCAGACATCGAGCAACCCGCCTGCCACAGGGTGAGGCTGGGTATGAAAATACAGATCCAGACCAAAGAGTGACAGGCCGATGGATCCCAGGGGAACCAGGCCAAGTTCGATCTTTCTGCCGGAGAGTTTTTCACATAACAGGGAGCCAATGGCGATACCAATCGAGAAGGTTGCCAGCAGTGCCGTCACGACAGTCTGGTCACCGAACAGTACATGCTTCGAATAATTGTACAACTGGGTCAGGTAGCTCACACCCAGAAACCAGAACCAGGAAATGCCCAGAATCGAGAGATACACCGCTTTGTTTTGCCTGGCAAACCGGATGGTTTTCCAGGTTCCTGTAAACGGGTTAAATCTGATTTTTATTTCCGGGCCGGGGGCGGGCGCAACCGGAATGGAGCGACTGGCCAGCCAGCCGAGCACCGCCGTTATAACCACCACCACGGCAAACCAGTGTGTCGCGTCGGGCAGCTTGCTGACCATTCCGGCACCAACGGTGCCGAGCAATATGGCAACAAAGGTTCCGGTTTCTACCAGCGCATTGCCTCCCACCAACTGGTCTTTGTGAAGGTGCTGGGGAATCAGGCTGTATTTGACCGGGCCAAAGAAGGTGGACTGGGTGCCCATCATAAATAACACGGCAAACAGCCCCCAGACACTATTCATCAGAAAGGCGATGGCTGCCAGCAGCATTATGACGATTTCGAACAGCTTGATTTTGCGAATCAGCCAGGCTTTTTCGTATTTGTCCGCCATTTCTCCGGCCAGTGCGGAGAACAGGAAGAAAGGCAGTATAAATAACATACTGCCAATATTGTTCATGGTGTCGGTATCAATACCGGTGGCGTAAAGAGCATTGAATGTGATCAATGCCAACAGGGCATTTTTAAACACATTGTCATTAAACGCACCAAGAAACTGGGTCCAGAAAAACGGCCCAAAAAACCGGGAGCAAAGCAAACCGAATTGCGACACCGGTTCCGCTTTCGGGTTCCTGTCATCCATAAAACCAATACCTCCTGATCACCGCAGACGCCCGTATCATCTAATCCCGCATCATTTGATATTGGCGGCCACTTCCAGTTCTTCAATGCCGTTTTCAATATAGTCCAACAATCGTTGCATGGAGGGCAGTGACCTTCTGCATGCGGTGAGCCCAAACTCCATCTGGTCAGTGTAACTTAAAAGGGTAATGTTCAATGCCACCCGATCCAGGGGAATCGAAACAGGATACATACCTTCCAGCCTTGCGCCATTAAAATACAGAGGCTCCCTGGGCCCGGGAATGTTGGAGATAATCACGTTAAATGCCTGCCATTGCGGTACCAGGCCCGTTAACAGGTTCAAACCGGCGGGTGCCATCATCATGGCGGTATAGTTAATCGCCTCTTCCGGGGTCAATTGTGAGAAGGTTTCCTTGCCATCCAGCACCGATGATCTGACCAGCTCGATCCGGTCTGCCGGATCGGCAATATGCGTACCCAAATTCGCCAGAATCAACGCCACCTGATTTCCACCCTCGCTCTCGTCACGCCTCAACGACATGGGCACCATCGCAATCAGGGGAGCATCAGGAAGTGCATGCTGACTGATCAGGTAATTACGCAGTGCACTGCCACAAACGGCCAGAACCACGTCATTCAGGGTGGCGCCAAAGGGTTTGGCAATCCGCTTGAAACGTTCAATCGGGTAAGACTGGGCGGCAAAGCGCCGGGAACCGGTCACCTTTTGATTGAGCAGGCACTGCGGAGCCTGGAAGGCACTGACAAAGTTCGGGTCGGTGCTGCTTTTTCGAATCGCATTCATCACTTCCCGTGCCAGCGCAGGAATGGTAGACAACTGTTTCCCCGCCGAACCGGACATCCTGACCACATGGTCAAGCCAGTCCACATGACCATCGGCATCCGGTTTTTTTTTCTTTGCCTGCCTGGGTGGCATTGCCCAGACAGGTGGCATGTTGGTAGCAGTCGGGTCTTTGGAGAGGGATCGTATCGTCATGCGCATGGCTCCCACACCGTCCATCATTGAATGGTGAACCTTCATATAAAGGGCAAAACGCTTGCCTCGAATGCCTTCTATAAGGTGGTATTCCCACAATGGTCGCTCCCGATCCATCAAATTGCTGTGCTCTGCCGACACCCGGGCAAGCAGCTCCCTGATTCTTCCCGGCCTGGGCAGGGCTTCATGGCGGAAGTGGTGTTCCAGGTCAAACTGATGGTCTTCTTCCCAGTAATGCTGACCAAATTTGCTGACCAGCTTTTGATTGAATGGTTTTTCGGGGCAGGAAAAGCTGCGCAACTGCTCTGCCAGTTCGGAAATATACTTCGAATCCGCACCTTCCGGAAAGCTGTATAGATGAAGCCCCGCGACGTGCATGGGCTGTTGGCGTTTTTCAAGCAAGAGAAACAGTTGATCGACAGGAGTAAGAGGAGTCATGGTTTCAGGCGCCTTGTTATTGAGTTATTGTTTTGGGTTATTATACTTCGCTTTTGGTGTCATCGTATAAGCTACCCTTCCAATACTACAACATTTGTTTCAGAGCATCATCATGGTTGCACCCGACACACTTGTTTTATTTACCAGTGCTTCTGTTGCACTGGCACTTGCGCCCGGGCCGGATAACATTTTCGTGCTGACACAGTCAGCCATGTACGGCAGAAAGGCCGGCCTGCTCATCACCGCTGGCATTTGTTGCGGTCTGATTGTCCATATACTCGTTGTCACGCTCGGTGTTGCCGTCCTGTTCCAAACCTCGGTCACTGCCTTTACCACCCTGAAGGCGCTGGGGGCCGCCTACCTGCTATACCTTGCCTGGCAGGCTTTTCGAAGCGCCACCACCGATACAGGGCGATCCGGCAACAAACGGCTCGGTGATATGCAACTCTTTACTCGCGGGGTCATTTTAAATGTGACCAATCCCAAGGTGGTCATCTTTTTTCTGGCCTTTTTGCCCCAGTTTGCCGATCCGTCAACCGGCCCCCTCAGCTGGCAGTTGATGGTACTTGGTATGATTTTTATGGCTTGCGCGGCCCTGGTTTTTTCATTGTTCGCATGGGGTGGAGGGTATCTGGCAGACTGGCTGAAACGATCCCGGCGGGCGCAACTGATGATGAATCGGCTGGCCGGACTGGTATTTGTCGGGCTGGCACTGCGACTGGCCTGTACCGATCAATAGCGCTGCTTTTGGTTGACTATATAGTCGGCCCTGAAAAATTCAGTTTTCATCATGACAATGTGGGTGCTTTTACTTTCACCCACATTGCCTCACCGCCCTTTTGAGCCTCTGTTTTCATAC
>PDPE01000036.1 GCA_002747395.1 Pseudomonadota bacterium
GCAGGAAAACACTCAAAGCAATATCATTCGAAAGCTCAACTCCCATGCCCGTTATGCCAGACTCAAAGCGGCATTGTTTGAATACAACGCTATATTCAAAAGCACGCATGTGCTCAATCTGATCGATAACATGGAACTCAGGAAGGCAATCCGAAGTGCTCGGAACCGTACTGAAACCATCAAAGTTTACAAATTTGGGGATTCTTCCACAGGACCCGATAAAGCAAGGCTTTTCTACAAACTTTCCTCGTTCTGATACTCTTTGCAAGACTGGAAGCGGGGAGGCGTCAGCCGAAGGGGCCTGCGAGTGCATTGTTACCTGTCGCCAGGCAGTGCCCTGAGGTATTTTCAAACTGGATTAAACCTGTTATGTCAGGATGCCTGTCGCGTCATTTGATTTTTTCTGAATCGCAAAAAAGTGTGGTCTGAATTTAGTGGTAGAGATGTTACACTCGCAAGCAGGTCTCTCTCCTTCGTTAAATTGAGTTGGCCTTTTTTATCAATGCCTTTTTGATGGCAACATCAAAAACACCGACCCTTTACTATCAATCCAGAATCTGCTCAAGGGAATAAACAGCTTAATGAAAAAAAACTTCTCTCCTCCAACAGTTAAAAAGTTAGATAATGTGCTTCAGATCGATTTGAGCCTGGTCGTAGGGCACGAGCGGATTTTGCATATTTGTGTCGAAAATTCAATCCGATACCGTAGTTATGGAGATGGTGACTGGACAGACATCCATGACCTTGGATTTTCCTATGCGTGCTTGAAAAATTCAATGAGTTCCAGTCATTCGTTAACTGATTTGTTTAAGGAACCTGGCGATGAGAGTGTGCTGATCGAATTTGAAAAAAAGTATCAATGCAATATCTGGCGTGTTATCAAGCTGATTTATCAATCGCGTGAAGCCAGGGAGCTGTTTTTATCGGCCGGCACGCTGTTCTGGTTGACCCTTTCACGTGCCGAAGCTCAATTGTGGCCTGATCATTTCCTTCTGGAGCTGTACAGCCAGAAACGCAGGCAAATATTGGGTGAATGCGGATTTCCGGCTACCAACGCGATGTTAAAGGTGATCAGCAAATTTTTTGCGGACAGGTTTGACACCGGAATTAAACGCACACTTTTCTCTTTTGACTGGCAAAAACAGGTTCAGCGTTTGCGCCATTTACCCCGAATTGATCAAAAGCGGCTCTCTCTTATTGAAAAGCATCCCGGAATAGAGAATGCCCATTTCATCAGAAACCCGGACAAGGCGGTTACCCGTGAGGCCGCAACCTGCATAGAAGACTGCTTCAGAATGTGCGAGTGCTCTGGCCGGGATTCGTGTCTGAAAAAACTGTGTATGTGCGAAACGGAGTTACAACTGACACAGCTTCATGACCAAATGGTACTTGAGTTGATTGCCGAGCCGGCTTCGAAAAAATTTTCTTCATCAGGGGAAAAAATTACTCAATTTCCAGAAGCCCCGATTGCTGGCAATGAAACGATTAAACCGATTACCACTTCTCAGGAACTCTATATTGAAAGTCAAATTATGGCGCATTGTGTCGCAGGCTACGCAGAGCGAATACTATCAGGCAATTATTACGTTTACAGGGTGTTTTTTCCTGAACGGGCAACGCTCGGGATACACATATCGAAAGAACGGGGTGCTCGCATTGATCAGATACAGGGGAGAAAAAATCGTCCTGTTACAACAAATACGCGTGAGGTTGTTATTCAGTGGTTTAATTCAGCGTCCAGGAAAACCAAAGATAAAGATCAGACAACTGTTCACCATGCCGTGAATAGCAGACATTAAATCTGGCAAGCGGCCAGAGATAGCCAGAGATAGCACGGAAGTCTTGATCAGGGTGGGGGCTGCATTGTCGTCGGATTGGAGGTGAAATTTTGTGGGTAACGCAGTATTCAGTTTACCTGCGACTGGCTGCATCCTTTCTTTTATTTTTCCGTTTTGCTACTGCTGACGAAGCTCTTTTATCCATTTTCCCTTGCAGGATATATGGCAATATCCCACCTTGACCTTTCGGGTCAGTTTGCTTTCCTGCTGATGTTCTCCGTGTGAAATCCACAATTGGCAATCTCCCTGTTCAATTTCTTTGAGAAGATCACTGACATTTTTCAGTTTCCATTTTGAATAATCAATCTTGTGATTTGTAAGGTGAGCTTTCAGTTGTGAAAGGTTATTGATTTGCAGCTTTGACTCGATTTCAGGGTCGGCCAAGTATCTTGTTTTTTGTTGCCATGGGTACCTGATGTTAATCAGGTTCAATGTTTTAAAGGCAGGTTCCAATATTGAGTTGAATTTAGGTCATTTGTTTTGTACATTTGTATCGAACAAATGACCTAATTTTTCGTTGGTTCTGATCTGCCCGGCTTTATGCCAACAAACAATAGGAGAACACCCATGGGAACATCTAAAGACTCCGAGAAAACGCGCACCAGGCTGATCGAAGCCGCCGGTCAGCTATTTGCCCAAAAAGGCTTTAGCGCAGTGACGGTTCGGGATATTGCCAAAACGGCAGATACGCATTTAAGTGCGCTGAATTATCACTTTAGAACGAAAGAGGCGCTGTATCGCGAAGTGCTTATTGTGGCTTGCCAGGCAGATTCGGTATCCGCGAACGATAAACAGCACTTGTTACAGCTTGAACCCCATAACGCACTGTTTTTATTGGTAAAAGAATCGTTGTTGGAGTATCGAAAACAGGCGGCCTCAAATTGGCGGTCGGCTTTAGTGGCCAGGGAGTGCAGGGAACCAAGCCATGCTTTTGACGAAATAGCCAAAGACTACCTTGAGCCTGAAACACAGTTTTTGGCGGAACTTATCGGCAGGGTGGTCAGTAAATCTGCCGCTGATCATCAGGTTAGATTTGCTGTCTTGAGTTTAATTGCGCTGATAGAAACCTTCGGGCTTTATCCGCATTTGATTGATGCTGTGGCACCGGGCCTGGATGATTATTTCAAAAAAAGCGATGCGCTTGCCAGGCACATCACTCATCTGGTTATCGCAGCCGCCAACCCGTTGGCAGATTGAGTTATCCATGCTGATGGAACAGGATAACGGCCAATTTTTTCAAACGCTGCGGTTGGTGCTGCGTGTTTGCGGGCTTGCTTGTCTGTGCGCTTTTTGGCTTTCGGGCTGTGTTGCTTTTCGACAGCCATTGCCAAGCCAATTGCCAGAGCAGATTCCTGAGGAATGGGCAGCGGACGTTGCTATCGACAAATTACCGATGACGACCAGCTTAATGGATTTACTTGGTGAGCAACCGCTGTTGCGTCAACACCTTGACGAAGCCTTGAAGCATAACCCGAATCTTCGCGCAACCGCGCTGCGCCTGCAATCAGCCGGTTATATGCTTGCCGGTACAGGCTCACAACGCCGCCCTCAGATAAGTGCCGAGTTTTCCAGCGGGCGGGGGAATCAAAACATTGATGTCGAAACCGGCAAACGCAAAACCTCAAATTCGCGGCAACTGTCCCTGGGGGTGAGTTGGGAATTGGATATATGGGGGCGGCTGGCCAATGAACAGCAGGCGGCCCAACAAACGGTGCTCGCGCAACAATACCATTATCTGCATATCCGCGATGCGCTGGCTGCCCGTGTAATTCAAGCCTGGATAGAACAGGTGGCCATTCGACGCTCCCTCGATATTGAAACAAACCGCGTAGCGTTTTTACAACGCATCGAAACGGTTTTAAGCGACCGCTATAAAAGCGGTATTGGCCATCTGGATGAATTGTCTGTGGCCAGGAGCAGAACTGAAATCGCCATAGCTGATTTGAGCGCACGCCACACAGCGCTGCGGCGTGCGATGCGCAAACTCGAAGTGCTGATTGGTCGCTACCCCAGGGGGATTTTGGCCACTGGCATGGAACTACCGGAAATACAGCCGCCACCGGTTGCTATTCCGGCGACTGTATTGCTGAACCGGCCGGACATTCAAGCGTCACTTGCACAGTTGCAATCCGCCAGCCACAGATCGCGTGCGGCCGATAAAGCCATCCTTCCAGAATTGCGGCTTTCCGCTCAGGTATTTCGTCAGGCCGCCCATTTAAACGGCCTGGGTGATGCGACTTCTGCATGGCATTTATTGGGTGGGCTTTTTCAACCCCTGTTTGCTGGCGGCAGAATTACCAACACCTCAAAAGCCTTGCGTGTTGAAGCCGAGGCCGCACTGATGGATTTGCGGGCAACGGTTTTGCAGGCACTGAGTGAAGTGGAAGATGCTTTCGATGTGGATCGCGACCTGGCCAGGCAAATTCAGGCGCTTGAGGTCGCCGTCACCGAATCGGCTGCAAGCAGTGACTATTACGAAAGCCGATACAATCAGGGGCTGGCCGACATGCAAAGCCTGCTTATTGCCAAAGAGCAGGAGTTGTCGGTTCGCATTCGTTTGCACGAAGCAGAGGCAGAACGCTGGAGCAATCGCGTTGATCTGGCGTTGGCTCTGGGTGCAGGTGTGGGAGGAGAAAATTAATGCGCTGTAGAAAATGGCAAAGGGTATGGGTTTTTATCGGCGTTGCTATGCTGTGCAGCCTGGTCATATTGGTTGCCCTGTCGGAACAGCCGGATACGCCCGTAACCCTCCAGGATCAACACAGGCAAACCGCTGTCATGCCGGTTTCTGTGCGTGTGGTTGAACCTGAAAGTTATCCGGCAATCATCAAATCCTTCGGCGAGGTCGTTCCACAATGGCAGACCACCATCAGGGCCGAAGTGGGCGGTAGCATACGTTTTTTGTCCGACAACTTGCGAGTCGGCAACAGGGTTAAGCAAGGCGAATTGTTGGTGCAGCTGGAAAAAAGCGAGTTTGAGATGCATGTTGCCGAGGCAAAAAGCCGCCTGGCTGCGGCAAAGGTTGCTTTGTTAACAGAGCAGCGAGAAGCCAAACAAGCACAAAAAGATTGGCAACATGCCAACATCAACCGCCAGCCTGATTCCCCTTTGGTGCTGCGTACGCCGCAACTGAAAGCGGCCGAAGCCGATGTCAAAGCGGCACAATCAGCGCTTAAACGGGCAGAAGTGCTGTTGCATTACACAAAGGTGGTGGCCCCCTTCGATGGTGTCATCACGCAGCGTAAAGTCAGCCTGGGCGATACACTTAATGGCGGTTTCAACGGCGGAGAGGTGGCCACGCTATATAACCTGGATGTGGCTGAAGTCGCCGTGCAACTGGATCAATCTCAATGGGCGTTGCTTCCCGAACCCCAGGCACAGCAGGCGGTGAGGTTGTACACGCCGCAAAGGGATGCACAGTGGCCTGCAGAAATTGTCAGGAAGAGCTTTCATCTGGATAGTGAATCGCGCCTTCGTACTCTGTTTATCAGGGTGCAGCGCCCCTTAGCGCAAACCCCGGCGCTGCTGCCTGGTACTTTTGTTGAAGTTGAAATCGTGGGCCGCAACATCGACAACCTGATCGAAATTCCCGAGCCGGCGCTGACAAAGCAAGGCATGGTATGGTTTGTTGATAACCAAAACCGCTTGCAACCCCGGCGTGTTAAGCCAGTCTTTTACGGGGAAGGCGTCGTTTATCTTCATACCCCGAGCGGCATTGATACGCCCATTCGTGTCGCGCAATCCCCCAACGCCCGTTTTGTCAGCGGATTAAGCGTTAGTCCAAAAACCATTGTTGGGGAGGGCCAATAATGCATGCGTTATCAGCATGGTTCACCCGCAACCCGGTCGCCGCCAATTTGCTGACTCTGGTGGTGTTGATTGCCGGATTGTTCTCCCTGCAATCCATTCGCATCGAAGGGTTTCCGGCGTTACCGCCCAGCTCCGTCACCATCACCACCCTGTATCCGGGAGCGAGTGCAGAACAGGTGGATCGCGGCATTTCCCGCAAGCTTGAAAAGGCGCTTGAGGAAATGCCCGGGGTAAAAAAAACCGCCTCTTTCTCTGAAGAAGGGGTTTCATCGGTATGGGTAGAAAAAGTGTCGGGGTTCGATTTGGATCGCTTTCAGAACGACATCGAATCGCGGGTCAATGCCATCAGTAATCTGCCTCAGCTTGCGGATCGGCCGCTTATCACGCGGGATGAATTCAACGTAGAGGCTTTGTTGGTACAGGTTTACGGTGATACCGATACGGCAACCTTGCAAAAAGTATCCCGCACGGTAAAAGATAGCCTGCTGGCCAACCCACAAATCGCCAGGATCACCCCCTTTGGCCTTTTGCCGCACGAAATTCGCATCGAAGTGAACGATGCCAAGTTACGCGCTTATGGCCTGTCGATACAAGATGTTGCCAGCGCCATTGAAACCGCCTCGCTGGATTACCGCCCCGGAAGCATTGATAGCAATGCCGGCAAAGTGGTTATTCGGGCAGACCAGCAGGCGTTTAATTCCGAAGAGTTTGCCGCTATTGCGCTACGCACCCTCGGCGATGGTACTCGCCTGACCATAAGCGATGTCGCCCGGGTCATTGATGGCTTTGAAGAGGAGCATCGGTTTGCTCGTTTTCAGGGGTTGCCCTCTGTAGGGATGCTGGTATACACCAGCCAAAAAGGTGATCTGCTTGAGGTCAGCAAGGCTGCTCATGCTGTGGTTGCCGAACTGAACGGCCAGTTCCCGCAAACCATCAATATTGATATATGGGGCGAAACCAGCATTTACATGAAGGCGCGTTTGTCCCTGCTGGCGACAAACGCCTGGCAAGGGCTGTTAATCGTTTTTGTTTTGCTGGCCCTGTTTCTGAATTTTCGCCTGGCTTTTTGGGTGGCCATGGGCATACCGATTTCACTGGCGGCCACCCTGATTCTGATGGGAGATCGTTTTCTTGGATACTCGCTTAACGATATCACCACATTTGGCATGATTGTGGTGTTGGGCATTTTGGTCGATGATGCGATTGTGGTGGGTGAAAGCGTATTCGCAACCCGTGGTAAAATAAAAGACCCCATTGAAGGCACCATTGTTGGCGTTCGCCGCGTATCGACAGCGACGGTCTTTGGCTGTTTTACAACTATTGCCGCATTTTACCCACTGCTGCTTATCGACAACGACATTGCAAAAATTTTTGCCAGCTTTTCGGCAGTCGTGATTGTATCGTTATTGATGTCTTTGCTTGAAAGCAAGTTTATTCTGCCAGCGCATCTGGCCGCCATTAACACCGAAAATCGGCCACCAAAAAGCTGGATTTCAATCCTGTGGCACA
Organism: Pseudomonadota bacterium; assembly: GCA_002747395.1. Lineage (GTDB taxonomy): Bacteria > Pseudomonadota > Gammaproteobacteria > Pseudomonadales > Oleiphilaceae > LZORAL124-50-18. The sequence goes on from PDPE01000036.1 coordinate 7,158, forward strand.
ACATCCAGCTTACCCTCACGGGCGGGCTCAGTTACGTGAATAAAAAACTCTATCAGCCTTTGCTCGATAAAACCCTGCGACACCGTTACACCACCTTATTGATTTTTTTCACCATGGCCATTTGTGGGCTGTCGATGATTGAAAATGGCTGGGTGCGAACGGTTTTTTTTCCGGAAGTTCCTGGCCAGATTATTACCGTTAAGCTGCGGATGAACAGCGGTAGCCCGCTGAATTTAACCCTGGATAACCTTAAAACTATTGAAGTTGCCGCCGAAGCACTCAATAGCGAAGCAATGGCCGAACTCGATACCGATTAGCCACCCATTGCCCGCGTGATGACGGCACTGACCAGCCCTTCCGAAGCGGAGATTTATGCTGAACTGCAACCGGAAGCGTCACGCCAAATGGAGACCATGGAAACCCTTAAACGCTGGCGCCGAAAGGTGGGTGTGCTGGAAGGTGTAGAGGCGTTAAATTTCAGTGGTGCTTTTGAGACCGGCGGTGGCTTTATTGTTGAATTGGGCGCCAGAGACGAAAACGTTCTAAAGGATGCGGTTAACCGTTTTTCAACAGCGTTAAGGGGGGTTGAAGGATTACATGATGTTCGCGACGATTTACAACAGGGCGTCCCGCAGATCAGGCTCAAGTTAAAACCGCAAGCCGAGCACCTGGGCTTAAACGCCGCCGCGCTTGCCACCCAGATTGGCGATGCTTTCGGTGGGCTCGAAGTGCAACGGATACAGCGTAATGACGACGAAATAAAAATATACGTCAAATATCAACAGCAACGCCGCCGCTATCTGCGTGATATTCTCGACACGCACATCGAAACCGAAAATGGCCAACTGCTGCCGCTGTCAGTGGTCGCCACCATAGAAAGCGGTTATGTCCCCACTGCGATTAATCGCCGAAACGGCCAACGTGTAGCTCAGGTTCGCGCCTCACTGGATAAAACGGTGATCAGTCCCGGCGAGGCATTTCAGTGGATTCAAGATAACCTGTCCCCGGAGTTGAAAAGCCTCTATCCAGAATTAACTATTAAGGGGGCTGGCGAGCTGGAAGAAATTGGCGAAATCAAAGGCGGGATGCTGCACGGGTTGATTATGATTGTTGTTCTGATATATGCCCTTCTTGCCGTTCCATTAAAATCCTATTGGCAGCCATTGGTGATTATGTCCGTTATTCCCTTTGGTTTTGTCGGGGCAGTTATCGGCCATTGGCTTAACGATGTGCCACTTAGCATTTTGTCATTTTTCGGCATGTTGGCGGTTACAGGTGTTGTGGTGAATGACAGCCTTGTGATGATGACCCGGTTTAACGAACTCCGCGAACAAGGCCACGATTTCCATGCATCGTTAGTGATGGCCGGTGGCAGTCGTTTTCGCGCCATTACCCTTACCACAGTGACTACCGTTTGTGGCTTGACGCCGCTGCTGTTGGAAACCAGCGAACAGGCACAATACTTGATACCGGCCGCCATTTCCCTGGCTTGGGGGGAATTGTTTGCAACCCCTGTCACGCTCCTGATTATTCCGACACTGACCCGGATTTTCAGTGATATAGGAAAGTTATTCGGATCAGGAAACAGAAGCGTCATTTGATTCTCTGTGAATCGCAAAAAACAAGCTACGCAGAGGAAATACTATGGGGAAATTATTACGTTTACAGGGTGTTTTTTCCTGAACGGGCAACGTTCGGGATACGCATATCGAAAGAGCAGGGTGTTCGCATTGATCAGATTCAGGGAAGAAAAAATCGTCCTGTTACAACGAATACGCGTGAGGTTGCATTGTCGTCGGGTTGGAGGTGAAATGTGAATCACACCAGGTTGCCTGTGTCGTGTGTAATCAGGAAGGAGTCCGGCTCACAAAGCAATAGCAGGAGGGTGGTCTACCCACCCGAACCGGGTTATTTTATTATCCTGTTTTTCTACATACTCTTCTGACCAGAACTCTTCAGGCATTTGCCACTCGAAAACAGTCGCGTCCCAAACAGCGGGTAATCCAGGGTAAAACGGGCTGTCTCCGTATTTGGTTGTGGTCTCTTTTACTGCCAGTGATGCCTTGATAACTGGCAGGATTGTACAGGGTAGAGACAGTTCTTCCACTATCTCCCTTGCCATTTCCTCTTTTGTGGGTAACGCAGTATTCAGTTTACCTGCGACCGGCTGCATCCTTTCTTTTATTATTCCGTTTTGCCACTCCTGACGAAGCTCTTTTATCCATTTTCCCTTGCAGGATATATGGCAATACCCCACCTTGACCTTTCGGGTCAGTTTGCTTTCCTGCTGATGCTCTCCCTGAGAAACCCACAATTGACAATCTCCCTGTTCAATTTCTTTGAGAAGATCACTGACATTTTTCAGCTCCCATTTTGAATAATCAATCTTGTGATCTGCAAGGTGGGCTTTCAGTTGTGAAAGGTTATTGATTTGCAGCTTTGACTCGATCATATTGGATTCCTGTCTATCTTACAGCCACGTTTCAGGCTCGATGCCAGGTATTTTATTCTGGGTCAAGCTTGTAGGACTCATAATCTTTTTGCACCGATTCCATGTCAATGTCATCTTTTATGGAAAAAACACCCAGACTATCAACCTTTTTTATTACATCCAGATACTTGAGGACTACGTGATACTGTTGCCGATTCCAAAAATCGTGAATTAATATATTCAGCTGCTGATTATCATGGCACGACAGAATAATTTTTAATATGCACGCTACTCTAAACCTTCCGTCAACCAATACCAAATCTATCGATTTTCTATCAATTGAATCGAAGACACTTGAGGAGTAGGCCGCAAATAAATCAGGGTCGTTACCCGGTTCAGGGTATCCCCAATCCCCGGTGGGGCCAATATTTACGGGGAATATATGTAACCTTTTATTCTCGGACCGCCTTAAAATAAAATACTTTCGCATGTGACCTATCCACTCCGGACTTGACTCAACCGTGTATATTTTTGCTTCCGATCTTTGTAGTGCTCGCAAAGTGCTTCCACCCAGCCCAAACTCAAGATAGTTACCGGATTTGCCAATAGCTTCATCGAAAGCAATTTTCTCATCACGAGACATCACGAATGGATAGAAAAACGGGTGGGGAGAAAGCATGTCTATTCTTTGTATTATGTTCTTTATTATTGCTCTAAGTGCCATTTTGACTCCTGGATAAAAATGATTCGCGTAACAGCCGCTCCGGCGTAACGTACAAAGCGAAGCGGGATCATCCCGTAACGGTACTATTGGCTATGAAAAGCCAGTGACTAATGATCGGGCAATGGTGTTTTTTCGGGGTGGTGGGCCGGGGTAGCAAAAAATATTGTGCCCCCAGTGTGCCCTCCAGATCAATTTTGTTGTTTGCCTTTTGGTTATTTTTGTATGTAAACCCTTGATTTAATTGGCGCTCCGGACAGGATTCGAACCTGTGACCTGCCCCTTAGGAGGGGGCCGCGCTATCCAGCTGTGCCACCGGAGCGTATGCGCTAACTATCTGGCAGGAGGGGTGATAGCCTGTGCTATCGTGCTTTTTGCAATTATGTTTCGTTATTGTGCGTGGCACTTGCGAAACAAGTCGGGTTTTACTCAAGCCCGGTAATAATAGGAAATGGCGGGGTGAAAATCAACAGATACACCGGGTTGTTTTCCAGTTTAACCTTAAAAAAACAGTATGTAACTGTATCAAGTTGGGGAAAATGTTTGTTGCAGGATCAGTTATTGGTTCTTCTGTGGTCAGAATTTTTTGGTTCTTTCCGCTTTTTGTGAACGCTTGCCGCTTTTTTTCTGGCATAATCTGCCAGGTTCATTCTTAAAACCGGAAAACAGGGTGTGTTATGCTTGATACCCGACCTATGCTTTTGTTGTCGGATTTTCCTGATGTGCAACGATCCAGACTCACCACTCTTCAAGTGAATCTGGGTTACAAATGTAACCTGAGCTGTACTCACTGCCATGTAGCGGCGGGGCCAAACCGTATTGAAATGATGGATCGGCAAACGGCGGATCTTATTCTTGAGTATATTGATTATCATAAGATACAAACACTTGATTTGACCGGTGGAGCGCCTGAAATGAACCCCCATTTCAGATATATTGTGACAGAAGCCCGACGTCTCGATGCACATGTGATTGACCGTTGCAACCTGACAATCCTGCTTGAGAAAGGGCATGAAGACCTGGTGGATTTTCTGGCGGAAAATCAGGTTGAGGTGGTCGCTTCCCTGCCGTGTTATCTTGAGGAGAATGTGGATAAGCAGCGTGGCAAGGGTGTGTATGACAAGAGTATCCATGCTTTGCTGAAACTCAATCAGGCCGGTTATGGAAAAGGCAATGAAGAACGCCTTTTAAGTCTGGTATTTAACCCCGGCGGCCCACAGTTGCCGCCGCCCCAGGCACCTCTTGAAGAAGCCTACAAAAAAGAGCTTGATGCCCGGTTTGGTATTCAGTTTGATAATCTGTATACCATCACCAATATGCCGATCAGCCGATTTGGCAGTGTACTGTTATCCAAAGGACAGTTTAACGACTATATGCAGTTGCTGAAATCCTCCTATTCTGAGGGAAATCTGTCCAGTGTGATGTGTAGAACCATGATCAGTATTGACTGGCAGGGGTATGTGTTTGATTGTGATTTTAACCAGATGCTGGATTTGCCGCTGAGTATTTCAGATAAACCCCGTGCTCATTTGTCCGATATCCTGAAACAGGATTTGGAGGGGCATTCGATCAAGGTGGCAAACCATTGTTATGGATGTACCGCCGGTCAGGGTAGTAGTTGTGGAGGAGCACTTTAGTTTCAGGACTATGGATAAAAGCGATTCTTCTGAATCTGTTTGGTTGAGTGTTATTATTCCCGTTTTTAATGAGGAAGCCGCTCTGCCGTTAACTCTGTCTTTGTTGGAGCAGGGGTGTACGGACGGGGTGGAAGTAATTGTCGCAGACGGGGGAAGTACCGATGGTTCCGCCGCTGTGTGCGCGGGGAAATCGGTTCGATGGGTCAATGCTGAAAAAGGGAGAGCGGCGCAGATGAACGCCGGTGCCAATGTGGCAAAGGGGAGTGTGCTGGTTTTTCTTCATGCAGATACACGAATACCTCCCGGTTTTGTCAGGGAACTCGGTTGTTTTCGTGCATCACACAAGTTCTGGGGGCGTTTCAATGTTGCTCTGGATGGTAAACACTGGGCGTACCGGTTGATTTCGTTGATGATCAATCAACGTTCGTGCTGTACCGGAATCGCAACTGGCGACCAGGCCATTTTTGTCAAGAAGAGTGTTTTTGATATTGTCGGCGGGTTTCCTGACATTCCATTAATGGAGGATGTGGAGTTTTCAGCCCGGTTGTCAGCATTGGATTCCCCTTTATGCAGCCGAATGAAAGTCGTCACTTCCAGTCGTCGGTGGGAGAATAATGGCATTGTTAAAACTGTCCTGCTTATGTGGTGGTTACGTCTACAGTACTTTTTTGGTGTTTCCCCCGAGCGCCTGGCCAAAATATATTACCCGCAGTCTCATGGTTCGATGATCCAACAATGATCGACTCTCAAAAATCCACCCTCAAATGCAGTGCCAAATGTATACTGATACCTTATTGATGCAGTTTGCGAAAACTCCTGAATCCGGCCGGGTGAAAACCCGTCTGGCCAAAACGATGGGGGATGATCTGGCGTTGCGCATTCATTGCCGGTTGGTGTTGGACACCTTGCTTGCCATCCAAGGGAGGTGGCCCCAGCAACTATGGTGGTCTTCTCATCCTGATTCACTGGTTCGTCCTGTCCCCGGCTGTGTTGAAGCCACCCTTTCCGAGTTGGATACCCTCTGTATTCGCTACAATATCGGCCGCTTTACCCAGCAAGGTGCTGACCTGGGGCAGCGGATGGCCCACGCGCTAATCAGCGGGGACAGGCAGCAGGGTAACAGGGTGATCCTTGCAGGTAGTGACTGTCCTGTGTTGGACGAGAACTATATTGAGTCGGCATTTCGGGCACTGGAAAAATCATCTTATGTGCTGGGCCCTGCTGAAGATGGGGGGTACGTGTTGGTGGGGATAAATCGGCGTCTTGTCAGTGACGCTGTTGTGCAGGCTGTGTTTTCCGAAGTCAATTGGGGAACCGGTGAGGTACTTGAGAAAACCCTGGATAACATTCGAAATGCCGGATTGGATTACCAGCTTTTGCCCGAGTTATGGGATGTGGATGAAGAGGCAGATTGGCGAAGATTTCAAAAACAGGCTTCGGTGGTTCTTTTCTGATACCCGCTACCGATCAAACGATCAAATTTTGCACCGGGTGCACCACGATATCCGGTAACACGATATCCGGTAAACTGTGATACGGGATGCAGAGTGGTATTGAGAAATGCCGCTCTGCATCTCCTATCACACAAGTATGCTAGCCGGACTCAACTTTCGAGTAGACATTAAGTTGCACACCTTCATTGCTCGTCTCAATATCTGAAACGGCAACGAGTCCTGTTTTATCAAGTATCGTTTTTATTCGAGCTCTATTATTGCTGTTTTTTCTGAAGAGCATTCGCTTGCATCCCGCAAGTGAGTAAAACCAGGGTTGTTTGGAAACAAGTTGGTTTGGAGTGTTTACAATCAACTTCACTACCTCCTGCCGCATCTGTCGGATATTCTCTGCGGTTGGAAGACGGTGAACCTGTTGCAATTTGTCGACAATCTGCTCCAGTTCCGGAGAGATTTCCACAAATCCGATGCGAATCAGGCCTTGACTGTTCAGTATGCCTTTCGCTGCAAGAATGATCTCGATGTTGTCACAGTGGGCATCGTGTATTTCGATAACGTCGAAATGGCGTTGCATGTTCTTGATGTCTGAAGCGTTCTCGAAAACGGTAAACTCGATATTCGATAACCCCAACTGCCTTGACTGATGAATGGCATAGGCGACATTTTCCTCATTTGTGTCGAGGGCAGTGATGTGCATGTTTTCAAAGGAACGAGCCAGCCTGACCGCCCTTTCGCCCGAGTCACACCCTATAATCAACATATCGGTTGCATTGTGCCAAAGGCTGCCGGGTACGTTTTCACAGCCTACTTCATTGCTCAGTGCCTGTGCATAGGACGAGCGGGAGTTGTAGGGAAGGTGTTGCCATCTGGGATAGGCGCTGAAAGTGTAAGAGGAGTCGAACTCACGTGCGAGCGCCTGGCTGTTTTGTGGCAGAGAGAAGCGGATGGCATGCAGGTCGCATTTGAGATAAAGGTTTTTCTCCAGTAACGATTGCAATCCGGCAGGCCAGTCGGAAAGATCCATGGCAAGCAGTTTGTAGCTATAGTTTTGTGTATACAACTGCTTGTACATGCTGACTATGATAAGAGCGCCGATAATATCCGCAGGGTTCCAGTTTGTTTGCACCGTTTCACGGATACAATTATCCAGATCCTCGATAAATTGATTTTCTTCCGGTGAGGTAGTCAGTAAATAGTCGGTTTTTTCGCTCATCAAGCCGATGCCAATGGCCAGTTTTTGCAATTCGTCACGCAATGCACCGGTTTGTGACACCTCAATGACGATATGCTGTCTTAGCAGGCCGACGAGTTCTTCCAGATGAATATCATTGACACAACCTGTCGCAAGTACGCTCAGTAGCAACTGATCCTGTGCCAGGGTGTCAATGTCCAGGCGACAGTCTGAATTGGCGAGGTTGTATTTTTGTTTAATCAATGAGCTGGCAATATTACCCAGTTTCTCATGTTGAAAATCATCCAGAGAGAACAGGTAGAGCAGGTCGTTCTCCAACTCTTCGTCGTACCGGTCAGCGGTAAGTTGAGAGCAGCTTTCGGCCAGAATACTGCGAGCGGCCTGATTCAGAGCACCTTTTTTCATCAGGGAACGATAGCGGAGAAAGGCGCCCAGGTAGTCGCTTTTCAGGTAACAGCATAGTGCGATGGAGGAAAATGCCTGAACATTGGTACTGTCGCGGGAGAGTGCCTGGTTAAAAAACAGTTCCGCCTGGCTATAGTCTTTTTCGAGCAGGGCGACAAAACCACGGTTGGTCCAGTAGGAGGCTTTTTCCGGATGCTGCCTTATTGCCGCATCAATCAGTCTCTTTGCTTCCTCAAAGTTTGATTCGTCCAGTGCCATACGCCCCTTGAGATTAAGCGCATCGGAAGAGGAAGGCAGACGTGCCAGAATAATATCAAGCAACTCGGCCACTTTTTCCCTGGATTGTTGTCGATGAACCCGATCTAAACTGGCGTTGTTGGACATTTGATACCATCGATTTGCGTCGATCAACTCACGAGCGGTGGCAGCGTCCATTCCTTCAATGGGTGAAAAATCATCAAATGTATCTAACGCTTGTAAGGCTTGCATGACCTGCTCCCCTGATTGGTTACGAATTGGTGTCTCGCTATTCAAACTGGTAATTAGCCCTGAAGTAACTGCAACACTTGCTGTGGCTGACCATTTGCCTGTGCGAGAACAGACAGACCGGCCTGTTGCAATACCTGGGTTCGTGACAATTCTGCTGTTTCTGCGGCGAAATCAGCGTCACGTATTCTCGAATTTGCCGCTGCCAGGTTTTCGGAAGCGATTGCCTGGTTGCTGATGGTGGATTCAAATCTGTTTTGAATGGCACCCAGGTTTGCTCGTTGCAGGTTAATCAGGTTCAATGCGTTGTCTACAGAGTCCAGGGCGAGCAGGGCTCCGTTGACTGTTGAAATATCAATATCCTGAACGAGTTGGCCACGAACATTGGAACCATAAGTACCCACTTCGAATCCGGCTTCTTCATTATTTCCGGTGATGGTATCTACCTCGATTTGTCCGGCAGATTGCAGAGTGATGGTACTTTGAGTAGTGTCGGGGTAGGTGGTACCGGTTTGTCCGATTCCACCCAGGGTAAGTGAACCCGACAGGTTGTCCAGTGTGATGTTTCTGCCGTCGTCGGCAATGAGTCGATAGGTATCTCCCAGCGATTCGGCTCTGACACCGGTTTGTCCGGCCTTGTTGTTAATCGCAGAGGTAATGGCATTTTGTTTGTCGGCGACTGTGTCAGCGGCGCTGTAACTCAGATTGATAGTGACACCATTGATATCGAAACTTCCAGACTCGGCGCTACCCGTAGAAATGCTACCCGCATTGAAAACAGTTGCGTTGACGATGGCGGTGACACCCGTCTGATCCGAAACCCGGTTAATTGCTTCCGCCTTTGCAATGGCGCTTGAATCACGAGCGGTACTGGAAGCTGTATCATAGGATTGCAAAGTCGGGCCAACCGGCACGCCGTTGATGACTATGTCGCCAGTTGACAACGGATTCACGCCTACTTCCTGGCCAATTGCTCCACTGTTACTGCCACTGAAATTTCCTATCGCCAGGCCCGCATTGGCAATGTTGCCGGTTGTGGTATCCAGATTGATACTGGAGCCATCACTGGATATCAGAGTATATGAACCCACATAGGTCGTAGCGGCGGCAATGCCGGCTGCTGTCAATTGTGCTGTATCATCGGCGAGCTCTATGTTTCTGCCATCTTCGGCACTCAGGGTAATCCCGGTATCAGGGTTGCCGTTAAACTTGGCAACAACGCCGGTTTGTCCTGTGTTCTGGTTGATGACATTGACAATGTTTTGAAGGTTGGCTTCTTTGGTAATAGCGCTATCGGCAGGAATGGTGATAGAAACCGAATTGATGACAATCGTGCCATTTGCATTTGCCGCATCGAATGTTGTGGAACCACTGACAGTGGTATTGTTGACCACAGCTTCGACACCTGTCTGTTCGGTCTTGGTGTTAATTGCAGCCGCTTTTGCAATAGCGGATACTTCCTGTTTTGCACTGGAGAATGCGTCGTCGACACCACTTGACCCGCCGATAGCAATGCCGTTAATAACCAGATCGCCCGCAGACATTTGAATCGCGGGGTTGGCTGCCCCGCCTTGCGGGTCTGAACTGATACCGTCAGTATTTGATGCACCAAGCTGGTCTACCGTTGCGCCGTCTATACCAAAGGTGACACTTTCCCCTTCATTGGCACCAATTTGAAAAGTGACATCCGAAAAGGTACCGTCCAGCAGCTTTGTGCCATTGAAATTGGTTTGTTCCGAGATTCGTTGAATCTCCGTCTTAAGCTGGGCCACCTCCTGATTCAGTGCCGCTCTGTCGATATCGCTGTTCGTTGCGTTGGCGGATTGCAGAGCCAGATCCCTTATTCTCAGCAGTCCTTCGGTCATTGCCCCTAATGCACCCTCTGCAGTCTGAGCCAGAGAAACACCATCACCGGAGTTTCTGATTGCGACACTCAGGCCGCGCACCTGTGAAGTGAATCGGGTTGAGATGGCAAGCCCGGCAGCATCATCTTTCGCACTGTTAATACGAAGACCGGAGGAAAGTCTCTGCAGCGCGGTCTGATTCGCAGTCTGGGAAGTGTCCAGATTTCTCTGCGCATTTATTGACGCGATGTTTGTATTAATGATCTGAGGCATAGCTTTTCCCCTTGCTCTAAAACCGCCGGTGGTTCTGTCTTTGAAACCGGCAACCAGTTAAAACGGTATTGCTAATAACGTACTGCTAAAAATGGTATTGCTAACAAAGTGGCAACCGAAATTGTCCTTGCCATTGAGGATGCCAAAGGTATGCCAATTCCATAAAAAAATCGAAAACATGATCAAATTGCCGATATAACAGTCAGTTACCCGGCTAAAAAAACAGGCTGATAGTGCGCCGGATGCGTTTTTATGCGACGATAAGCCGACTGGAGGAAGGGGGTTGCCACCTTTATCAAAAGTTAAAAGACGGCAAATTGCCGCTTTCAAACCGAAACAGGCATTCGTTTTTGCGTCAGTTTTTTGCGTCAGTTCTATTCTTTATCGCGTTTATTGCTATATTGATTGCGGAGAACGATCAATCATCGGGAGAAGAAATGAAAGTAGCAATAATTCCGGCAAGAGGTGGCAGCAAAAGAATTCCCGGAAAGAATATCAAACAATTTGCGGGCAAACCCATTATTTCCTATTCCATCGAAGCTGCGCTGGCATGTGGCCTGTTTGATCATGTTATTGTTTCGACAGACGATGAGGAAATCGCGGCACAAGCGGCAAGCTGTGGCGCGGAGGTGCCTTTTTTAAGGCCGGCCAGACTGGCAGATGACTTTACCGTGATAGCGGATGTGATCAGTCACACAATAGAATGGTTTAACCTCGAACGTCAGCAGGAAGTCAGCTGGGCATGTTGTATCTATGCCACTGCTCCATTGGTACAACCCGAGTCTATCTGCGAAGGAATGAAGCTGCTGACAAAAGGCAAGGCGGACTTTGTCATGTCTGTGTGCACCTTTCCCTTTCCCATTCAAAGAGCCCTTAAAATGGATGGGCAAGGCCGAATATCGATGGCGAACCCGGATTATGCGTTAACCCGATCCCAGGATCTTGAAGAGCGCTATCATGATGCCGCACAGTTTTATGCCGGTTCCGGTGATGCCTTTACCGGCAAGGTTGCGGCTCCTGTTACGGTTGGTGTGCAGGTTCCGAGAATAACCGTTCAGGATATTGATACGGAAGAAGACTGGGCCGTTGCAGAACAGATGTACCATGCCTATCACTATCTGAATGCCAGGTGACAGGGTTTAACAGTGATAATCGCGAACCGACAATAGCGAACAAGACAATAGCGAACAAGAGGAATGGTTGTGGCACCGTTTAGTCCGGGTTTTAGTATTGATGGTTATTTGATTTCAGAACATTCGCCCCCCTTTATTGTGGCCGAATTTTCCGGAAACCACTGCCATGATTTTTCCGTGGTAAAAAAAATGATTGATGCTGCGGCAGCATGCGGTGTCAATGCAATCAAGCTGCAAACCTATACGGCTGATACGATTACACTGGACAGTCAGAATGAGGAATTTCAGATAACGGAAAGTTCCAGCTTGTGGCAGGGAGAAACGCTGTATTCACTCTATAAAAAAGCGCATACCCCCTGGAGCTGGCATCAAGCTGTGTTTGAGCTCGCCCGAAAAAAGGGGTTGACGGCCTTCAGTTCTCCGTTTGATGAGTCGAGTGTAGATTTTCTTGAGTCCCTCGATGTGCCCTGCTACAAAATTGCCTCCTTTGAACTGAATCATTTTCCCTTGTTAAAAGCCGTCGCCAGAACAAAAAGGCCGGTGATTTTGTCAACAGGTATGGCAAGGCTTGAAGAAATCGATGAGGCGGTTGATTATCTGGCCGGGCATGGATGCCGGCAGTTGGCCCTGTTAAAGTGTACGAGTTGTTATCCCGCCCCCGTCAGTGCTGCAAACCTGAAAACCATGCAGGATATGAAACACAGGTTTGGTGTTCCGATTGGTTTGTCAGATCATTCAAGGGGCATCGGAGTGTCTTTGTTGGCGGCAGGTTTGGGTGCCAGTATAATCGAGCGGCATTTTGTTCTGGATCGAAACACCGAAGCTGTTGATGGGGCCTTCTCGTCTACACCTGACGAAATGGCCTTGTTGGTTCAGGAAAGCCAAGACCTGAATCTCGCTATCGGGAAAGTCTCCTACGGCCCGACCGAGTCTGAAATGGATTCACTGAAATATCGCCGCTCGATTTACGTCTGCAAGCCATTGGAGAGTGGCATGAGAATCACCAAAGACAATATCAGGGTGGTTCGCCCCGGATTCGGGTTGGCTCCCCGATTTTACGAGGCCGTGTTAGGGCGTAAACTGAAGGTGGCCAAGGCGGTGAATACCCCGCTACTGGAGAGTGATCTTGATTGATGTTTGACTTTTTGTTCCGTGTTGATGCGGATTCCGCAACAGGTGCCGGGCACCTGATGCGATGTGTCGCTTTGGTTGAGGGTCTGCGGCGCAGAGGTTTCCAGATCGGGGTTGTCGGGTCGGTGACTGACCGTGTTTCGAGAGCAGCACTGTCTGTGGATGTGCCTGTCTTGAGTCTTGCCGATCACCCTGCCTGCAACTGTCTGATTATCGACTCTTATTTGCCGATAGATACCCTGTTGGCTCCCTGGCCAGCATCCCTGCCTGTCGTGCTTGTCGATGACGAAGCCAACCGGACCAGTGACCGGCGTATGCTTGTCGTGAGCCCGATGGGAAACCCGTCTGCCCTGGCAAAGTGCTTTCCTCGATCTGAAGTCATAACCGGAGTCGAGTCCCTTTTTGTGCGGGAGGAGGTAAGGCAGGCCCGAAGAACGAGGAGTGCCGGATACGACCGTGGAAACGAAGACGATTACACCGGATACCGTTCAGCCCCGAAAGTGTTTGTTACTCTGGGGGTAAGTGAGCAGTCCCCGGTACTTGAACGCATCACTCACGCCCTGGTTGAGTTGCTGGATCGGGCTGTTGAACTGATTGTATACAGCAGTGCAAGCTCTTTGCGGTTGCAAGCCGATAATCTGTCGGTTATCAATCAGTTTTCTGACCGCTTTATCAAAGTTATGGCCGGGCAGGCTGATCTGGTGGTTTGTGGTGCTGGCCAGACCCTGATCGAAATGAGCTATATCGGGGTGCCGGTGATTGGTGTTGTGATAGCTCCCAATCAGCGTGACTGTGGTCGTTTGCTCTCCGGTTTGGGCATTCCCGTTTTAAATGATCTCAATGCTGTCGAAAATGACTTGCTCTTTTATATCGGCCAGATATATCCTCAATTTCTAAACAACAGGCTGCGGCCAGCCGGAAGTGAATTAACGGGCAGTTCCCTGTCAGCCAGAGAAAAAGGCAAAGAGCAGGGCAGACAGCAAGGCAGACAGAAAATCGCCCAAAATCAGGATCAACTTATCGACCGAATCTGCGAAATGCTGCCATGAATATACTGATTACCAGCCTGGGAAATAAAACCAACCTGATCAAATACTTTCGCCGGGCCCTGTTCAATGAGGGGGGAGGGCGAATCATCGGGGTCGATTGCAGTGCCCGAAACACGGGAAAGCATTTCGTTGACGAATTTATTCTGTCTCCGCACATCAGTGCCAACGGGTATAGGGCCTGGTTATACAACACCATCGAGCAGCAGGGTGTAGACCTGATTATCCCGTCCAGAGATGGAGATTTGTTACTGTTCAGTCAATGGAAGGAGGAAATCCAATCACTGTTTCATTGTGCGGTTCATGTCTCGGAAGAACCGGCACTGCAATGCTGTTTGAGCAAAACCCGTTTTTCCGAATGGTGTATCAGTCACGGATTTTTTACACCCCGGATAATCGAAAGGGCGGCTGTCACGGAAAAAGACCTGCCGCTGTTTGTCAAGCCGGACGAGGGTTCAGGGAGCGAAGGAGCCCAACGGGTCGCAAGCTGGAATCATTGGCTGGGCATACGCGACGCATTACCCCCCGGCCTGCTGATACAGCCGTATTATGATGCACCTGAATACACGGTAGATGTCTATGTGGATGGTACAGGCGCTGTGAGAACGATTGTGCCTCGACAACGGATGTTGACTGCCCGTGGAGAGTCCATTCATGGGCGTGTAGATTTGAACCCGCTCATTATTGATGCCACCAGATCACTGGTTTCGGAGATGGTTTTTGAATCCGGGCTGGCCGGGCATAACACCGTACAATGCTTTTTGTACAAGGAAACGGTGGTGTTTATCGAGCTGAACCCGCGTTTTGGTGGAGGTTTTACACTGGGTGTCGAGGCCGGTGCGGATACCCCCCGATATATTGTCCGGGAGGCATCAGGTCTGCCTTTGGAAATACCGGATGACTATGCAGTGGACGGACTGCAAATGGTTCGGGTTCAAAAAGACCTTTTCTTTTCAGAAACCGGGCCTGCAAAGGTGTATTGTTTCGATCTTGATGGTACGTTATGTACCGAGTCCTGCCCCTACGAATCCGCAAAACCCGTTCCTCTTATAGTGAAAAAAGTCAATGCACTGTACGACAGGGGGCATACTATCGTTATTTCGACGGCGAGGGGTGCGGCAAGTGGAGCCAACTGGAGAACTCTGGTTGAAGCCCAGTTGTCCGGGTGGGGGGTGAAGTATCACCGCCTTGTTATGGATAAACCTTTTGCCGATTACTATATTGATAACAAATCAGTTGATATTCTGGAATGGATCTGACTGCTTTATCCATACTGCAACCTGAATACTGTAACCTTGACACTGCAACCTTACGCTACAACCTGGATATTTGAATGTTTAATAACAAATCAGTCTTGATTACCGGAGGAACCGGGTCGTTCGGCCAGTGTTTTACCCGGACGATACTAAAACGCTATCAGCCTCGCAAGGTCATTATCTTCTCGCGCGATGAACTGAAGCAGTATGAAATGCAGCAGGAGTTTGACGGGCCGGAGATGCGTTATTTCATCGGGGATGTCCGGGATGAAAGCCGCCTTGTCCAGGCGTTTAAGGGTGTGGATATAATTGTTCATGCGGCTGCGCTGAAACAGGTGCCTGCGGCGGAATACAATCCAACCGAGTGTATTCGAACCAATATCAATGGTGCCGAAAATGTCATTCAGGCGGCGATTGCCAATAAGGTGTCCCGTGTTATTGCCTTATCGACAGACAAAGCGACCAATCCGGTCAGCCTTTATGGTGCGACCAAGCTCTGCTCGGACAAACTCTTTGTAGCCGCCAATAATATTGTGGGTGGCAAGTATCCACGATTTTCTGTTGTTCGCTATGGCAATGTGGTCGGCTCAAGGGGGTCTGTGGTGCCCCTGTTTGAAAAGCGGATTGCCAGGGGTGCAACAAAATTGCCGATCACTGACCCCGGAATGACCCGGTTCTGGATTACCTTGCAACAAGGGGTTGATTTTGTCATTGACTGCTTTGAGCGGATGTATGGGGGAGAAACCTTTGTCCCCAAATTGCCCTCTGTGCGTATTTCAGACCTGGCTGAAGCCTTGGCGCCGGGTATGGAATGGGATGTAATCGGCATCAGACCCGGGGAAAAACTGAACGAAAAAATGGTGCCGGGCGATGACTCGGGCAGAACCATCGAATTTGACCGGCATTTTGTCATTACTCCCACCATCAAGTTTGCAGACAGGAATGTGGATTACCAGGAATC
Organism: Pseudomonadota bacterium; assembly: GCA_002747395.1. Classification (GTDB taxonomy): domain Bacteria; phylum Pseudomonadota; class Gammaproteobacteria; order Pseudomonadales; family Oleiphilaceae; genus LZORAL124-50-18. The sequence continues at coordinate 23,125 of PDPE01000036.1, forward strand.
CAGAAAAGGTGAAAGGGGGAGATATGTTTCTCCCGGATTCACTTACGACTCTGCCAGCAATCCGGATTTCCTGACGGTGGAACAGATTCGGGCCTTGCACAAGGTTGAACCATCGTGATTCCCTACAGTCGTCAGACTGTCACCCGGGAGGATATTGATGCGGTCGTCAGGGTACTGCAGTCTGACTTTCTGACCCAGGGGCCTGCTGTTCCCAAATTTGAAAAAAGCGTGCAGGATTACTGTGGTGCCGATTTTGCGGTGGCCACCTGCAATGCCACTGCGGCACTGCATTGTGCCTGCCTGGCACTTGGCGTTGGTGAGGGGGATACTGTCTGGGTAAGTGCCATCAGCTTCGTTGCATCGGCCAATTGTGCCCGATATTGTGGTGCCCACATTCAATTTGTCGATATCAACCCGCGGACAGGCAATCTATCACCCGATGTACTGGAACAGGAGCTGAAACAGGCCGCCAGGCAAGGCCGAATACCCAGGGTGCTGATTGTGGTTCACCTGGCCGGACAGAGTTGCGACATGCAGGCAATCAGCCTGTTATGCCGCCGCTATGGCGTGGCGATTATCGAAGATGCCTGTCATGCACTGGGAGGGCGGTATCAGGGGCTGCCGATCGGGGGGTGCCAATTTGGCGATATTGCTGTGTTCAGTTTTCATCCGGTGAAGCCTGTCACCACGGGCGAGGGAGGGATGCTGGTCACCAATAACAGAAATCTGGCTGACAAAGCCCGGCTGTACGCTTCTCACGGCATTACCAAAGAGCCAAACCGGTGGCAGAACCGGTCAAAAGCCCGGGAAAATCCCGGCTGGTATTATGAGCAACAGGTGTTGGGGTTTAATTATCGAATGAGTGATATTCATGCCGCCCTTGGCTACTCCCAGTTAAAACGGCTGGATAAACAGGTGCAGTCCAGGCACGAACTGGCTCGCTATTATGATGGCCGGTTCGCTTCGGGAAACTGTTTCTCGACAAAGAACTGCGTCCCGCTGGACAGGCTTGAGCAATGTGACAGCAGTTTTCATTTGTATGTTGTCCGGTTTGACTCGGAAAAAGCCAGGAACCGGGTGTTCGATGAATTGAGAAAGGCCGGTTACGGCGTGAATCTGCATTATATCCCGATTCCCGAGCAACCCTATTATCAGCGGATGAATACGGAGATGAATGCGGGTACTCGCCCCTGTCCAGGCGCCAAACAGTATTCTGATACGGCATTGTCTTTACCGTTATTTCAGGGGATGGCGGAGCATCACCAGGATCGCGTGGTCAGACTCATAGAACACACTATGGCGAATCTGTAGAAGGTTAACAGGCAAAATAAAAAACAGATGATGAATAACAGGAGCGATTGCGTGTTTGCCTGTATCTTGAGGACAGGTGGATTGTGTCTGCGGATATAACCTGCCTGATGGTGGCCTTCAATGCCGGGGCGACAATTTATCGGGCCATTGACTCGGCATTGTCCCAAGTGGATCAAATGATACTGGTTGATGACGGCTCCGGTGACAACACGGTTGAAGTGGCTGCAAGGGCCGGTGGCAAGCGTATTCAGGTGATTCGGTTTGACTGTAACAGGGGAATAGGGGCTGCCCGTCAGGCGGCGGTAAACGCTTGCCAAACCGGGGTTGCCTGCTGGCTCGATGCCGATGATATCTGGTTGCCGGGGCGTATTGAAAAGCTGTTCCCCTTTATTCAGAGTGGTGCAGATTATGTGTTTGATGAATCTCAACTGGTTGATTATTGCTCAAACCGGAATTGTTTGCACAAAAAAACAACCGACTTGCGGTTCCCTGACTTTATCAGACAAAAAGACGGTTTGTTACATCAGTTCGGGCGGAATTATCTACCCACAATCGGTGTGCCCATGGCCAGGCTTTCCGCATTGAAAGAAACAGGCTATAACCCGGATTTAAAGCAGGCCGAGGACAATGAGCATTTGCTGAAGGCAATTTACAGGAACAAGTCTGTTCAGCTTTCACCGGGCATCAGCTATCGGGAGTATGGCAGGGATGACTCCACTTCGCGCAACCTGGAAAAACAGAATGCCTGTCTTGCTCTTTCCTGCAGATTTATTGACCAGTCTGAACTGATAAAAAGAGTGGTGGAAAGCAGCCTGCCCAGGCTGGAACAGTTTGTTATCCTCAGCCTCTTTCTTGTCAGGGTGAGAAACTGGAAAGGGCTTTTGAACCTTGTTGCCTCTTTTTCGTTTTATGAGCAAGAGGGGGATTCCCGAACGACCTGGATGCGGTGCTTTTTTGCCGGTGTAGCTGAATACCAGGTGGGCAATATCGCCGGTGCCTCTGCCTTGTTTGAGAAAGCGCTTTCCATTGAGGAATCTGCCGAGTTATACAATAACCTGGGAGTGTGTCTGGAGAGAGCAGGTAATGATGGCAGCGCATTGTTTCAACAGGCTCTGGGTTTGAAGAGCGGCTATCTGGATGCCCGAAGAAATGCAGAAAAAAACGGACAGCACCTTACCGCTGTTCCCCTGCGGAAACTGGCTTACCGGGGCGAGTATTCCTTCCGGTAGAGTGGCAAGCGATATCCCGGTTCGAAGTGATTTGAACATGATCAAGGTATCCAGGTGACTGTAACTGCACTTGCAACTTAATGATTTCTGTGTCGAAAAATGGCTTTTCTCAAGAAAGCAACAATCCACGGGTGATATTTTATACCCTGTGGAATTATTGTTATGCAATCCCAGTGACTTTTGAGTGCTTTTTTATAGCACCCTTTGCCCAAATAGTAAGTAGCCAGGCAATTGTGTGAGTTCGCAATTTTTTCTCTTAACATGGGCTTAACTCCCTCTGGAGGTGACTCAAGGAGCAGTAGTTTGTTCAAAAAAATCGGTAGTTCTATCAGATAGTTTTCCCTCTTTGACAGGGAGATGTCTGATTCATTGACTATAAATGTGGGTTCATCAAGAAAATACAGGTGCTTGTCTTTGGCCAATTTGTAAGCAATGTAGGTCCACTCGTAATATTTTTGGTGCCTGTCAAAATACTCGGGGCCTATGGACTCTGTTTTGAACAAGCCGCCACAAGATACGAGCCAGTTTCCAGTCATTAGCGAATACATCGGGTTATACCGGTTTTCAACAATATTTGAGAAAAAGAGTTTTTTATTGCCATTTCCCAATTTTTGTTTATATCCGTTCGAAACAACAACATCCAGAGTGCTGTCTGCTTCAAAAGGAGCCAACCTTCTCTGGACGGTATCTTCGATCAGTACGTCATCATCGTCCAGATAACAAAAATATTCCGTATTGACCTTTTTCCTTGCTTCATGGATAGCATTTGGCAGGCTTGGTGTTTCTTCATAGAAGAAACGAATTCGGCCATCCGTTGAAAGCCGGTTCCGGATTTCCCGGTTGTAGATAGTACCGTTTAGCATAACCAGTGGAACAGTCATTACCCCGGACTGATTGCATACTGAACCAATCGCGTTTTCCAGGCAGTTTAATCGAACAGTCTCGCCTGTAGTAGGGATTACAACAGTAACTTCTTTTTCAGGGCAAGCCATAGAGTCCTATCGAATATCCAAATATCCGTACCCGGGTGCAGGGCACGCTATTATCGGGATACGATACTACAACGTGGTTGATTATGAAATGTGGTTGATTATGAAAATTGACAAGGTGCTTATTCTGTCTTTTGCTTCGACATCACTTGTCAGCCGGATGGCAATCCCTTGACCGAATTAATCACTCGAATAACCTTGTAACTGTTTTTTATCCTGGAGGGCAGGAGTTTCATAACAGTTCTTTCATCCTGAAAGTACTGTTCGTCCGCTTCGTTCAACCACTTGACGCCTCTATCTTTAAGCGAATACTCCCAAATACTCCGGTTTTTGTGGTAGATGCCGCCAAAAAAAATAACAGGCTTACCCAATATCGCGGCCAAAATAGCAGAGTGTGTTCGATTTGAAAGTGCAGATTTTGCCTGTGAATGAATTTTTATCCAGTGCTCATAAGAGTTTGCATAAAAGGCGGGGTCCAGCCTGATTGCAGATTGTCTGCGCGGATTTAAAGACACAGCTTCGGTATCTATTCTAATCACATCCAGATCATATATAGATCGAACCTTTCCGTATAGTTTCTCCAAATGCGCCTTGTCCAAATGAAAGGCTGTATCGTTATCATGGTAAATAAATGCATTTTTGGTTTTAAAGCTATTGGAGATTGAATTATAAGTTTTATATTCCCTTGCGAAAAAAGACAGTTCTTTATGTGTTCCTGCGTCCACTATCCTGTTTATTCTGTCAAGTGTCTTTTCTGAAGGATCAACCGTACAAGGCCCCTGGATGACAGTGGAATTCCTGGCAGATGAGGCACGTTCAAGGATATCAAAAGGTGTACCCGAGTTGTACGAGTTGTAGCCGCCCACACCATGAATATAAATAAATTCATCCTGCCCCGGCTTTTTGGACATAAAGCGATTGAAGTCATATTTTTCGTAACGGCAACCAATTTCGTCTGCCAGTTTATAGGCCCCATCATAGATAAGTTGGTCGCCATAGTTACCACCGGGCTCAACAAAAAACCAGTTTTTTTCCCTGTTCTCGAAAAGCTTTTCTCTTAAACACATATTCATGCCAGTACCCCTCTTCTGAACCTGATTTTGAGGCTTCTGCCAATTTTCAGGCTTGTGTAAATTTTGAGGTTTGTGCCAACGTTACAGTAAATCACTCGATTAAAAACAACTGGCAATCAGGCTTTCCAAAAGCCTTCGTCATGGTATTGGCAACACTCAAGTCAATCCCGATCAGATACATCCTGGTGCCGAATAACCATACCAGATGCACCATAATCAAACGTCTTTGGCCCCTGTCAAGAATCAGGACGAATGACGATACTCTTTGATAAATCTTAGAGCTTTGCTTTCCAAACCGTCAGGTTTACCTTTAATCAGCCAAAGTGATAAAACAACAATACAGAATACGCCCCCATAGCACAATATCTCGGATGATAAAGCGAGAAATCCTGGAGCCCCCCCAAAGGCAGTAGCAGTTACAGCAAACTGATTGACCAGAAGCATCGCCAGGGCGCCACATATACCACTGCTTATTGCTTTAAAGTACTCCGTAATCTGTATTCCCACGATTCTGGAAACGACCAGAATCGGTAAAACGGTCATTACTATGGCCGTATAAAAAAGTGCGTCTGCAGCACCCTGTGCGCCATCACTCTTTGTCATCACCATCAGCAGAGGGAAGAACAGGGAAACACGCAACAGACCAAGAAACGTTGATAGCCCGGGCCTTCCCAGAGCTAAAAAAACATAACTGGTATTTGAGGAAAATGAGAGAAAAGCGCTTGCCAAGGCAATACTTTGAAGTATTGGAATGGAGAGCAGCCATTTTTCTCCCAGCACCCAGGGAACGAAGGTCGGAGCGATAATATAAAGCCCTACAGAGGCGGGCAAACTGACCAGGCTTATTGTGGCTTGAATATCAAAAAACAGAGACTTGAGCTGTTCCATATCGGTTTGTGCTTTGGAATAACCGGGTAGGGATGCCCGGTTAATAGACGCCGTTATTTCTGCAAAAGGCAGGGAACCGAATTCCTCGCCAATTTTATAGATTCCGACTGAAGCCGGGTTTAATAACTTCCCGATAACAAGCTCGGACACTCTATTGTTTATAAAGCGAATCCATTCATTTATAAATATCCAGCCAGAGAATGAAAACAGTTCTTTTGCCTTGTAAAAGCTGACCTTTGGTCTGTAGGAGCTAATCATATAGCTTATAACAACGGTTGACATCTGGTTAACTATAAAACCGATCACCAGCGCCCAATAGCTCCTCAAACAATATGCAAGAAAAATCGTAGTAATAAACGAGATAATCTTGGAACTCATTTGAAAAATATATTCTTTTTTAAAGTCCAACTCCTTTTGAAATACCACTATGCCAATATTTGTCAGGCCATTCAGGAAAAACACGACAGCAATGCAATGAAGCAGTTCAACAAGCCCGGGTTCATTGTAAAAAGCAGCTACCTGGTGGGCAGATAGTGCCAACACACAGCTTGATATCAACCCGACCAGAAACTTTACTGTCCAGGCTGTATTCAAGTGGCTATCTTTCATTCCCCGCTTTTGAATCAGCGCAATATCAAGTCCAAATGCACCTAGAAGATCCACAATTGCATAAAAAGACATGGCCAGTGCCATTAACCCGAAGTCACCGGGTTCCAGCAACCTCGCAAGAATAATTGTGCTTGCCAAACCAAGTAATTTCAGACTCATCCTGGTGGCGAACGACCACAGTATGGCGAAAAATACGCTGGACTTCAGGTTAATCATTAGCGGAGATGTATTGTTTGGTCATATTGGAACCGGTGTTAACTATGAAGATTTATTCGCTGCCCGGTCAATTTTTTACCGGCTGCCTTGTGCGGCAATCCACTGGTAGGTCTTTTCGAGTCCTTCAGACAGTGGCCGCGAGGGAGCCCAGTTGAGCTTTTCCTTAATCAACCGGTTATCGGAGTTTCGCCCCCTTACCCCGAGTGGGCCACTGATATGCTTCAGCGATAATTGCTTCCCTGCAATCAAAGACAGGGTTTCGGCAAGTTGGTTGATGCTGACCATTTCTTCCGAACCGATATTAAACGGGCCGGTCTGGTCTGAGCGCATCAGCCTTAGCGTGCCTTCGATACATTCGTCAATGTACAAAAACGAACGGGTCTGGGTGCCGTCACCCCATATCTCGATTTCGCCACCATCTTTGGCCTCTGCCACTTTTCTGCAAAGGGCTGCCGGTGCCTTTTCCCTGCCGCCCCTCCAGGTTCCCTCCGGCCCGAAAATATTATGGTAGCGAGCCACTCTGCAGGCCATATTATGGTTGCGCCCATAGGTGAGGTAGAGGCGCTCACCGAACAGCTTCTCCCAGCCATATTCGCTATCCGGTTGGGCCGGGTAGGCACTGTCTTCCGAACACAGCGGGTTCAGCGGGTCTTGCTGGTTGAACTCGGGATAAACACAGGCAGATGACGAGTAGAACAGGTGTTTGATGTTTCTTTTTCGACAGGCTTCCAATACGTTAAGGTTAATCGTCGCTGAATTATGCATGATGTCGGCGTCATTTTCGCCCGTAAAAATGTAACCGGCCCCGCCCATATCAGCGGCTAACTGATAGACTTCGTCAAAGTGCTGATCGATGACTCCGCGAACCAGGTGTTGTTCACGCAAGTCGGCGAGTACAAAATCGTCGGCCCGGGTAGGGCTGAATTCGGGAAATTTAAGGTCAACTCCTCGCACCCAGAAGTTTTCTTTTTTTAATCTCTTGACCAGATGGCTTCCAATGAAGCCGCCTGCGCCTAATACGAGAGCTTTCTTTTGCATTTTGTTTTCCTGGTAGATTAACTGGAGAGAGGATAGCCTGCAACAGATTGATTCGTCCAATTTTGGGGCTTTGTTTTTTTCAGGCGTAACGACTCACTCGCCCGGCATTGGCCACCGTGAGCAGGTTCAAGCAAGGAAAATGCCAGTGTTCACGAGCAATTTGGATTGTCGAGCACCGAAAAATAGGGGAGAATCCGGCAGGCGAGTGGCGATGATCCCTTAAGACTGTTGAGATTTTCCATGACTGATTCCAGTACTGACCTGTTACAACCCATTATGACCATGAAAGCGAAAAACCTGGCTTTTTTTAAACGCTATTATCCGGGAATCTACGCGCATTTCGTCAACTATCAGATGCAGAATGAAAAAGTCAATATTCTCCCGCAGACGGGTGAAGTGGATATTCTCTGTGAGGGGCGGTCGCTTTACGCCGAACAGTCTCAGGCATACGCAAAAAGGGAAGTGGCCACCTTTCTTGCATCCTTTGATTATGGCAGTCGAATCAGTTCGGTCAAACCAATAGACAATAATACCTACCAGAATCCGAGAACCTTTGCGCTAAGCCTGGATGCTGTATATCGGTATTATCATAAGAAAGAGAGGAATTTCAAAGGCTACCGGATTCCTGATTTTTTTCCTTTGGTGGTATTTACCGGCTGTGGTCTGGGACAGCATATCAGGGTGTTGACCAGTGTTCGTACGGTTCGTCACGCAATACTGCTGGAAAACAATATGGATCGGTTCGCCGCTTCCCTTTATGCTGTTGACTGGGAGGCCGTCGTCACCCCGTTCCGGAATGATCCTGATCGCAGCTTTCAGTTTGTGCTGGTTCCTTCCGATGACGAGGAGCAGGTTTTCGGTTCATTGTGGAATGCGTTGCTCACCTATTGCCCACTGTTTCCCCTGACCACGCTGTTTTACAATCACAAGGGAAGCCCGTTTTTTGACCGATTGTCTGACAGGGTGAATGCCGACCTGTATGTACACCTGTTTTCATTTGGCAATTTTGATGACGAGCTCAATCAGTTAAACAATGCACTCCATAATTTCAGGAATAACACCCCCTTGCTTCGGGCTCCCTCAGGGAATCAAACCCTGCCTGTCTGTGTGGTGGGGGCAGGCCCTTCACTGGACGGCAGAGCCGATGATCTGCGACAGCTTCAGGAAGCAGGGGCGCTGATTATTTCCTGCGGTACCGCGCTTGCGTCCTTGCAGAGGCTGGGTATTCGGGTTGATATTCATGTCGAACTTGAATCTGATTATTTGACGTACCGATTGCAGAAACAGTCTTGCGATGAGGATTATTTGAAAGGGATATGCCTGGTTGGAGCGGCTCAGTTGAACCCCATGTTGGTGTCTCTGTTTGGTGATGCCCGGCTTTTTTTCAAGGACGATGGCTCACTTGCCCATATTTTTGCTGACCCGGCAGATATTGTGCCCAATGCCACCCCTACCTGTACCAATGCAGCATTGGCTTTTGTGCGAAAATCCGGATTTCAGGAGGTCTATTTATTCGGTCTGGATTACGGCTTTATCGACAGTAAATATCATCATGCCAAAGGCAGTGTTTATTACTCGGAGAATATGAAAAGTGCCAATGAGGAAAAGTATGGAAACTCCATAGAGATACCGGCCGCCGGGGGTGGGTTGATTACGACCACGCCCTTCTTTTTTTCGAGTAAAAGGCGTATTGAAAATTTGATTCGCACCATGAATGGTGTGCAATTACATAACTGCTCGGACGGTGCGAAAATCGAAGGCGCAGACTGGATACCGAAGGAGCAATTGCAGCTCGATAAGGGGCGGTTTTCAACTGATAAACAACAATTTCTGATCATGTTCAATAATCACAGACAGTATCCCGTATGGGAAAAAATAGTGAAAGAGAAGCAAGACTTCTGTGCCGATTTTCAGGAGCTGATTCGTCTCTACCAGTCTGAATTGGATAAAAGCCCGATAGATTCGCTATCCGGTTTTGTGGATTACTGTTCTTTTGTCAGAACGAGCTTTGAGAATTTGCTTGTCCGTAATGCCGGGTTGTATTTCTTTATCCGGGGCAGTATATGGCACTTCCTCTATGCGGGGTACAGTCATCTGCTCACAATGGAAGAATCGGAAACCGGAGACTATTGCCAGTATTGGTGTGAAAAGTTCAGTCTGTTTCTAACAAAATCCTGTGCAGAAACAAAACGCATAGTAGCGATGAACCGTGCAATGTGGGAAGATGAGCTGGTATCCAGGTCTATTGCCGATCCTCGTGAATGTGATAGAGAACTGTTACATTCCAAATTGCAATGGGACTACGAGCAGATTCTCATAGAAAACGGGCAGTGCTTTTTTGATGACCTCGACTGGAAGTATGCCGGTTACGGGTTCAACGGAAAGAAATTCTTACCCTATGAAGAGCTGTAGTTTTCTGATGGCTCTGTTTTTTGAGGGTTGTCACTTTATTAGGACACCGCTATTGCCGAGGGCACCGGCACTCTCTGAATTTCCGTTTTTAGTGAGCGCTAGAGTACCATGGTTATTGCTGCTGACTCCTGGCGTTTTAGATAATCCAGTTCTTCCAGGCAGGGTTTCCTGACATCAGATATGGTCGTATTCAAGGTGATCCTGGCTACACCCAGGTATGGGTAATTACAGTCAATATAAACATGAGTATTGTCGAACTGTTTTATCGTACCCCTGATAATGGAATTGTTGAGCCGGGATGTAAAAATCATTCCTTTTTTAAGAGGCGTAGTTATATTCAGGTGGTCGATTTTTGTTTTTAATACAAATGACTCTCTGTACTGGCTTTCAGGCAGCACCATCTGACACAGGAATTCATCACCGGTTTTTTTGCCCCTCAACAAGTCTGAAAGCGGGGGTGAGAAGTGCCCCGGGTATAAACCGGTTATCTCAAACGCACCCCAGTATTGCAGTAAAGGGCAATATTGTTGCTGCCTGAGTTTGACTACCCTGCCTTGTTCAATTTTCATCATTGTTGCCGATTTGTTTTTTAGTATCTATAGTTGCCAGTAATTGACCTGAATTGGTTGAAAGTCCGTTTTCGATAAAGTCAAAACGAATGGCCAGGGCAAGCCTGCAAGGGCAATTCTATATCAGATTCCAGGTCTCGTGTTTTTAATTTTTATGATTTGTCACTGTTGTTCTTTTCTGACGGTTGTCCTTTTCTGACTGACGCCGTTGATAAGCGTAACGGTTTTAAAGGCTGCATGATTAAAGCCGACATTTTGCCACCCACAATAATTACAGAGACTGCAATTTCATTGAGTAAACTCTATTTTTCAACCAAGGCCGGGACGTTGAGATGCCTGTACGAATTTGGTCTCAAGTACGCAAAGGTGCTGCCACAGTATTCCTTTTCGGTGAAGCAGTGGCGAGAGTCTGCCGACTCCTGTTTGTCTGGGATTGAAAGAAGTTTTGGTAAAGCCTCCCTGCTTATCGTTCGTTCCAGCGCAATTGGCGAAGACGGCCAGAACAAATCAAATGCAGGTGCCTATCTTTCCCTGACCAATGTGCAATTTGATCAACTTGATCATGGCATTGAAAAGGTTATCGCCAGTTATGATAACCATCACTGCGAAAGCCATCACCGCAAAAACCATAGCTGCGATAATCAGGTGCTTGTGCAGCCAATGCTGAAGAATGTGATTCGATCCGGCGTGGCATTTTCCCATGACCCAAAAACGGCCTCACCCTATCACATCTATAACTGGAGTGATGGTGAGGATACAACAATGGTTACTGGTGGCGGGGTCGGACACACCTGGCAGTCAGCGGCCTGTTCTTCAGTGCCACCACCCCGGGAAATTGCTCAGGTTTGCAGCCTGGTTGACGAGCTGACGAACCTCTTTCAGCAACCGATAGATATCGAGTTTGCCGTTTCTCGTACAGAAACAGGTGGTGAGCAAGTATGGCTTCTCCAGGCCAGACCCCTGGTTATGCCAAAGCGCGTTGAAAGCGAACGGACTCAAACTGACCGGATTCAACTGATTAGCGAGAAAATCAGCCAGGGAATGAAACCACACCCCTTTCTCAAGGGCAAGAGTACGATCTACGGGATTATGCCAGACTGGAACCCGGCCGAGATTATTGGTATTCGCCCCAAACCGCTTTCCCTTTCCCTCTACAAAGAGGTGATTACCGATTCGATTTGGGCCTATCAAAGGCATAACTATGGTTACAGAAACCTGAGAAGCTTTCCTTTGTTGATCGACTATTTTGGGTTACCTTATATCGATGTCAGGGTATCCTTCAACTCCTTTATCCCGGCAGGATTATCGGACAGCCTGGCGGAAAAACTGGTTGATTACTATATCGAAAAACTGATGGGGGAACCCCGGCACCATGACAAGGTCGAGTTTGAGATTGTGCATTCCTGCTATACCTTTGATTTGCATGACAGAATACAAGAACTGAAGGATTTCGGCTTCCGGCATACCGACCTGGATGATCTGGTCAATAGTCTGAAGGGTTTGACGAATCGCATTATTGATCCTCATAAGGGATTATGGAAAAAAGATGCAGCGAAACTGGATAGTCTAAAGCAGCGCAGAGCCCGGCTTGCTGCCTCTGATCTGGACACAATCGAGAGGATTTACTGGTTGCTGGAAGATGTAAAACGCTATGGCACCCTGCCTTTTGCCGGTTTGGCCCGGGCGGGTTTTATGGCGGTGCAGATCCTTCGTTCCCTGGTCGCTGTTGGTGTGTTGGCAGACAGGGATTTTGATTGTTTTATGGGTAGTTTACACACAGTCAGTGGTCAGCTTTCCCGAGATCGCTTTACGCTGGGAAAAAACCAGTTTCTGGCCAAATACGGACACTTGCGCCCGGGCACCTATGACATTCTCTCACCCAGATATGATGAAACCCCGGATGCCTATTTTGATTGGTCTCAAAAGGCTCATCGAAGTTCGGACAGCCCGGTGTTTTCATTGACCCTTGACCAGATGAAAACGATTTTCCGCCTGATGGATACGCATGACCTGAGCCATGATGTCGTCGGGTTGTTTGATTTCATCAAATCCGGAATCGAATTGAGAGAATGGTCAAAATTTGAGTTCACCCGCAGTATTTCAGATGTGTTGCAACTGATAAAGCATTATGGTCAGTTACTGGATATATCGGAAGAAGACATGGCTTTTTGTGACATTTCCGCTTTTGGCAAAATATTCTCATCGTCAATAGAGCCAAGGAAACTTCTGCTAAATGAAATCGAGCAGGGAAAAACCCGCTATGAAGAGACGATGAGAACCGCATTGCCACCACTGATTACCAGACCGGAAGATGCCTGGTCATTTTACTGGCCTGAATCCACGCCCAGTTTTATCACAGGAAAAACGGTGCTGGCCTCTACCGAAACAGAGGTCAACCCCTCTCAAATCAATGGCAAAATCGTATTTATTCCCAATGCTGACCCTGGTTATGACTGGCTTTTTACCTATCCTATTGCCGGGCTGATAACGGCATGGGGTGGCATGAATTCCCATATGGCGATAAGAGCTGGCGAACTGGGTATTCCGGCAGTTATCGGCAGTGGACAGCCGTTGTTTCACAAATGGTCACACGCGAAGAAAATCTGTTTGTATTGCGCTGAAGGAAGGGTGGAAATCATCGCATGAGTGAGTCAGCGGTACCCGCTTTTCGCGTAGCCGTCAGCCAGAGAGTTGATGTGATTGCAGAGATAAATGAAGTGCGTGATTCCCTGGATTCGCGATTAACAAGGTGGATTGCCCGTTGGGGGGGAGTACCGTTTCCGGTTTCCAGTCATCTGGTCGCGGGGTCGGATTTTTCGAAGGTCGGGCAATGGCTGGAAGCGGTAAGGCCACAGGCAATCATTCTGTCTGGTGGCAATACCCCGGGTGAACACCCCCTGCGTGATCAGACAGAATCGGGTCTGCTTGACTGGGCAGAGCAAAAAAACGTGCCGGTTTTGGGGATTTGTCGAGGGTTACAGTTTATGGCGGTCAGCGCTGGTGCAGAGCTGAAACCGGTAGAAAACCATGTCAGAACCAGGCACCGGATTGTACCGGCCGACGGCGAGAGTTTTCCCGAGTGTGTGAATAGCTACCACCATTTTTCTGTGCGCCACTGCCCCGCTGATTATGACATCATCGCAACCAGTGAAGATAATGAAATAGAAGCCATCAGACATCGCTTTTTGAAATGGGAAGGCTGGATGTGGCACCCGGAGAGAGAAGCAGGTTTCAGCGAGATAGAAATCAAGCGGGTAAAACAGCTTTTTGGAATAACCCGATGTGAATAATGTGGAAGTGAATGATTTGAAAGTAAATGATGTCAAAGCAATCATTCTTGCAGCCGGAAGGGGCAGCAGGATGAAACAGTTAACCCGTGACCGCCCCAAGTGTCTGTTAAAAGTGGGTGACAAATCCCTGCTGGACAGGCAGTTGGCGGCATTACGGGCTGCAGGTATCGATGAGACGGGAATCGTGACGGGGTACCGGCGGGAGATGCTGCAGTTCGATGGTATTACCGAGTTTTACAATCCTGACTGGCAAAGCACCAACATGGTTTCGTCATTGCTTTGTGCCAGTTCCTGGCTGGAGACCTGTCCCTGTGTTATCAGCTATTCCGACATTTTCTATCAGCCGGATGCAGTGATCAGCCTGATCAATGCCAGTGCCGGGCTTGCTCTGACCTACGATGCCAACTGGCTTGACCTGTGGCGCAAGAGATTCAGCGACCCGCTGGAAGATGCCGAGACGTTCGTTTTAGGCGAGAATGATGAGTTACTTGAGATTGGTCAGAAACCCCCTGTATGTCAACATAATGCTGTACCAGACAAGATCCACGGGCAGTATATGGGGCTGATTTATATTACCCCCGAGGCCTGGAAAAAGGTGCTACCTGTTCTTGATGAAATGAATGAGTCAAAACTGGCCCGGCTTTACCTGACTGATTTGCTACAGCTCGTCATTGCCAGGAAAATCCTGCCAATCAGGGCCGTTCGTTATGAATTACCCTGGGGAGAAGTGGATAGCGAGGCTGATTTGGATCTCTATCAGAGTGGTACTAATCATCAGAGTGGTATTAATTGATGGACTGACTGGATAGAATATCATCCAGTATCTGTTGCGGGGTCAGCTTTGATGTGTCGTATGTCAGATCAGCCTGTAGAGGGTATTCGGCTTTCAGGTCTTTACCCACCATATTTTGTATGTTTTTTTGGTAAAGCCCTTTGCTGCATCTGGCCTCGATAACGGATTGTGGGGGATTCAGGAAAATCTCGGTGTAGTTTTCGATATTGGCCCTGTTCCATTGTTGCACTTCATGGAAGAGAGAAATTGTGGCGATGACGACCTGTATTCCCTGATCAGACAGCAGCTTGCACAGTCGGGCATTTTTACCGGCAATCATTTTACGGGAGTTCAGGTCATGGCCACCATGATCGCCATATACTTGCCGCAGTATATCTCCATCCAGATACACGGTTGCCGGGTTTTTCCCCTGTAAAAATTGATATAGAAGCTCCCCCAGGGTGGATTTTCCGCTTCCGGAAAGGCCGGTGATCCAATAAACCGGGGCTGTACTGTTTTTTGTCGGCATGGGTTTATTTATCATCCGAAATCTATCACTGAACAAAAGATGTGTGCCACATGGTTCATGTAACTCTCATGTGAACATTGCGGATCAGATTGTGTATCCCAGATAATCGAAATGCTCTTTACATTCGGCCCTGATGATTTCCAGATCCTTGTTATCCAGGTAGTTTTTCCATTCACCAGGTGTACCTCGCCGCTTGCCATCACTGGCAGGATCAAACAGCATCGGGTACCTTCCCAAACGTAAATCATCATTTATGTAATAGAAGTTATCCATAACTGCTCTGTCAAGTTGTCTGTCGTCGACAGCAATCTGCAAAAAATTACAGATATCCCGTAAATATTTTGCGGGTTGGTATATGAAGTCTTCATACCGTAACGGGTACACTTTACCGCTTTTTATCCAGTTAATAGAATCACCTTCCAGAAAATCTGCCAGCCACCCCTTGATGCGTATTTGCTTCTTGAGCTGAATATCCCAACTATCTTTGGATTTTGCCTCACTGTAATTGGCGTTGTGCCTGAACAGGGTGACCAGGGCATCAAGAGGATGCCTCAATAAATGGATGATTCTCGCCTGGCTATCAAGCAGCGTTGAATACTTGCTGTATTTAAGGTGTACTGACAACAGTCTGTCCCGGTTTTCTTCCTGAACCAAATGTGACATAAGCACTTCACTATTCATGCCATTTACATCATATTGGGAAAGTTGGGGGGGATTTTTACCGAGGATACGGTATATAAAATTTGCCAGAAAATGGGTGCCAGCCCCATGCATGGAAACCAGAATTCTAACGGGCACCTGTGGTGACGCAACACCTTTTTCAGTCAGGTCAGTGGTTATATATCGAGGCCTGCTCCTGTCAAAGTTTACCTGTGAGAAAGAGATGCTGTCATGGAGAGACTGAATGCGCTGATGATCAATCTGTTTTTCCATTGCCTGCAGGCATAACTGCCTGGCTTTTTCTGGTGATTCAAAGTCAAAAGTCAGGAGAATGGCATTATATGTCGCCACACTGTTCGTTTCTTCCAGACTGCATGCCGATTGAAATGTTTTTATCGCCTTCTCGATATTTGCGATGCGGGATAGATATAACCCCTCCAGATTTAAAGCCGATACAGTATCACCAGTGAGTCGTTTCAGGTGCTTGAACAAGGCTTCTTCATCACTGTTCTTTTTGGGGTCTGTCAAGGAGTGTAGAATACCTGATCTACTATAATCGGCCTGTTTTGTTACTGCATTCGAATCATTTTTCGCCAGGACTTTGTTGTAGACTTCAAACGCATTTGCAAAATTTTTGTTTGCTGCATGTATTATCAAGCCAAGATAATCTTCTTTATCAATATGTTGATGCAGCGATCTGGCTTGTTTATAACAGTCTGATGCATCATCTATTTGCCCGTTTATGAGATGCCTTTCAGTTAACTCCAGCAGTCTGTTGCTTCTTTGATTCAGTGCTGTCGGTATATACTCGTTATGAGTCGGCATTTCCCACAAAAAAATGACATTTCTATACCGGGTTCTCTTTAAATACGACTCATTTATTTGATGATAGTGGTATGGTGATGTGCACACAAAAAGTGTGCTGTTCTGGTCGAGCTCTGCGGTTGGCGGAAAAACCGGATATTTAACTCCAAAGAACTCCACCCGGTCGATATCAGCATTTCTATCAATAAAGCCTGACACTTCAATATCGTAACGTTTTAAAATATAAAGCAGCAGTTTTCCACTATTGCCAGCGCCATACAAGTAACACCTGGCGCTCCCACCGGGCCGGTTTGAAATAAATTTTTCTAAAAAACGGAACAGTTTATATGCGTTGTCCCAACTGATCGGAGCCATCAAAGCACTATCATGTTGTTGCACCGTTTCGTAACACAAATCAATGTATAGTGAATTACTACTCATGGCGTGTTTGCTCCTTTACATCCCATAAAAAGTAGAACCTTCCAAAGTCAGACTCCGGGACAATTATTCAGTTCGGCCAGTGTATTTGATTTTCTGTTTGTCAGTTTGTAAACACCATTTAATAAACGTCTTCCAAAGAAACAAGCTGGCGTATTTACTTGCGCCTCCCTGGGGTAAGTAATCATGATTTGGCAATGCTTACAAAGCATGCAAAGATATTTCATTTTCCAAAATGATTCGTTTTAAATCGGTGCCTGGAGGTTTAGTTGTTTAGTTGAGCCAACCATATTCGTGTTGTATAGGGTACATGAATTGATTCAGAATCCATCTCGCTTAAATAATGCTCGATGTCCTTAATTATATTTGAAAACCGATTGCCGGCTTGACGCTGCAAAGTGGCATGGGAACGCCAGGCTTCAACTATGTCTTTTCGACTTTGTTCATGCAGTATGTCGTATTCAATTTTTTCAACACGACTAAACAGGCCGCTATCATTGAGAAATTTTGTTTGATCCTCTCGTCGGGTTCCATATTCATAATTTCTAATATGAGACTGAATAATATTTTCGATATTCGACTGTATCGGATCAGATAAATCCCTGTGATTCCACATGGCCGCCAGCCAGCCTTTTGGCAATGCTATCCGTTTAAATTCTTTAAGGGCTGCAGAACGATCCAAAACATTAAAGGAAGAACCAAAAGTTACCGCCCCAAATGTGGTATCGGCCTGCCCGGTGTCTTCTCCAGTTGCACTAACCCATCTTACATTCCTGTATTCCCTGGTTCTTTGAATACCGAGTTCTCTCATATTGGTGTTTGGTTCTACGGACACCACACTGTACCCGGCTTTTGCCAGGGCAAGCGTCAGGTGAGCTGTGCCTGCGCCAATATCACAAATGAGGTCATCAGCCTTTAATTCCATTATTTCAAGCATGTTTTTTATTGCTTCAGTCGAATAGTCAGGCCGCTTTAAGTATGCCTGGGCGAGCTGTGAGTAATCCCATTTCGAGTTCAAGTGTCTGTTCCTTCCCGGGTTTTAGTTGATTGTACTTATTCTTCACCAAATAATTCATTAGCGGCAAAATTGAAACAATTCATGACTTGTCATCATTTGGGAACGTCATAAACCGGCTTGTACGCCGTTGCGCCCCTATGCTAGCAGGTTTGCTGTTGTTGACACAAGGCAGATCGGGGTAACTTGCCAGCCCCGCAAACATATGCAAACCTGACTAAAATAGTTGCTGCCAGAAAATCTTGATTATGAAACAGCATCACTTTAGCCACTACATTTTATAAAAAAGTAGAATCTTCCGAAGCCTGGTTCCAAGGCTATTGATCAGCCTGGTCAGTGTGTTTTATTTTCTGGATTCTGGCGACCTGGGCTTTTAAAGAAAGAGGAGTTTTGCCGGTGCAGGGTATGTGGAGTGTTAACCGTCAGGTGTTTGAGGTTGAGGTCAATCGCATTAAAGGGCTCGGCCCGGCAAGTTGCAGAAGTTCTTCGTCTGACGGGACTTTTATATCCAGAATATGGTTAGATACAATTTGCCTGGCGCCTTTATAGTAAGGGTAGTTACAGTCCAGGGAAACAAAGTCTTCATCAAAGCTGATAACCCGTCCGATTGTATCACACCCTCCGATAATGGCATTTGTGATAAAAAGCATGCCTTCTTTTAGAGGCTTGTCAGACTTCAGGTTTTTTCTACGTATTTTTATTACTTTAAATTGCTGGAATTCAAATAATGGTGATGAAAATTCAAAGGAAAACTCATCGTTGATTTTTCTGCCGGACAAATGGTTTGCCAAAACTGCATCGAAATGTCTTGGGTATATTCCTGTGATCTCAAAGTCACTGGAATAATCCACTATCGGACAGTCTGTTTTCTGCCTCAGCGTTACCATCATGCCTTCTTTAATCATCATTGATTGGGTATTCCTGTAATATAGAAGTCAACGTCTTAAGGCTAGGTAGTGCGTGGTTTCTGTTGTTTCAGACTTCTTTATTATTGACCTGAGAATGGAATGGCAGTGCATTATTTGATCGGTGTCGCTTCAATCAGAAGATGCCAGCCCAGTCGCTTTTCAAGGGTTCTGAACATTGTGTCCGGCATGCTCTCAAACCAGGGCTCTTTTTCATAAATATGGTTCACATATTTTTCAATTTTGTAAGGGAAAATATGATCCTGTTGAATGCTGGTTAACTCAAATCCGGCCAGTAAGGAAATAACATCGGGTTCGGTATAGGTATTGGCAACAGGGCATCCATACTGGGCTTCCGGTTGATCAAGTCCGGCCTCAATCATGATATTTTTCCAGCTGTTTCTGGCGTACAGCATCAGACGAAATATGCCGCCCGGTTTAACCAGTTTGTGTATCTCCCGAATCACTTTGTGCGGGTTGGGAGTGTGGTGTATTACACCAAAAGAATAAACGAGATCGAATGTACTCTCATCAAAACAGGATGAAAGCTCTTCAGCATTAACACAATCAATTTTTCCGGGGAGTCCAAAAACATCAAACCGAGACCTGGCTACTTTGACGCTTTCCATGGATAAGTCAACGCCGGAATAGTTGGCTCCAGCCCTGGCAAAATTGATTGCATCCGTACCAATGCCGCAACCCACTTCCAGAACATTTTTCTCTTTCCATTCCTTAAATCCCGCAAAACCGGGGATATGTGGTTCCACAAAATACTTGCGCTTTTCAACTTCATCGAAATACTCCCTACTACCAAAAGGCTTGGCAGAGTGATGTATATTGCAGGGTCTTTTATCCCAGAATTCCTTTACATCTTGTATTGTTACTTCGTTCATTTGAGCTCCCTTTTTCAAAAAGGTCATTTGTTGAAAGCGGGTATTTACCTGGTTGGCCTATTGAGTTTTTCAGGTCTCCTGGATTCTTATTGCTGATGAGAATAAGCTCTTTCTTGATCGCATTCAACTGCTTTTTCAGCCCCCTGGCATTGGTGGTCACTCCTGAGCAACCACTGTAATAACATGTATCAGCGCCTCTGATTTCCCTTCTCCACCGCTGCGGATCATAAGGCTTTGTTTTTTTTCCGGGTGATCAACAGGTATGAAAACTTCAACCAGTTCCGGTGCAGCGCGTAGAATTCTTTCCTGTGCGATATCACGGTTTTCCAATAACGAGCCTATACCTATGGCACCTTTGATCACTTCTATAGAGATTTGTATCCAGCAGGAATCCGGTGGAAGAAGGGTGTCAATTTCTTCAGGGTCGAAACATAGCTCCAGAGAATACCCCCATGCACCCGAGTGGGTGATCAGATGCATGGGGTCTGTATCGGAAAGAGCAGAATCATGGTGGAGCAACATCGTTTTTCTACTGAAATGACAAAGTGTTCTGCCTGCTGAAACAGGTTTTCCGGCTCGCTGGACAATGTTGCCATTTTCAAGTTTCAGCAAGCCATGTTTTCTGATGAAGTGATGTATTCGTTGATAGTCGGGAGCCAGTTGCAGTGCTTTTTCGCAATGAAAGAAAATTTCCTCCGACTGGTAGTTGATGAAGGCTAACTGTTCTGCCGCCCACATGTGTATGCCTGCCTGACATCGGTCAAGGTTAATATCGGAAAGGTTCGGGTGGTTTCCGAATTGTCTGTGAAAATGGTGAAGATAGTGGATTTTGTCATCAACCATTTGACGGAATGTGTCGTCTCTGAATGACATGGACACCTGTGCCCGGAGTGCTTTTACTACGGGTTTGTCGAACCATTCAAAACGATCAGAAGGATATTTGAGGGCAAGCCTTGCCCAAAGTTCGTAGTCGCAACAGGTTTTGTAGTCCGGCAGGTAGTGGAGTTCATCCTTGAGCAGCGATCTGTTAAAAAATGACGAAGAAATGGAACAGATATGCTCGCAGCTCAGGTGGCGTTCAAGTGCCAGGTAGTCATCCTGATACTGATCAACCGGTTTCTCCTGGTCATTGAGAAAGGTACAGATACCACCACACACAATATGACCTGGGTGTTGCTCAAACCAGCGCACGGCAGTTTCGATGGTGTTCGGGTAATAGCGTTCGTCGGTTGAAAAAATACCCACGATGTCTCCCCGGGCATTTTTCAGTGCTTTGGAGTAGGCATCAGATATTCCTGAATCAGGCTCCGAAATAACCCTGAGATTAAGTGGCACTTCCTTTAGATAGTCCAGTGTTCCATCAGTCGATGCGCCGTCAATCACAACGACTTCAAACTGTTGCCAGGTTTGCTCCATAAGGGAAAGCATGGCCTTTTCCAGCATGGGTCGGGCATTTTTGGTGGCAAGAACAATAGAAACCTGTTTATTTTTCATCTAGCGTCAAATAGACCTTTTTATTGTTGATTAACGTGTATGGGCGCGGCTTTCCAGGAAAGGTAAGAGAGCGTATTTTGTCGTAGATTTCCACTTCCGGCAGGCTGAGGTCAATATGGTGGTTGACCCTGTCTCTCGGGTAAAACCCGGCCTTACCTGTTTGCGCTTGCGCTGGAACAAAACCGTCAGTTTTTATTATTCTCCCTATGTTATCAATAAAGAGTTCGTAGACTTTGTCAGAAGCACGGCAATGAAGGCTATAGGCGGTATCATCCTCGAAGATGGGCATTGACCGCCTGTCGATAATCGGGCCGGCATCGAGTTTTTCAACCATGTAATGCAAGGTCACTTCAAATTCCCAACAGTTTTCCTTGCGGGCGTTCGCTATCGCGTGAAGTACACTGTTTGAACCGCGATAACGAGGCAGGGGGCCGAGGTGCAGATTGATAAACCCCTTTGCAGGAATCTGTAGCTCCTGTTCGGTAAGCACGCTGTCGTAAAGCAGGCTGATTCCCAGATCGAATTTCTGTTCACAAATCTGATTTCTGTGGATTATCTCGATATTGTGCGCTTTCGCCAGAGTGGTAATATCCTGATCTGAACGAAGGTTTACAGGGGTAACATGCGGTGCCACGGCGACGATATCTATATCCTGAAAATGGTTGATCAGAAAATGAAAGCAATGATAGCTCTCGACCCGGCTTCCCAGTATAAGGATTTTTGTCATCGCACCCGTTCCATATCAACAGTATCAACAAAATCGATAGGTAATGTCATAACTGCCTGGGCCATTTTTTTCATATCCCGCTTCGATGTCCCGATACCAAAGGGTAAGTAAAGGGCATGTTTTGCCCAGAACTCAGCCCCTATAAAGCACCCCTGTTTCAGGTTTACATAAGGTGTCAGGTTGTAAATACAGCCATAGTTACTTGCCGCGCCGATATTGAGCTTTTTGATCTCGGAGAGCACTCGATCTCTATCATGGACTAAAATGACATTTTGAGCGGGGAAGAGTCCGTCCTCAGGTTGAACAAGATTGCCCTCCAAAATCGAGTTGATTGTGTTAAAAATCTGTTGTTTTCTGTTCATCCGCTTTGGCAGTGAATGAAGCTGGGACAGGCCAAGGGCGGCATTGATATCGCTCATTCTCAGATTGGAACCTGGCAATTCGATATCGCCGGTTTTTCTCCAGTTAATGCCACCCTGGTCAATCAGGCGTATGCTGTTTTTCTGCGTTTCCTCGTCATTGGTAAACAGGGCACCGCCTTGCCCGGTAGTGATAAGTTTGGGTACGCTAAAGCTGGTGATGGCAATATCCCCGCCACTGGCACCGCAGGCTCGTGCTGTTGTCCTGCCCAGGCTCCATGCCGCATCTTCAATAATCTGAAGGTTGTTTTTTCTACAGAAGTCGATGGTTTCTTCGTAACTGCCTGCTATATTGCCTAAAAACGAGATATAGCAGACTGCTTTGGTGTCTGGTGAAAGTGCTGCCCTGATGGTGTCGGTGTCAATACACCCATGATGCGGGTTGATATCCACCAACCCGGGCTTGAGCCCCACTGTCTTGAATGCGTTGATAACAGAGACTACACCATAAGCAGGTACGAGAATTTCGTCGCCCGGTTTTAACCCGATAGCTTTTGCGGCGATAGACAGGGCCACCGTGCCACTGATAGTCGGGATCGCGTAGTTTCTTTTGGTCAGTCTGGCAAGTTGGTCTCCAAACTTTTCCGCAGTCTTACCCGGGCCTACAAAGCTGGATGTAAGTTGAGATGAGACGGCCGTAACGTCTTTTTTGGTGATTTTTGGTTCAGCCAGTGGAATAAACTGCATGATCAGGCCTTTCCTGCCTGCATATTCAGATTGAAAAGCACGCCTTTTTCCTTATCCATATGTGGGAAATAAGCCTGTGAAAAGTCATCAATATGGCTATGTTCGGTGGTGCGCCAGTCCCAGAGTTCACAGTTTTTATAGCCGTTATCCTCAAGGAGTTTTTTCAGGGAAGGCGCGTCAAAGGTGGTTTTATGGTAAAGGGTGTCAGCACCCCTTACCTGCCATTTTCCATAGAGTGTACCGAGAAAAAAATCCAGAGAGAGTCCTGCATTATATAGTTTGCACAGGGTCGCGAAATTGGGAACGGAAAGGCGAAGTATGCCACCCGTTTTTAGTACTCGTCGCCATTCACCAAGCACCTCAGGTATGGTTTCCCGATCAAAATACGTCAGCACTTGACAGGCATAAATCAGTGAAACGGAATCATTGTCAATAAAAGACAAGTCAGCTATGTCGGAGTGATAATCGATATGGGGGAAGTCTGCAAGATCGATATGGATAAAACCCGGTATATGTCTTTTGCCGCAACCCAGATGTAATTTCATTGTTTCCGGCCTTTGCTAACTGGTGAGTGACTTTAGTGTGTCGAGGAATGGGGCATCAAATTCTTTTTGATGGTTGACACCAAATGCAAGGTAATTGGGTAGATGGTCACTGGTGTTTTTCGGAACCATCCGCCAATAGTCGATCACGGTTGTATCCTGATATTTCTCAAAAGAGAGTTTACCTATAACTGGCAAGGGTTGTAACAACAGGCAAATGGACTGTTTCAGGCATTCGTCCGCTTCGTTGGCTGTACGCACCTGTTTGCCGGTGTGGCGGTAGTGTGACTGAAATACATCAGATGCCAATGGATCAAAGATCACAAACTCTAACCCTTCTCCGGTCAGGCGGTTGACAATTTCCAGGGCAAATGACTCTTCTATCAGTGGCGTGCCCACCTTGTAAGCAACTCCGATCAGGCCGATGGTTCGTTTTCCGCTATTTACCAGATGTTGCAGTTTTTCTATCAGGTACTGGCTGTGATACTGATTAAAGCGGTGTACCGCTTCCGGTATCAATGGCTTCAACCCGATACTGTTCAGTAATGACGACAGTGCAATATTGTCTCTTGGCCAGCATGGGCCACCGTAGGGGGTTGCGCCCTTGAAAAAACGCTTGCCCAGCCGGAATGAAAGGGCGTTGGTTACATTGTCTACGTTGGTTCCCGGCATTTCATTGCATGTTTGTGCCAGCATATTCGAGAATGATACCCGCATGGTTTCATGGGTGTTAGAGGCCAGTTTGGTAATCTCCGCCTCTGTTGGATTCATGCGAACAATAGGTGCGTTATTGCCCAGCAATTTTTTTTGAATGGACTCCAGAAGGTTCCCGCTTTTTTTACAATGCTCACCTATCAGTATGTAATCCGGAGTGACGATTCCCTTTAGTATTTCTCCCTGGGCGATAAACAGCGGGTTATAACAGAAGCCGATGTCGATCCCTGCCGTTTTCCCTGATGCCTGCTCCAAAACAGGAATGATGTCGTTTATTGAGGAACCTGGCATAACAGTGCTAACCACCACAAGGGTATGAAAGCCGGGTTTGTTTGCCAGGTGTTTCCCGATGGAACGTACGGCATCCAGTATGTAGCGATTGCTAAACCCGCCTGATTCGTTGGTGTGGGTGGGTACAATAATAAAGCTGAGATCACTGCAGGATACGGCGTACCCGGCATCAAGGGTAACGGTCAGCCTTGCCCTGTTAGCGTCAATCAGGGCTTGTACACCGGGTTCACCAAAGGTGATCTGATCGGTATTCATTCTGTCAACCAGGTGTTTGTCGGTATCAACACCCGTGACCTTGAACCCCGCTTTGAGCAGACTGGCTATCAGCGTGATGCCAACCTTTCCTATTCCAAAAACTGAAACTTGCATTACCAAAAAATCCGTTAAACAAATGGTTGTATGGGGATAGCTGAATGAATAGGGGATTCGGGGTTTTGAAATATGCCCTGTTCTACGGCTTTTGCTACTTCTAAAAATGTTTGTTCAATCGAAGTGGTGGGCAGGTTGCCGAATCGATGGATAAACCTGCTTCCGTCAACACGGTAGTCGCGCAAATCCGGTACCTTATCGACATAGTGTACTTGCATATCAGGGTAATGCTTGTGAACGGTGTTGATCAGTGCTGATTTGGTCAGGTTTTCAGCGACGACATTATAGACCTCCGTGCCACTCCGGGGCGGGTTATCCACAACCTTGCCGATACAGCGGATTGCATCCCGCAATGACAGGTAAGGTCGCCATGCTTCCGGTGTATAGATTTCAATTTCCTGATTTAACGCGCAGGCTCTGGCGATTTCGTTTACCAGCAAATCAAAACGCATTCGGGTACTCGGCCCGCATAGTGTGCCCAGGCGGAGAATGGTGCAGGGTTTGGTAAATTGGCCGAGCAGGTAGGCTTCAGTACTGACTTTTGCTTCGGCATAGCCGGATAGCGGGTTCAAATCGGAAGATTCATTGGCTAACGCATTGGGGGCTGAAACGCCATAGTTACTGCAGGTGCTTATAAATATAACCTGTTTTATCTCTGATTCTTCTGCGAGATGCAGACAGTTCCCGGGTGCTACCAGGTTAATTTCTTCTGCAATATCCGGAGCTGTGTTGCATGCCGGTTCACCAACGATACCGGCCAGATAGATCAGGCAATCTGCTTTCTGAATCTGTTCTTTTATGGCAGATGCGTTTCTTACATCGCCTCTGACAATTTCCAGGGCTGGACTGGAATACCCGAATAGCAGTGCTTCCCCCCCATAAAACATGTTATCAAATGCAATAACATCATGGCCTTCACAAAGCAGGTGTCGGGTTAACTGGCTGCCCAGGTAACCGGCGGCACCGGTAATCAGAATGTTCATTGTTTCAAGCTGTTCCGGTTTGTGGTTCGTCAAAAGAGAACCATATAATCGGTTCCCTCGGCTTTGCCCTGTTTTTCCAGGATTACTCTTATTTCCTCTGCATAAATGGATGCAACCAGATAAAAACAGTTGTCTTCGGGGAAAACCCTGTCCCGCTTGTAGACGGGTAAATCTAACAGATAGTCAGGACAAGTGCTATCGGTTCCGTGAATGAAACCGGCAATGGCTACGCCATGATTGATCAGGTGTGTACAGTGAATTTTCCCTCTTTCTCCTGCACCCCATATATAGCACTTTTTATCTGAATGTCGTGATCGCAGATAATTGGCTGTCTGTTGGTGAGCTCGAAGATAGTGCCGGTAAATTCTGTCCTGATCATCTTTTTCCAATTTCTCAAGCTGTTGTGTAGATAGAATACTTGACGGTTTTGAAGCTGCAAAACCCGGTTTTTTATAATCTGGCGGAACCCTCTCCCAGTGCGCTCGTGTGACTTGTGTAAAGGGGAGATCAAAACCCGCCAACCCCCAACCTGAGTCATTAAATACAAAATGATCACCGTTCTCTTTCATCTGGAAATCGAACAGGAATAAAGTCATGTAGGGGATGTGGTACAGGGCTTTGTTCTCGTTGATAACATAGGTGTTTGACTTGACTGGAGTGCCCAGGGTGTGGTCGATATGATAGTGAGGATACTCATTTGACAAGCTTACTTCATCCAGGCTCGCATAATGACAGGTGATGCTGAAAAGGGAATCCAGGTGGAAACTGAATACATCCAGTTCACTATATCCCGATACCCTGGCCCAGTCATCCCGGTGCAGTAACTGAAAATCGCCACATGCCCAGGTATGCAGATGGGTTATTGCCAGACTGGTATCGCAGAGGCTGTCGTCGCTGGCATCTGTATCCGGTTCTGGCTCACTGATTGCGCGCACTCCGTCAGAATAGTTGATCTGGAAACACAGGTCTCTGGCTTTTCCAAGCATTTCCTCCGGGCTTTCGAGGTCGAGTACCTTCCTGTCAATATCCCATCGATTGGAACGATACAGTTTGCCAGGTTGCATCTGGTCGCTGGTGATAAACTGAAACAGTTCATCTGAAAGCAGTACGTCAATGTTGGTTGACAGGATATAGTTACCTCTTGCTCTTCTGATGCCGGCATTTTTGCCTATCATCTGGTATAGCGGGAGGTTTTCCGAAAGGGTGTAGTGCGCGTGTATTTCCGGTGGTACCCGAACGATGATAACCGAAACAAAGGGGTGCTGCTCTACAAAGTTAAAGGCTTCTTTTACAGGTGGTCTGTCACCGGGCGGGTTCCACTCGACAATAATCAGTTCGACCTTTGTTTCATGGCGTTCGGACAACCAATAAATACAATCAATAAATGCCTGTGTTCTTTCCTGCATTCTTTCAACATGATTGTCATTTCTGGTGATGGTTACAATACTCAAGGGTAATTGCGGGGTATGGCCAGATAAAAAGGCGCGATACTCATTCAGGTCTATATCCTTGCTGAAAGGCAGAGTAAAGGGAGCACACTTTCCTAGTACGCCAAAGGGTTCAAATACAGACTGGTACAGTGCTTTCAGGTCTTCCTGTCCATCTGGAAACTGCGTTGATCGCTGGTAGGCCTTGTGAACGTAGTTTGCCGGCCAGATAATGCTTTCAAAAGAGTAAAGGGCGTTGGTCATCGGGTTATCCAGGTTGGCATCGGGCTTGTTCATGGTCAGTGTCGAGTCATAGTCAGTGTCGAGTTATTTATCATGGTTGGCTGAGCTATTGATCATGGTTAGCATTATGCCATTAAAAGTAAGAGGAATGGTTATTACAGATCAATAGCAGTAGTCGGTGTTATATTGCAGCCCCTGATTATGGAGAGCTTGCTGTATTTCATTGACAAACATGGAGCCTATTATAACAAAGGGCCTGTCACCCGGTTTTTTGCTGACCTGATCAATCGGACTGCCTGTCACAGGCAACGACATAAACAGCCTTCCTGCCTTATCGGCATTGCTGTCGGCAAAGCCGGTAATTTCGATGTGGTTGCGTTTTAGAAATATCACCAGCCGCTCGGCCATTTGCCCTGTTCCCCAGATGATTATCGGTCGACAGGTGGCCTGACTTTGCCTTATCCGGTCAAGAAAGGTGGCTGCCAGGGTGTCTTGAATGGTATCCATCGCGCTTGATATTCTGCCTTCTTCCAGATGCTTTACCGCGCTTTCGATTGCCCGGGAAAATTCCACGTGGTCTGTCACAGTTGAAATATCCTGAGGCAGATAGCGCTCATTGCGCCAAAGCAATGTTCTGAAAACATCAATGGCCTTATCTGGTTCAGTCTCTGCTTCAGAGGGCGTTGAGCCAGGCTGTACGGATTGTTGCCGAAGGTAAGCTGTAAATTCTTTTTCAGGGGAGGGGGTGCAATGGGTGGCGAGTGTTCGCTGGTTTTCCGCGTTGTTTTCAACCAGTTCCCTTTGTTTAAGCAGGTGCGTGCAGCCTTGCTCCAGCCCGAGTATATGGCCTTGTGCAAGGTTCCGGTTCATTCCCGCTTCATCACCCTGAGTAATATCCTGCCAGCCTCTGGCATGCCCGGCATAACCATGAATCGGGTGAAGCAATGCAAAGTCCTGAGAGGCATCAATAACCAGTGCGTTGCTCTCCCGTGCCTTCCAGATCAGCCAGTTGTCCCACTGCATTCGACCTATTGCAAAGTCGGGGATACAGTCAAACAGGGTTCGGTTAAACAGAAACAGATCCACCGCATTTGGCCCATCCCAGCTACCAGACTGGTCAACAATGCTGTCCAGATCGCTCCTCCAGTGTTGTGACTGATTAACCAATGGAGTATTTAAAGGAATGTTTATTCTTCTGGCGGTGAGCAGAAAATCCTGTTTGATTTCCGATTGCAAAACACTTGCCAGTGTATCAATAAAGTCGGTGCGGAGAATAATATCGCTATTGATATAGGCAAGATACTCACTACTACTGTGTTGTTTCGCGGTCTCGAACAATGAACTTACCAACGGAATCCCGGCAGGAGTGGTGTTGATATGACTGATAACGGTAGCACCAATTGACCTTGCTGCGTCAATCACTCCCTTATCTTTGCCGAGTAACAGGATATTGAAGGTGAGTTTTCGGGATTTCTGGAGCTCATGCCAACTTCTCAACGCATTGAATTGCATCGCCGCCGTTTCCCCTTCAAAGGGTTTGCAGGTGGTAAATAGCGTCAGTCGGGGTTCCGGTTTTGCCGTCATCTGTTGAATAACAATCTGTTTAATGACAATCGGTTAAATGACATGGCATTTGAATGAAAAAGCACCCGATCAGGTGCTTTTTCCCATTCTGATCAAACGGATAGAATCAGGTAAAGATGAGGGTTCAACCAGTGACCAGGGGTCAATAATGGTGTGAACTTCGGTTTTTCCATGAAAAGCCGATTTGCCTGCAAATTCCGGCCAGGCTGTAGTGATAACGACAACCGAAACCTGTGCCGTTGCCTCTTCCAGGTTATTTGCCCGAATGCATGAAGTTGGCAGCACGTTTTGGCTGTTTGGCATGGCTTCCGGATCAAAGGCGATGACGTTATATCCGGCATCAACAAGACGTTTGACCAGAAGCACGCCCTGGCTTTCCTCTATAACATCAGTGTCGGGTTTGTAAGACAGCCCCAGCACGGCGATTTTTTCGCCCGGATTACATGCACTCTGTATTTTATTGAACAGCCTTTCTACCTGGTGATTGTTTATCTTGTCGGTGGCCATGGCAAGGTCGCTGTTAGCACCAAGTTCCCGGCCCAGGGCAGCGAAGGCTTTATTGTCCCGGGGAAAGCACGGGCCACCATAGCCAAGGGCGGCTTTCAGGTATTTTTTTCCGATACGGGAGTCACTGCCTACGGCATCCATGACCACATCCACATCGGCATCAGGCAGTTGGTCGCAGTATTCCGATACCATATTGGCATAGGAAATTTTGGTTGTGACGTAGGTGTTTACCGATATTTTTGTCAGTTCGGCATTGGTGATATTCATACGCTTGATGGCCGGGGAGTTGTCGCAGCAAGTCACGTATACGGACTCAAGCACATCTCCGGCGTGGCTGTCTGATTCACCGATCAGAATAAAATCCGGGTTAAGCATGTTGCGAATGACACAGCCAAGGGCAATAAATTCGGGGCTGTAGCACAGGCCGATATCCCGGCCGACAGACTTGCCTGAGGACTTTTCAAGTGCCTGTTTTATGACTCCTCCGGTAGAGCCGGGCATGGTGGTACTGGTGATGACCACCAGATGCCAGTTGGTTTTTCGGGCCAGAATTTCGCCAATGCTTTTTACGGCACCCAATAGAAAATCGTTGGAAAAAAAACCATCCTGCTGACTCGGGGTTGGCAGTATGACAAAGGTGATGTCGGTTTCAGTGATTGCCCGATCATAGTCGGTTGTGGCCTGAAGCCGGCCATTGCTCTGATTGATAAACTCTTGCAGTTGAGGTTCGTTTACCGGTGCCTGGCCGGAATTGATTCGGTCAACAAAAGACCGGTTAATATCGAGGCCGATTACTTCATAGCCTTTTTTCGCAAAAACGGCGGCCATCGGGGAACCGAGTTTACCCAGCCCGATAACGGATATTTTTTGTTTATTCATTGTTTTTTCAAGTTCTTAACCAGGTTTAAGGCGAGTGAAGAAGGAGTAGGTTTTGACGAGCTGTATTTAATCTGGCATAGCGTTCTCTCCATTCCCGGCTATGTTAAAACATTTTCTCCTGATGGGAAAGGCTGCCAAAAATATAAGGGAAGGCAAGACAGGTGGCGCAAATGCAAGATACAGGAAATAAAACGATTTTTTTTGTAAAGTTTTAATTCATTTTGCCGCTAACCTTTATTGCCCCTCTCGCGTAATTTCTACTTCATTGAAAAATCAAGAAAAAATTTCAAAAAACACCTCAAGAAAGTCTTTTATCTACCGATAACAGAATTAACGGATGCGACGTACGGCTCACATTTGAGAAGACCGCATTCAGTTGATTTTATTTCAAACACATATAATCAAAAGGGGATGCAATAATGCCTCAGATAATAAATACCAACCTGGCTTCAATCAGTGCTCAACGTAACCTGGATATCTCTCAGAAAGCGGGTGACAGGGCGCTTCAACGACTTTCTTCCGGTCTGCGCATCAATGGTGCAAAAGATGATGCAGCGGGTCTGGCCATTTCCAATCGGATTACCGCGCAAGTCCGGGGTACCATGGTGGCTTCCCGAAATGCAGGTGATGGTGTTTCTTTGGCACAAACCGCGGAAGGTGCGCTTAACAGTATGCGGGACAGCCTGCAGAGAATACGTGAGCTGGCCTTGCAGTCTGCCAACGGTTCAAACACGGATCTGGAACGCTCCTCCCTGCAAGAGGAAGTGGAACAACTCAAACAGGAAATAGCCGGTATTTCCGAGAAAACGAGCTTTAATGGTCAAAAGCTGCTCGATGGCTCTTTTGAAGAGAAACACTTCCAGACAGGCGCCAACGTTGGCGAAACCATAGGTGTCAGTATCGCCAGAGTGACTGAAGATACTTTGGGAACAGCCTTGTCAAATGGTATCAGCACCTCTTCAACAACAGGCGCAATGGCCTCGGGTGACCTGACAATTAACGGAATTTCAGTTCGAGCGGCTATCGCTTCTGATGATGGCGCTTCCACCACGGAGGCTGCCAGGTCTTCCATAGCTGTTGCCGCAGCGATTAATGATGCTTCCGAGGCCAGTGGCGTCATGGCGGTTGTTGATGCCACTACATTGGGAGGAGTTTCGGCAACGGGTGGTGTAGTCAATGAAAATGCCGGTACGGTAACGATCAATAACGTCGATATCGATCTTGCCGGTTCGGGTGTTGCTGCCAACCTCGCGGCAGACCTTAAGGGAATTGCCGATTCGATTAATGCTTTCTCGGATCAAACCGGTGTTACGGCTTCGATCGATGTAAATAACCTTGATGCCGGCGTAGCCCTGACTGCAGCCGATGGCAGAAATATCGAGCTGGCAATGACAGATGAGGATGCCGCAGGGTACGGACTGGGTGGAGCAGTAGCGGCAGGCAACGCTACCGTTGTTACCGGAACCGTTTCTCTTGTTTCTATAGACGGCACCACAATAGAAATAGGCAGTACGACAGGCAACTCTCTGGAGCATGCCGGTATCGAGGTGGGAACCTATAGTGGCTCCAATAGTGGTGTCAATGGTGCGGCAGTGACAAACACAGCCCTGATCTCCGGTGATTTGACCATTAATGGCATATCAGTGGGTGCGTCAATGGCCAGTGATGATACCGCATCTTCAACTGATAAAGCTGCCAGTGCCATAGCCAAGGCGGCAGCCATCAACAGAGTAAGTGACCAAACCGGTGTGACTGCGAAGGCTCAGGCCACTCAGGTATTGTCAGCAGAGTTCACCGCAGTGAATGCAGTTTCCGGCCTGACCGTGAACGGTGTAACCATCGATGATATCGCTGCTGCCAGCACAGGTGATGTTGGTGGCCAGATGAACAATATTGTTCAGGCAATCAATAACAAGTCTGCCCAGACAGGGGTTCGCGCTGAAATTGTTGATGACAATCAATATCAATTGATTGCTGATGATGGCAGAAATATTGTTGTGGACGGCACAGTCGCCAACTCCGGATTAACGGCTGAAACCACATTTGGCTCGATTACACTGGAATCGGCCGGTACCATTAACCTTGGAACGGCAAATGCGACCGGGCCAGGTGCTACCGGTTTCACTGTCGGGTCGTATGGAGGTGGAAAAACTGGCACCTTGCTGAAAGATATCGATATATCGACCGTCAAAGGGGCAAACGCCGCCATTAAGGGTATTGATAATGCGATCAATCAGGTTTCCCAGGTCCAGGCGCAATTGGGTGCGGTACAGAATCGCTTTGAGGCGGCCATTACCAATCTGGCGGTACAGGCTGAAAATCTGACTGCGGCAAATTCCCGGATTCAGGATGCGGATTTTGCAGCCGAAACGGCCGAATTATCCAGAACCCAGGTATTGCAACAAGCGGGAATTTCTGTGCTCTCACAGGCTAACTCATTACCTCAGCAAGCGCTTTCATTGTTGCAGTAATTCTTGCAGAGGAGAATACTTAAGCCAGGGTTGGTGTTTTACACTACCCTTTTGGGGTGCCAGGCACGGCCTGGCGCCCTTTTTTTATGACTGACAACCGGTTTCTGTTTTTCCTCCGAATGGTTTTGTGTCTGGCTCTTTCATTGTCTGGCTATTTTGGCTGGTTCTTTAAGTTGTCGCAGCTCGTAACCTGTCTTGCCTATTACAGATGCTTACAAATCATACGATAAACATTACTCAAGCATTGCCCAAAAGTGCCGCTAAACCAGGTAACAGGTAGAGCGCAATGCATCAATGGTACTAACAAGTATGCGTTACGCCTCTCAGACAATCCTGACTTTTGATTGGATACCGAAGGAGAAGCGAAAATGCCTCAAATTATTAATACAAACCTGGCTTCCATAAGCGCGCAGCGTAATTTGAACAATTCCCAGAAAGCCGGTGATCGTGCGTTGCAAAGACTTTCTTCAGGCCTGCGAATCAATGGTGCAAAAGATGATGCGGCCGGTCTTGCGATCTCCAATCGACTCACCGCACAGATTCGTGGTACTACTGTAGCCGGACGAAATGCAGGCGATGGTATCTCGTTGGCGCAAACGGCTGAAGGCGCATTAAACAGTATGCGGGATAGTCTGCAGCGGATTCGGGAACTGGCATTGCAGTCAGCAAACGGATCAAACACAGATTTGGAACGTTCCTCTCTTCAAGAAGAGGTGGAGCAATTAAAATCGGAAATTGCGAGTATTTCTGAAAAGACCAGCTTCAATGGACAAAAACTGCTTGATGGTTCTTTTGAAGGTAAAACCTTCCAGACCGGTGCAAATGTAGGTGATACAATCAACGTGAGTATTGCCAAAGTGACTGAAGAAACCCTGGGTACTGCACTTTCCAACGGTATCAGTACGTCTTCCACTTCAGGTGCGATGGCTGCTGGTGATTTGACTATAAACGGTGTGGCAGTAGGTGCGGCAACTGCATCTTCAGATGGTGCTTCTACAAATCAGGCTGCCAGATCAGCCATTGCTGTCGCTGCCGCTATTAATGAAGTTTCTGATCAGACAGGTGTGATGGCGATTGCAGATGCAACATCGGTAGTCGGTTCGAAAGTAGGCAACGTCTCTGCTACTGCCGCTGTAGTAGAAATCAATGGTGTTTCGATGAGTCTGGCCGGATCGGGTCAAACGGCTAACCTCGCCGCTGATTTGCAGGGCGTGGCAGATACTATTAATTCCTTTGCTGAACAAACCGGTGTAACCGCCTCGATCGATATTAACAACCTGGATTCGGGTGTGACCCTGACTGCTGCTGATGGCAGGAATATCCAGATAGAAACTACCAGTGGTGATCCTGAAAATGTGGGTATTGCAGCTGCCGGCACAACAACAGGCACGGTTTCACTCGTTTCTCAGGATGGCACCAGTTTCGAAATTGGCAGCACAACAGGTAATTCACTGGAACATGCCGGTATCGAGGTGGGTACTTACAGCGGCTCCAATAGTGGCGTCAATGGTAATGTTGTGTCTGGTAACGCTCTGGCCGCCGGTGACTTGACCATTAATGGTGTGGCAGTGGGTGCGTCAATGGCCAGTGATGATACCGCATCTTCAACTGGTAAAGATGTCAGTGCCATAGCCAAGGCGGCAGCCATAAACAGAGTAAGTGACCAAACCGGTGTGACTGCGAAGGCTCAGGCCACGCAGGTATTGTCAGCAGATATCGGTTCAGTTGGTGCGGTCTCGGGTTTGACCATAAACGGCGTTACTATTGACGATGTTGCCGAGGCTGCTGATGTTGGTGGCCAAATGAACAATATCGTTCAGGCAATCAATAACAAATCTGCCCAGACGGGGGTGCGTGCAGAAGTTGTCGATGATAATCAATATCAATTGGTTGCGGAAGATGGGCGCAATATTACTGTTGGTGGTACGGTCACCAACTCCGGTTTAACAGCCGAGACCACACATGGCTCGATTACGCTGGAATCTGCCGGTACCATTAACATCGGAACAGCCAATGGAACCGGGCCCGGTGCCGCCGGTTTCAGTGTCGGCTCATATGGTGGAGGAAAAACCGGTACCTTGCTGAAAGATATTGATATATCGACAGCTGCCGGGGCAAACGCCGCCATTAAGGGTATCGATAATGCGATCAACCAGGTTTCCCAGGTTCAGGCACAATTAGGTGCGGTGCAAAACCGATTTGAAGCAACGATTTCGAACCTGGCGGTTAGAGGCGAGAATCTCGCTGCTGCCAATTCGCGAATCCAGGATGCCGACTTTGCATCGGAAACAGCTGAATTGTCCAGAACTCAGGTATTGCAGCAAGCTGGTATCTCTGTGTTGTCACAAGCGAACTCCCGACCACAGCAAGCATTATCCTTGCTGCAATAAGGAGTCCCCGATCTGGTAATGCAGCCTGGCTTTTTGCCAAGCCGGGCTGCATTTCCGAGAGGTGAATTATGAATGACGTTAGAATGAGCGGTATCAATCTGTCCGGATCTGCTGTGAATGCAGAGAAGCCGGATCGTGTCGCGTCTGCACCTCATAAAACAAGGGAAGAAGTATCTGCCGGTGCGCAGGTGAACGCTGCCAACGTTGTCGCCAACGCAGAAGAAAATCAAAACGCCCGGGCGGTCGAGCAAGATGCGCAATCGTTACTGAAACCTGAAGAGCAACGGGAGCAGTTGGAAAAGGCTGTCACCAGGTTGAATGATTATATTCAGTCCGTTCAGCGGGATTTGCACTTCAATGTTGATGATGATTCGGGAAGAATGGTTGTCAAGGTAGTTGACCGGAATACGAATGAAGTGGTTCGACAGATACCGGATGAGGTGGCTCTGAATATGGCGCGCAACTTGCACCAGGAAGAGCCATTGAGTCTGTTTACCATGAAAGTGTAGTTTCAACGGCAGACTGTATGCCTTGTTTACATACTGTAACACTAAAGGGGCAAAACACGGCAAAGTTTTGCCCCTTTTTGCCGATAGCTATACCAGGTACCGGAACGCGACAGGCTTTTAGCGTTTGATCAGATTGAGGATGGCGAAATGGCAAGTATCAGTTCGGTCGGGATTGGCTCTGGTGTTCTCACCAGCGAGTTGATCGATAAACTGACAGAAGCGGAGAGGGCACCCACAGAAGCTCGTCTTGATCGCAAGCAAGAAGAGGTAAATGCCAGGCTTTCCGCTTACGGACGCCTGAGAAGTGCCATTACCGATTTGCGTTTGCCTGCTCGTACCCTCGGTAACCCCTCCGCAATGAAAGAGCTCACCTTCAGTTCATCGAGCTCTGCAATAACAGGTACAATTTCTTCTTCGTCTCAAAAAGGCAATTATACCATTGAGGTTTCGGCATTGGCCCAGGCGCATGCCATATCAACCGGCGCTTTTCAGGATGATGACACCACCACATTGGGCACAGGAAAACTGACCCTTCAAGTGGGCAATCAAGCTTCGGTTGATATTACCGTTGACAGCAGTAACAACACCCTGAGCGGTATTGCCGACGCCATTAACGGTGAGTCCGGGCTGGATGTGACTGCTTCGGTAATCAATAACGGGTCGGGTTTTCAGTTGGTTATTGCGTCCAACCAGACCGGGCTTGCAAATAAGATTGCCATTACCGTAGATGACGACGACTCGAATGATACGGACTCCGGGGGGCTGTCCCAACTCGCGTTTAACGATGCCACACAGAATCTGAACGAGTCGGTTGCCGCACTGGATGCGGCGCTGGAGATAAACGGAATAGCAGTGACTCGTGATTCCAATACGGTGAACGACCTGATCGCGGGTACAACACTGGAGTTGAGCAGTACCAATGTCGGCTCTCCTGCCGTAGTAAAAATTGCGGAAGATTCCGGAGCCGTGGCAGACCGGGTTGAAGAATTTATTGGTAAATTCAATGACCTGAAAAAACTCATTGCCGAGTTTACCGAGTACGATGCGACTAACCCGCAAAACTCGGGCATTTTGCTTGGTGACTCCACCGTTCGCCGGATTTCTTCCCAATCAAGAAACCTGCTCAGTGGCATTATTCCCGGACTGGAAAATGCGAGTGTGCGCTCTCTCGTTGATGTGGGTATTTCTACCAATAAGGATTCAGGTGAAGTGATGTTTGACCGGGATACCTTTATTTCCGCACTGGAAGATCATACGGAAGATGTTGTCGCTCTGTTTTCCGATCAGGGAAGGGTCAGCGATAGTCAGGTCGAGTTTGTCAGCAAGTCCGCCAGTACCCGACCCGGGAGTTATGATATCAGTGTTTCGCAACTCGCAACCCACGGTGAATATGCCGGAACCCTTGATGTCAGTGCTGGCGCCACCATTGGAGCCAATGTTTTCAGGCTGAGTATTGATGGCACCGAATCGGCTGATATCACCCTGGATGCAGGTACCTATACTTCCGCTCAACTGGTGACTCAATTACAAGCCAAAATTGATGCCGACACCAACCTTGCGGGAAGCGGCAAAAAGGTCGTCGTCGGGCTTGATGATAATAACCAGCTTACCTTTACATCTACCCGTTACGGGAGCGGGTCTACCGTGGAGTTTACCTCGGCTGACGCCAATATGGGGTCACAACTTGGCATTACCGCTGCTGCCGGAACAAATGGCCTGGATGTGGCCGGTACCATTAACGGCCAATCCGCCACCGGAAAAGGGCAGCGGCTGTCACTTTCCCTTGAGGGGAATGCCGCAGACGGCATAGGGGTAGATATAAACGGTGGAACAACAGGTAGTCGCGGCAAGGTAACCATCATTAAAGGTGTGGCAGACAGGTTTGTTGACTTGTTCACCGATATCATCAGTGTCGATGGTTCGTTAACGACGCGAACAGATGGCCTGAGTGAACAGTTGCAGGAAATCAGTGCTCAGAGAGCCAAAATGGAAGTGAGGGTGGAAAGCCTGAGAGAGCGGTTGATAAAGCAGTTTACGTCGGCAGATATTATGATAAACAGGTTGAACAGTACCATGGACTTTATTTCCGGCCAGCTTGAGGCTCTGGCGGGGGGAAACAAGAAAAAGTAACTGGTGGAGTCAGATAAAAAGTGCATTTTTCTGCGATATCTGACTTAAGGTTTTCTGGCAATGGACGATAAATAAGGTATTGTTAATCAACAATAATGATTAAAAAGGTGATTTATGAACGCAGCTCGTCAATATCAGCAAGTTGGAACTCAAACCAGTATTATTGATGCGGACCCTCACAAGTTGATTCAGTTGTTGCTGGAAGGTGCGCT
The DNA here is from genome assembly GCA_002747395.1 of Pseudomonadota bacterium. Lineage (GTDB taxonomy): Bacteria > Pseudomonadota > Gammaproteobacteria > Pseudomonadales > Oleiphilaceae > LZORAL124-50-18. Next base: position 61,343 of record PDPE01000036.1, read on the forward strand.
GGAGCGTATGGCGATGGCGAAAAGCCGAATCACAGCAAAGGATTTTGAAGGAAAGAATAATCTGTTGAATAAATCAATCGAGATTGTTGCCGGCTTGCGCAGTTTTCTTGACCACTCCAGGGGTGGAGAAATTTCAACCAATCTTGAATCACTGTATGACTATATTGAACGCCGACTGCTAGAAGCAAATGTGCGTAACGACGTGACCATTATTGATGAGTGTTCGCACCTGATCAGAACGGTTAAGGAAGGCTGGGATGGTATTCGGGAAGAGGTTCTGGCCAAAAAGCTGGTGTGAGGTGCGTTGTCGACAGGTCTTTGTAAATATAATAAAGAAAAAAACAGGAGTCATCGCTCCTGTTTTTTCTTTATTGTGGGCTTTTTTTTAATTGGGCTTTTTGTCAACCCGGTCAGGCTCAGGCATCGCTGAGAGTCTCCAGATGAGCCTCAACGCTTTGGCCAAGTGCCTTCAGGTTATAGCCACCTTCGAGTAACGAAACCACTCTGTCATCGGCATAGTTACTGGCCACGTCTTTCAGCATTTGGGTCACCCAGCGATAGTCATCTTCAACCAGGTTGATGTTAGCCATCGGGTCATCTTTATGCGCGTCAAATCCGGCGGAAATCAGGATCAACTGGGGTTTGTGATCCTGAAGCCGGTTGAGCCAGTCTTTTTCCGTTTTATTTCTGAAGTCGATGCTTTTTGAGTGGGCTTCCAACGGTGTGTTGACTATATTGTCACTTTGAACGGCGTAATGACTGTTCGGATAGCAGGGGTGTTGAAAGCTTGAGCAGAACATCACCGCCGGATCGTTTTCAAAAATATCGACGGTACCGTTACCCTGATGCACGTCGAAATCGATAATTGCCACGCGCTCCAACCCGTGAAAAGACAGTGCGTGTCTGGCCGCCACAGCTACGTTGTTGTAAAAACAAAAACCCATGGCTGTATTTCTTTCAGCGTGATGCCCCGGTGGGCGTGTGGCGCAAAATGCAGTTTCATATTGCCCTGACATAACAAGGTCAACCGCCTGTACTGCCGCACCGGCAGCCAGTTTTGCCGCTCGCATGGTATCCTTCATCATCATGGTGTCAGAATCGATCATGATGCGCCCTCTGGTGGGGGAGAGCATGTCCAGTTGTTCAAAATAACTATTGGGGTGGACTCGTGTTACATGATCTTTTTTGACTTCATCGGCACGTATAAAGTCCAGCTCCTGTATGAGTCTGGAGTCCTGGAGCTGGTTTTTAATCGCTGACAGGCGAGCCGGGCTTTCGGGGTGCCCGTAGTCCATGTCGTGAAGTTCGCAGTCGTCGTGGGAAATAAAAGCTGTTCTCATAGTCAGTTATTCTACGTCTATTATTCTACTTCTGGTTCAATGAACAATCTGGACCCTAGTTTATCGAACCAAAGCGTGCGAATAAATAGTAAACTTGACGAAATCACCCAATGCGCCTGATATATTTCATATACAATGGCTCATTCGCGTTTTTATTACCCTTTTTTTCAGGTTGGAGCATGGTATGAGTACTCGTTATATCGAAGCATTATTTAATCCGAAATCGATCTGTATTGTAGGAGCCTCGGAACGAGCTCAAAACCTGGGCGGTATGGTGCTGAGAAATCTTCTTGCCTCTGACTATCCCGGAAAGCTCTGGGTAGTCAACACATCAGGGTATGAGCAGGTACACGGCATCCCCTGTGTGAACAAGGTAAGCAAGATGCCTTCCCCCACTGATCTGGCGGTTATTTGCACGCCTCCGGCAACTGTTCCTTCTCTGGTCAAACAGCTTGGCAAGGCTGGTATCAAAACTGCCATTGTAATGACTGGCGGATTGTCCAGAATGCACAGCAAAACCGGGCGCCCTCTCATGTACTCGGTGAAAGACGCAGCCCAGAAAACGGGGATCAGGATTCTCGGGCCCAACACCATTGGTGTGATGGCTCCATCCCGCAATCTGAATGCGACCTATGCGCACATGGGCGTCCTGCCAGGCAAAATTGCCTTTATCGGGCAATCCGGAACCATTGGCAGTGCAGTCATAGACTGGGCATTTGCTCGTGGCATCGGGTTTTCCCATTTCCTGACATTGGGCGACGGCGTTGATATTGCGCCAGATGATTTGATTGACTATCTCGCCCAGGACAGAACAACCAAGGCGATTTTATTGCACCTGGAAGCGATTAAAAGTCCGTCCCGATTTATTTCTGCGGTCAGGGCAGCGTCCCGTGGCAAGCTGGTGCTGGCGGTGAAGAGCGGGCGGGTAGGGGAATCCCAGTGGGAGCCGGTTCCGCTGCCGGACGGAATTGTGAACGGGGACGATGTATACGATTCGGTTTTGCGCAGGGCCGGTGTGTTGCGGGTGCAGGGTCTGGATGAAATGTTTGACGCGTTGGAAACACTGACCCGCATGAAGGCGGTCAAACAGGACCACCTGATGATTTTGTGTAATGGTTTTGGCCCGAGCGTGTTGGCGGTTGACAAGTTGTCTTACCTGGGGGGTGAACTCACTTACCTTTCTGAAGATACCACAAAGGCGTTTGAAGCACTCCTGCCTGACTACTGGAACAAAAGTAATCCGGTTTCCCTGGATTACGGCGCGACCCCCCAACTCTATGATGAGGCACTGCAAATTCTCGAAAAGGATTACACCGTGTCCAATGTGCTGGTTATGTACGCGCCATCGCTAACCGAGGACAGCCTGCAAATCGCAGATTCGGTGATCAACCGATGTAAACGTTCAAGGCTGAATGTATTTACCTGCTGGTTGGGGCACACCACCATTCGGGATGCAAGGCAGGCGTTTTTCGAGGCCGGCATACCGACTTTTTCTTCACCTGAAAAAGCCATTCATGCCTTTATGCACCAGGTCAATCATAAACGCAGCCAGGCGTTGCTTCGTGAAACTCCTTCCTCCTATGCCGACCAGAGCGTAGACCGCTCACATGCGCGATCTATTGTGATCCGGGCGCTTCGCAACAAACATTTAACCCTGTCAAACGAAGAGGCTCGTCAGGTTATCGCAGACTATGGAATCAATGTGGTCAAAACCTGGTATTGTGATGATGAAGACGATGTTGTCGAAATCTATAAAAAGTTGGGCAATGCCATAGATATCACCCTGTTGCATGAGCAGGCTGCTCATCCTTTCCTGGAGGAAAAAAACGGTCGTGGTCGTTATCAGGCAACGATTCGAAGCCTCAACGACGAACAGTCAATTCGCCTTTCCTGTCAACAGCTGTTCCAGCAGTATAAGGAGCACTTTCCCAATAGCGGATTTATCGGTTTCTCGGTGCAGGAAACACATCAGCATATCGGCGGGCTGGGATTCAGTCTCGGCATTACTCGTGATAAGGTATTCGGGCCTCTTGTTGTCTGTGGTGCCGCGGGAGCCAGCGTCAACGTGATGTCAGACAGGCGTATTGCATTGCCACCACTTAACATGACCCTGGCGCGGGATTTATTGCGCCAGACACATATGTACAAACTGTTGAAAGAGTACAGCTACCGGCCACGCCAGGATATTCAAAGTGTGTGTGAAACCCTGGTAACACTCTCTCAAATCATTATTCATATTCCTGAAATCAAGGGGCTGGAAATACTCCCTCTCCTGTTCGACAGATCCGGTGTGGTGGCAGTGGACGTGGCGATAGACCTGGCTGCCCCGGCCAAATTGTCTATTCAGCCATACCCTGAAGAATTGTGTGAGACTATTATCTTGCCAAAATCTCGAAGAAGGGCGTTGTTAAGGCCCGTGCGAGCCGAAGATGAACCCGCTCACATGGAGTTTTATGCCAATATGTCCTCGGAGTCAATACGGTTCCGCTTTTTTCAGTATCGAAAGTCGTTCAGCCATGAAGAACTGGCTCAGATGGTACAGATTGATTATGACCGGGAAATGGTATTTGTCGTGTCAGCGCCAGTCACTGCCGAGGAAGATTCACCGAACGAGACGCTGGGTTCCGTCAGGACCTGGACTGACGCGGATAATCTTCAGTGCGAATTTGCCGTAATAGTGCGAGATGATATGAAAGGGGAACGATTGGGCTACACATTAATGAAAAAAATGATCGACTATTGTCGCTCAAAGGGAACCGTGGAGATGATAGGATCCGTCCTTACCGATAACCAGCCTATGCTTGGCCTGGCGAGAAAACTCGGTTTTTCCATTCAGTATAACCATGAAGAGGAAGTGATGGACTTGAGGTTGCCGCTCAACAAGGCCGAAAACTCCTGGCAAAGAGAAATGCTTGATAACGGTGTTTTTTGAGCCGGACAGTTTTAACTGGTAATGCGGCAGCATTGAAGGCTGAATTGAAGCCTGGAGAGCCGCATCCTTCGGGCTTGCCCGGATTCGGGATGCGGCGGATTTCAGGTGAACCTGAGGTCAAAAAGGTGAACTGCCTCTGTCAGGGCTTAAGCACTCTCAACGATTTTCGATCGATCTTCTCCCCCGAAAAGCTGGAGAATCCGCTCTATCAGATTGGCAAACTCAAGTGCCATCAGGGCGAATGTTGCATCAAATTTCTCTGCGGCGGTTTCAGCCTGGCTGTCTTCCAGTTTTTCGTCTACCAGCTCCCCGAATTTGATCCGTTTTACGGTCAGGTCTTCGTTGAGTACAAATGAAATATGATCCTGCCAGTTGAGAGCGATTTTTACTACACGCATATCTGCCTTGATATGGCCCTGTACTTCCTCACCTTCAATATCCAGACCCTTGCAGCGCACGATTGACTTTTCCTCTGCCCGGGATTGCAGTTCACACTCATCGCAAAGGGAGAAATCGAGCGATAACGCATCCTTACCTTGCAGCCAGGTTGTCATAATGGCAGAGGGGCTTTGTTTTACCTCTGGAATCATTACGGGCAGGGAACCCAGCGTTTTTCGCAGAAAACTGCTAAAATCATCCGCTTTTTTGGCGGAGGATGTGTTAATGATCAGCCAGCCATTTTTTGCATCAATATAACCCTGGGTAAATTGTGATCGCTTGAAGGCCTTGGGCATGAGTTCGATGATGATTTGATCCTTGAGTTCATCTTTCTCTTTTTTTTGCACTTTTCGGTGTTGCTCATCTTCAATCAACTGTACTCGTTCATCGAGAATTTCTTTCACCACGGAAGCCGGTAGCAGACGCTCTTCTCTTGCCAGTGAAAGCATCATGTTGCCGTTGGTGGTGTGTACCAGTTGGTCGCCATGTTTACCCAGGGGGCGTGACCAGCCTTGCCTGAAAAGCTCCTGGGGTGCGCAAGGCCGAATGGCGGCGCTGGCAAGCTTTTCTTCCAGTTGTTCCGGGGTCAGGGTAAATGGCTTGGTGAAACGATAGATATAGATATTTTTAAACAGCATGTTCTCTCTTTGTATTTTATATGATGGAATGGTTATGGTTCATTGGGTGTTTGATGAAAAATGAGGCGTCGGGTAAGTATTCAATGGCAATTTTGTTGTATGATTCCCCGGTCACATGGCCTGTGTAAATACGCAAGATGTGTTTTTGCGCGGAAATTATTGTCAAAATAACCGGTGAAATCCAGAAAAGAATGAAAAAAGAAATCGAGCTCGTATTATACACCACTTTGGGCTGCCACCTTTGCGATATCGCAGAAACGGTTATTGTCGATGCCGTCGCGAATTTGTCGGCTGATAACTCAGAGCTTGCTGTGTATTTGACCAAAACAGACATTGCGGATGATGAAGGCCTGTTCCAGCGTTACGCAGAGAGTATTCCCGTATTCAAGTTGCCTGTCTCGGACAGGGAGCTGGCCTGGCCCTTCGATAGCGAACAGGTTTTGCAGCTGTTGCAGTCCGAATTGTCATTCCATCGTTAGGATATGGTTGAATTGATCTTCGGTGACAGGCATGACACTCAGCCTGTTGCCTTTTCGCACCAGTGGCATATCTTCCAGTTCTGCGGTTGCCTTTAACTCTTGTAAAGAGATAGTTCGCCTGAATTTGCGAATCAGCCTTACATCAACCATAAACCACCTCGGTGATTCTTCCGAGCTTTTCGGGTCATAGTATTTGCATTCAGGATCGAGCGCGGTGTGATCAGGGTATCCTTCCCTGACGATTTCCATCAGCCCGACAATGCCGGGTGTATGACAATTCGAGTGGTAGAAAAAAACCTGGTCGCCTTTTTTCATGGCATCTCGCATCATGTTTCTAGCCTGGTAATTACGAACGCCGTCCCAATGCTCGGTTTGATTTGGCATCGCCTCAAGATGGTCAATTCCAAATACATCAGGTTCAGATTTCATAAGCCAATAGTTCATGCAGGTATCCTGTGGGTGCTGTAATTTGTTGTTGGCAAGTATCTACTCTCGCCGCCGTGGACAGTCTGTGCAGGAAGACGCTGTGAATACCTCGTAAGCTCGACTTTGGCATCCATGCCAAAGATGCTTCCTGCACAGACCGCCCACAGCGGCTTATACCCGGGGGAAGTAGTTATTACGGGTGTGATTGACTATCATACTGATACAAACTCGGGATGCAATTGCCGGTCAAGGCGACTATACTGGCTAACTGAAAACAGTTTTCGGCAGTCTCGGGGTAGTCGCGCGTTGGAGTTTAAGTGTCTATGACAGAAGAGCAGTTCGCCAATTACTCAACCATTATTTTTGTAGGAGGCCTGATTGCCTTCATGGCCTTTATCATTTACGACCTGGCCAAAAAATCCAAAGCCGGTCGGTTTGGCATGATGATACTCTTTATTGGCCTGTTTACCGGCGTTGCCGGATTCCTGATTAAAACAATACTGGTTGAGATAATGGGCCTGTAGGCGATCACGTATGAATCGCAGGATCGAAAACCGTACTTTGGTTTCTGCCGTTGTGTTTGCTTTGGTACAGCGCCAGGTCTGCCTGTTCCAGCCACTCCTTGTAGTTTTTACAGCGTTTGGTCAGCATTGAAATTCCCAGGCTGATGGTAAAATTAATGGTCAGGCCTTCGTACTTTACTGTCAGGTTTTCTATTTGGGTTCTCAGCCGCTCTGCAAATATTTTTGCGCCCTTGTCATTGGTATCAACAAGAATGACACCAAACTCTTCCCCACCATAACGGCCGGCAATGTCGGTCTGCCTGAGCGAACATCTCAGTAACCGTGATACTTCCCGAATCACCTGGTCACCGGCCTGGTGGCCCCAGGTGTCGTTCACCTTCTTGAAGTGGTCTATGTCGAACATGACCAGTGAACTGGTGTGCTCATACCTTTTGAAGCGAGCATATTCCTTGACCAGACACTCTTCCCAGTAGCCGCGATTATTCAATCGGGTCAGCTTGTCTGTGCGACTCAGGCAGGCAAGTTCTTCATTGGCATCTTCCAGTGCCAGTTTGTTGCAGGCGATGTCCGTTACATCGTAGATTATGATACAAATATGGCGAACGGTTCCGTCAACAGAAGTCAATGGGGAAATCGTGATGTTCTGGTACATGAAATCCGCAGCGCCGGTAATCGGGCGATAATTGAGAAATTTCATCAGGTAGGGGCGTTGCTCCCAGGTGGTAAATGCCCTGTTTTTGAGCATGAACACGGCCTGCGTCTTCTGGATCAGCCATTCCTTGTCAATAGTGGGGAAAACGGAAAACAGGTTCTTGTCTTTTACCTTTTCCGGGCGTATTCCACTGTGGTTTTCCATAAAGCTGTTCCAGACCCGAACAGTGTAGTCCTGGTCAACAACGATCAGGCCGACATCAATGGTCTGGAGCATATCCATCAACCAGTGAAACTCGTTTATTTTCAAATCAGGGTCTTTCATATCACTTCTTCTGTCTGTTTACTGTAAACCGGAATGCATCTTCGGTGAAATGGGCTACCTTGGCCTTTTCGCCCGAAACGAAAGCTGTTACATCAAAAATGACAGCTTTTTCTTCAACTTGCCGACTGAATCTTCCGTCAACAAGAGCAGAAGATCGCAGGTGATATCGTAGTTTTCAATTTTATAGGCTATTTCGATTGCCAGTGTTTTTTTCCAGCGGTTTGAACCACTTTTGACCAGATTGGCCACCTTGACGTGCTGGCCAATAACAACCGGGTGGCCAAGACTGAAAGAAATATCGAGCTGTTGGGCAATGCCGTTGGTACAGGCGCCCACCAGTATGCTGGCAATATCCATGAGAAGCTCAAGCTCGGCCGTACGATCTATTTCTCCCCGATATTTCAACAGACTGGCCATATCCTTAAAATTGGAGTCACTGAAGATGACCAATGCTTCACCCGCGACACCCGAACCAATAAACCCCTGGCAAACGGCTGAAAATGTCTCTTTCTGTTCGGCAAACGCCAGGGCCATTTCCAGCTCGCCCACTTCCATAAAATTGACTTTGGGTATGGGAAGCTTCACGAATACATTGAGTAATCTGGCAAGCAGGTCAGCAGCTTGCCCCATCGCGACATTGCTGATTTCCTGAATGCAATCAAGAAAATTGGATGGCCCCGCCTGTGAAACCATTGCCTCGGCAGAGGTTCTTCCAACATCCTCAGGGGTGGTCTCATTCTGTGTTGGCGTATCGTCCGACGGTCGGTAAACACCATAGTCGAACAGAATTTGTTTGACCTGGTCGGGGTTCACCGGCTTTTTGATAAATGCAAGAGCACCGAGTTTTTTAACCCTGGTGTGAGCCTCTGGCTGAATGTCGCCGGATACCACGATAATCAGGGAAGACAGGTTTTGCCTGTTGACTTCTGTCAGCACTTCATATCCGTCCATAACCGGCATATTCAGGTCGAGAAACATTACCTCTCCCTTGCCTGCTGTCAAGGCATCAAGACCCTCAGCACCATTTTTGGCAAAGGTAACATCGGCGTTCCAGTCTGCAGGCAGAATTCTCGCCATCTGCTTTCGAGCTATTGCAGAGTCATCACAAATGAGAACCGGGATAGTCATAACACTTACCTTTTTGCAGCGCGTCTTGCTGCAGAGGTGGAAAAGTCTCTTCTTTTGAATCCCGGAGAAAAGTCAACGGGATTTTCTTCGTTATCAAGCCCTTGTGCGAAGTAACGCCCTGACTTCAAGTCATACGTTACCTCAACCGTGCTCCAGAGTAATGGCTTTTCATAATAGTTGATTGTATGGGCTTCGGATACGCGCCACAGGGTATTGTTCTTGTCGTATTCTTCGGCAAGAACGATCTGCCAACTGTCTTCATCGAGGAAGAATCGGCGTTTGTGGTAAATATGCCTGAGGCCTTTCCGAAGTATTCCTTCTATCACCCATACCCGATGGAGTTCGTATCGAGCCAGTGACTGGTCAATATGACGGGGCCTGATAATGTCTTTGATTTCCAGCTCCTTGCTGTCAAGTTTGTAGGCGTTGTAGGGGATGTAGATTTCTTTTTTACCTGTAACTGTCCAGTGATACTGGTTCGGCGCCCCGTTATACATGTCCAGCTGATCAATGGTTCTCAAGGAGGAACTGTTTGGCAAGTCTGTACTATATTCCATGGCGGGAGCACGCCTCAGCCTTCTTTCGCCCGTCTGGTAACGCCAGGCTTTTCTTGGCGAGTGCACCTGATCCAGGGTTTCATGTACGAGATTGAGTGTGCCGGCGAGTTTTGTTGGCGATAGTATTTTTGTGCGCAAATAAAAAATTTTGTTGTCAATTTCCTTGAGGGTAATACCGGGTTCACTATAAGCAAAATAGTAGGAGTATTCTACACGGATTGGCCTGTATCTGCCTTCGATGGTCGGTGTGACAAATGAAGAGCGAAAAAACGCCTGTTCTCCTCTGTAACGCAAGATATGATTCCAAAGTATTTCCAGGCCGTTACCGGGAACGGGAAAAGGACTGGTTGCCATTGTGTTTTTGACGCCATTGCCATTTTCCAATAACTCGGATTCGACAGCATTTTTTTTCAGTGTGGCATAAATTCTTGCCGGGTAGGAGGCACTTCGTCTGCTCGGGTAAACATTCAGGTAGTAATCTGGCGCGTATTGCCTGACAAGTTGTTGCTGACCTTCAGTCAGGTTCGACTTGTACAGGTTGATATTGGAGCTGTCAATTTTGAATTCGGGGATGTCAGCCGAGAATGGGTCGATATGGGGGGCACCTGTCCGGTAGCCTTCGGGCAGAGTGGTAATTCCCCCGGTCCAGGGCGGGATAGTGCCTTCAGGGTTGCCTTGCCGTTCAGCCCCCAGTGGAGTCAGTTCCTTGCCAAGTTTGTCGGCCTCCTGTTGGGAAACCTTGCCATAGCTTGTTCCGGATAACCCCAAGGATAGTGAGATAATGAGTATTCGACTGAGGTTCTTCAATTTGATATCTCTCGTTAATCTGACTTTTACCAACGTCCGGCGGCTCAAAACCGGCTACGGCTGTTTTCTCAAGAACGGAGGCCTTTGCTTCCAGAATAGTAGAAGAATGGTAATGTGTCATAAAATCAACGAGTAAAAGTTCATCGCCTGATTATGCCGACACCCAGACCCTCGATTTCCAATTGTTGTTGCTTCAAGTCAACCACTATGGGGTCAAAGGATTCGTTTTCAGGGAGCAGTCGCACCTTGTTGCCGTCTTTCTGCCAACGTTTGACCGTCACTTCATCTTCGAGACGGGCCACGACTATTTGGCCATTTCTGACCTGGTTTGTTCTGTGTACCGCTAACAGGTCGCCGTCAAGGATGCCCGCATCCTTCATGCTGAATCCGCTGACTCTGAGAAAGTAGTGGGCCGGGGGGGTAAACATTCCTGCCGGAACTTCACAGTATTCGTCAATATTTTCAATTGCCAGAACAGGGTTTCCTGCTGCCACCTTTCCTACAATGGGGATGCCTTTTGGCTCATCGTTATCCTGGGAAATAATACGGATGCCGCGACTCGCTCCCGGGATCATTTCAATCGCTCCCTTTCGGGAGAGGGCTTTCAGGTGCTCTTCTGCAGCGTTGGCTGAACGGAACCCCAGCTCTCTGGCAATTTCCGCTCTGGTTGGCGGGTATCCCGTTTCATTGAGATGGTTTTTCACCAGTGCCAGTACTTCTGATTGCCTTTTTGTCAGTTTGTCCATCTTGATCTCTCTTTCAGAAAAGTGATTTGTTCTCAATTCGGGATTTTTTTCAATGCATGCATGCCAGTGTGCATTTGGCATGTAAATGTATCCAGTATTCATTAATTTGTAAAGCCTTCGGGCTTGCAAATTTGCAAATGGCAAGAGATGAATTATCCTGAACTGACATAGAACCGTTTTCTTCGAGAATGACAGGTAGACGGTTACAGGTATGGATATGCGGGTGTATCAATCAGATATGGCTTATATCGTCATTTGTCTCGGATTATGGAAATTTCGAATCAAAAACACATGGGGACGGGTATGCTGGAAAGAGTAGCGCAATTTAAAGGTTCTTGTACTCCGCATGTGATTCGTATACTGGTTTGTTGCATAGTCTTTTGCGGGCAGATTTCGGGTTTGGCCGCCGCTGATCGTGCTTCTTCGCCCGGGGATGTGCGAATTCTGGTTGATGCGACCACTATGGCAAACCTGGTTGACAAGACCGAGCTGAGAAAGGTTTTGGTGGAATCAACCGCAGGATTCTTCTTGACTGAAGGCGACTTTGTTGGTGTCTGGACCTTTGGTGATGAAACAAGGCCCGTTTTACCCTACGGTCCTTTGACTGAAAGCCGGAGACAGAAGCTTGCATCAGAGATAGAAGTCATTCGTTGGAAAGACCGGGAGCGCAATCTCAGAAAGGCGCTGGAAAAGGTGGTTTTTCTCAATGATGAAGTCGATCAGTCCGAGGTTGTCCTGATAACCGGCGGCGGCAATGCTACTGGACGTTCAATACGCAATGCGTTACTGGATGACTATATAATGAACACCATTGCCCCTTTGCTGGAAAAAAGGGGGATCAAACTCAGTGTGATTGAGTTGGCAAACAAGGATGAGGCCTTCTTTCATAGATTGGTGAGACGCGTCAGGGGAAATTACCTGACGTTACAGGATCAACCGGACAAACTCTACAGTGCGATCCGCCATTTGGCCGAGAATTTCGGGCTAACCGCAGAATATACATCAAACAATAAATTTGCGTTGATGTCCCATTTCCATGAGATAGGCATCATTGTATCCGGTGTTCCACCTCATCGGGTTACTCTGTCTCACCCGGAAGGATGGAGACTGACGGGGCGTGACTCCCCCCTTTCGGTCACCTGGTCGCAATTTAGCAGTAACACTCTGATCAGAATTACCCGGGCCGCGCTTGCGGATTTACCATCAGAAGTTTCTTTTTGGGAAGTCGGTGGTACGGGGCGACGTCGCGCCCTGCTCGTCGGCAAACCTGTGTCTTATCTTGCAGGTGTAGTACCAGACCCGAGCCAACTGATTGGCATGATGGGCCGACGACCCAAACCGGACTTTTCCCGGCATGTGGAATCAGAGCCCGAAAAAACAGAAGACTTTGGTGATGGCTTCAATTTTGCCACTTTCAGTATCGAAGAGGAAACCGCCGGCTGGTTCAAGGGAGAGGCAGGACTGGAAGCCAGACTGTTTGGCAAGGAAGGCCTGAACGGGCAGGATAAAACATCAGGCTCTGTCAGAATCCAGCCCGAAATAGATTACCTGACCGAGAGCGAATCAAACCTGTTTGAGATGACATTGTTTGCCCGTCTTGATAGCAATGACGAAGAACGTTCTCACTTTGATATTCGCGAACTGATCTGGACTCATGTGGGTGAAAATGCCTGGGAAACCAAAGCAGGTATCGGCAAGGTGTTTTGGGGGGTAACAGAAAGCCAGCATTTGGTTGATATTGTGAATCAGACAGATTTGGTCGAAAACCCTGACGGTGAAGACAAACTGGGCCAACCAATGGTGGAGTTTGCCTACGAGTCAGAGTGGGGGAATTTTGACTTCTACTGGTTATGGTATTTCCGGGAAAGAACTTTCCCCGGCGCTGATGGACGTCTTGGTTCCCCGATTGAAATTGATGCAAGTGCGGTGACCTATGCGTCTGGTTCCGAGGCGGCCAATCAGGATTTTGCATTTCGTTACTCCAATTACCAGGGCGCTCTGGAGTATGCTTTCACCTGGTTTTCCGGTACCAACCGGGAACCCGTTTTTCTGTTCAATGGTGACCTGCAGAACCCGGGACTGATACCTCATTATACGACTATTGACCAGGCCGGGGTGGAGTTGCAGTACGTTTGGGAAGACTGGTTGTTGAAGTTTGAGGGAATTACTCGCAGTGGCGCAGGAGACAGGTATACAGCAGCCACCGCCGGTTTTGAGTTTACCCAGGTGGGCATTTTCGATACGGCAATGGATCTCGGCTGGCTGGTTGAATATTTGTGGGATGATCGCGGGGATCGTGCAAGTACTGCGTTTGAACATGACTGGTTTGTCGGTTGGCGCTGGACAGCCAATGATGAAGATGCCACAGAAGCCCTGCTGGGCGGAATCTGGGATCCCGAGTCAAACGATGTGTTTTATTCCCTGGAAGCCAGCAGACGTATTGGTCAGAATATGAAGGTTGTGGCGGAAGCTCGTGTATTTTCCGGTGGAGCACCTTACCCGCAAAGCCTCCCGGGTATGTTGCAAATGCTGGCCAACCCGGCAGTCGAGTACAAAACCTCCTCGCTCCGGAAAGAGGATTACTTGCAAATTGAATTTATCTACTATTTTTAACAGCCCGATTATTTTTAACAGACCGACTTGACACGGGTTACCGGGTGATTGGCCGCAGTCAGTGAAAATCCCGGCTTTTAATCCTGACTGGCACATTCGGGCACAGTTGTTCCAGATCCTGTGTGCGGTCGGTTAACCTGCCTGCAATAATATGGATGACATCGCCCTCCCGTTCCAGTATTCCTGTAACCTGCAACAGCACTGAATTTATCAGAGCCTTGCGCTGTGCCCGTGCGGTTGACAGCCAGACAATAATATTGCAGTTACCCGTTTCGTCTTCAAGAGTCACAAAGGTGACGCCCGAACCGGAGCCAGGCCGCTGTCTTCCCGTTACCAGCCCGGCGACGGATACCAGACTGCCGTGATGCATGGCGGGCAATTCCCGAGCTGTTTTGCAGTTGTTTAGCCAATGAAGGCCGCGACTATGGTTGTGCTTCCTTCGCAAAAGATCGAGAGGGTGTTTGTCAACTGACAGCCCCAGAGACAGGTAATCCTCCTGCATATCCTCTGCCTCTGTCGGGTGTTCAGGTTGAAATTGTCCGGGAGAAAAAGGCATGTATCTCCGGGGACTTTCTTCCTGTATGGATTGCTCACTGTCAAAAACAGGCCGTTCCGGCTCAATCGCCAGAATATCCCACCTTGCCTGATAGCGGTGTTGTGACAGGCCTGATAAAGCACCTGCTCCTGCCAGTATTTCCAGCTCATGGGGGTGCAGGGAGGCCACTTTTCCCAATTCAGCGATGGTCTGGTAACCCAGGGCAGGGCGGAACCTGATGACGTTTGTGATGGTATGTTTTGGCAACTGTTTTACGATTCGGAACCCCAACCGGATTGCCGGCTGCCCGGAATCATCACCAAAGGCAGGCTGATGGTGCCAGTGGCTATGATTGATATCCACTCCCAACAGGGTAATGCCGTGGTACCGGGCATCCTGAATCAACTGCGAGGCAGAATAAAAACCCATCGGCAGACTGTTGAGCAAGCCACAGTAAAATGCAGCGGGTTCATGGTACTTTAACCAGGCAGAGGTATACACCAGTAAGGCAAAACTGGCAGCATGGGATTCGGGAAAGCCATATTCGCCAAAGCCACTGATCTGCCGACATATACGCCTGGCAAACTCGGCAGAGTGGCCACGTTCTGTCATGCCCGCTATTAATTTATCCTGGAAAGGTTTTAATTTTCCATTATGTTTCCAACTTGCCATTGCTCGCCGGAGCTGGTCGGCCTCACCTGCCGAGAAGCCTGCCGCCACCATCGCCAGTTTGATTACCTGCTCCTGAAATATGGGCACTCCCAGCGTGCGCTTCAGTACGGCTTCAACGGCTTTGTTTGGGTAGTGCACCGGTTCGAGTCCATTTCGCCTGCGCAGATAGGGGTGAACCATGTCGCCCTGAATCGGGCCGGGCCTGACAATCGCCACCTGCACCACCAGGTCGTAGTAGCTGGCAGGTTTCAATCTGGGCAGCATACCGGTTTGCGCTCGTGACTCTACCTGAAATACACCAACACTATCACCTTTTTGCAGCATCCGGTAAACGGCCGGGTCTTCTTTGGGAATTTCATTCAGGGCTTTGGGAAACCTTTTGTATTGCCGGATCATATCAAGGGTTTTTCTTATTGCGCTTAACATACCCAGACCCAGTATATCCACCTTAAGTAAACCCAGCGTTTCCAGATCGTCTTTATCCCATTGTATGACTGTTCGGTCAGCCATACCGGCATTTTCAATTGGAACCAGTTGGCTCATGGGGCCTGAGGAAATAACGAAACCTCCCACATGTTGTGAAAGATGTCTGGGAAACCCGAGAATCTGCTCTGCCATCTCGAACAGTTGTTGGCCGGTGAAACTGTTGTCATTGATTCCCGAGTTTTTCAGTTGCTCCATCCAGGAGGTGCCTTTATCACGCCAGTCAATATTGCCGAGCAGTGTTTCAATATGGTTTGAGTCAATACCAAGTGCCTTGCCAACATCCCGCAGGGCGCTTTTTCCCCGATAGGTGATGACTGTTGCTGTGATGGCAGAGCGGTGGCGACCATACTTTCCGTAGATATACTGAATCACTTCTTCGCGGCGTTCGTGTTCGAAATCAACATCGATGTCCGGCGGTTCATTGCGTTCTCTGGAAATAAAGCGTTCAAACAGAAGTGATATCTGTGTCGGGTCTACCTCTGTAATGCCCAGACAATAGCAAACGATCGAGTTGGCTGCCGAGCCGCGACCCTGACACAGAATTTGCCGGGATTTGGCGAAGCGTACAATATCCTGAATTGTGAGGAAGTAGTGCGCGTACGAAAGCTCCTTGATGAGTGACAGCTCTTTATCAATCAGGTGACGAAGGGAAAGGGAAAGTCCATCGGGGAAGCGACGGGAAATGCCCTGATTGACCAGTTGTTGCAAATACTCGATGGCGCTCAACCCCGGGGGCACCAGTTCACCGGGGTATTCATAGCGCAATTCGTTGAGTGAAAATGTGCATCGGTCAGCGATAGCGAGAGTTTCGGATAACCATTTCAGCGGGTAAAGACGTTGCAGTTTCCGGCGAGGCCTCAAATAACGCTCATGGTTGCTCGGCAGATGAAAGCCTGCTTCCTGTATTGTCAGGCCCAGCCTGATTGCCGTCAGCGTATCCTGCAGTTTTTTTCGTCGGGCAATATGCATATGAACATCACCGGCGGCGGTGAGCGGCAGGGACAACTTTTGAGCCAGAAGCGTGATCAGTGGCAAGGTTCTCGCCTCATGGCCTTCAAGAATACGCTCGATCGTCACCCATATGCGGTGACTGAAGTGCCGCTGAAGGTGTTTCCCATACTGGAACAGGCGCTCAATCTGGCTTGATACACTGACAATTTCCTGACTGTTTGTAGTGTGTTGGATCTGCTGAAGTGTATGGCCCGGCATCCATAATGCCAGGCAGTGGGGTAGTGTTTCTTTTGTCAGGTCTGTCAGCCTGGCATCGTATCCCCCTTTTTCTGCCCGTCGTCTGGCTGTGGTGATAAATTGGCACAGCTCACCATAGCCTGCACGATTGGTCGCAAGCAATACCAGTTTAACAGGAGCATCAGACAGGGTAATTTCGGTACCCACTATCACTTTCAGCCTGGTATTTCTGGCTGCACAATGAGCACGAACCACACCTGATACAGAACACTCATCGGTGATCGCCAGCGCTTTATAGCCCAGCCTGATTGCCTGTTCGACCAGTTCTTCCGGGTGGGAGGCGCCACGCAGGAAGGTAAAGTTGGTCAGGCAGTGCAGCTCGGCATAGTCCTGTATGGCATGGCCTTGTGTGGCAGAGCTGCCTGATGACCTAGCTGAACCAGCCATGGATAAACCATTCTCCTTTGCAATCCTGATAAATCCAGGCAATATTGCCGCTGCCGAAACGGGCAATGTAGTAGTCGCGAATCATTTTATCCGGCGTCCACCATCCGGTAGCAATACGCTCCGGGCCTTGCAGTATTTGTGCGGGAGGGTGTTTCAACAGGCAAGGTGGATCGCAGAGCAAAAGAGGGCGCTGGACGCCCGTCGTTGTCGGGCGATTCCAGGCGTGGGAGGTGGCTGAATTTGCCGACTTTGTGTTCGGCTTTCGGGGGAAACAGGTGCTGATATAACCTGCTTTTTCCGGCTGGTGATCCTCTCTTACAATCAGGCGGGATACCTTGTCATTGCCAAGGCGGGCTTGCAAGCGGCTGACAAGTTGCATTTTGTCCCGACCGGATTGTTCCGTGGAAAAAAGGTCTTTCTGGTTATTGCTGACTTCAAATAGCCGATCCGCATGCAGTAGTATCCGGGTTACGGGAGAGTTCAGATGAATAGTGTCAAGCCGAAGCAAGGCAAGTTGTAACAATTCCCCTTTTTGTGACTGAGCAGTTGCACTGCGGATAGTGATGACCAGATCGGGTAATACCTGATCCGGGGAAGTTTGTCTGTGTACCAGAGTCAATTCAACCTGGTCAGTGCAAAGTTGCCTTTGTCGCAAAAAGATTTCCAGTTCGGAAAAGAGCCGGTTTAACGGGAAAAGCAGGCCCGATTTGTCCGTTATATCATGGCAAAATGCCAGTTTTCTGTGAAAGCGCTCAGGCGGTTTGAAGAGATGTTGGGGGTCCCCGATTTCTCCCAGTATGCGAGATAGATGAAGGCAAAGGGAGTGACCGAATCTTTTGCCCAATTCATAACGGGGTATGTCCAATACCTGTCGTAGTTGATTGATTCCCACTCTATTGAGTTTTTCTGCGCACCCTTCCGGTAAAAAACAATGGTGCAGGGGAGTGCCTCCCAGCGCCCGGGCCAGGTCTTCGGGGTTTTCGTCTGGAGAGCCCTGGTTGGAGCACGCGAGTATACGTGCGGCCAGAGGCGTAAAGCCTGTTGCCATTTGGTGGTGAAAATCCTGGCTTGACAGGTCTTCCGAGAGGGTTTTCCATAATGACCTCAAACCTCCGAACAGTCTTCGCATACTGCCAACTTCAAGCAGCAGGCCGTCAGGGAAGAAGGGTGTAATACTGGCTGAATAGTGGTATGCCCACTCGGCAAGGGAAAGCAGTTGCTCATGCACCAACTGCTCGTTGTGAGCGACACAGGTCAGTGCCGGTTCCAGGCAAAGCGCTGTATGCAAGGTCATTCCCTGTTTTATGCCTCGCTCATTGGCGTTCAGATTTGTTGACAGTATCCGGGGAGAGTGTGATGACGGAGGCGACACGATGGCAAGGGGGCCGGTTTGTGCCGTAGCGCGTTGGTACATATCCACAGGCAGGGAGATAAATTGAATATACAGCCAGAGCATGTGGTCAGCCCTCCTCGGAAAAAGGGTAACATGATGTGTTCCAGGGGCCCTGAACCACTTTGTTACTTCTGGCAACAGCGGATAACTCGTCTGACTGTTCAGCATATTTCCCTTCGGCTGGCCAGCTTGTTACAGAATAGGGCGACAGGCTAATGGTTTTTGCCTGCTGCATTGGCCAGCTTCCCCGTCGTTTGAGCATTTTTATCCTGAGCCGGGATGTATCGGCTGTTTGTGTGCAGGCACTGAGCAAGATTTTCAATGGAGCCGGGGAGTTGGTTTGTCCTGCCTGAAGTGAGTGAAACACAAAGCAATGGTTTCCCTGATTGTCAGCACAGAGTTGCAGGCGGCGTATGTGTGTGGGAGATGCCCTCCGGGGCCAGCCCAGAACTGCACTGCACAGACCGCTTTTGAGCCCCTGTTCCATTGCCCATAATTGTTCTTTGAGATCGTTGGAGCGGACGAGGATGATGTTTTCCGGGCGGATTCCATACTGTTGCAAAGAGGGGCCATAAGGATTGTGGGGCGGAGCGACCCATAATATCCACTTGTCCTGCTCACGGGTGAGTTTGTTCAGCAGGGGGACGAGAAGCCTTAGTTCTCCAATACCGGGTGACGGAAGTATCAGTTCAATAACGCACCCCTTTGGCCAGCCTTCACCGGGTAATAGCCGGTCGAGCGCGTGGAACCCGGTCGAAACGGTTTTCAGCCTCGACCTGGCCTGTGTGCCCTGCCACATTTGGGTGTGATTGAGTAAGTCAGTGTGTTTATTCATCTTAATATACTGAGTTTATATACAGTATATTAAGGGAGTTCAAGATAAGTGTCAAAGTAAAACAGGTAAAATGAATTTGCTATGCTTACAGTGTGGTGAATTGCTTCGCCTCTATTTATAATGAACCCTGGTTTTAAAAAAGGAGTATACCAAATGTCGTTGATAGTTCGGCTTGTTCTGATCGCGTGTCTTGTTTTCCCGTCTTTGGCTTCTGCCAGGGTAAAATTGACGGAGCCTGTTCTGGATAACCTGATCGAATCCATACAGTCACTGGAGACCTGGTCGGAGGAAAACAAGCAGAAGTCGCAGCGCCTGGACGATATGGATAAGGGCATTGAAAGCATGTCATCCGCTCAAATGATATCCGATATAAAGCGGGCGGGTGTTTATAATGATATTTCTTCTCTGGTGAAAAAACATGGGTTCGATTCGGTCGAACAATGGGCTAATGTATTTGAACGTGCGATGAAGGCAATGATGGCAAGTGTTATGACAGAACAGGCCGCTCGGTTCAAGAGTCAAATGAATGCTCAAATGGAACAGATAATGAATAACCCGAATCTGAGCAAGGAACAAAAGCAGGCAATGATGCAAATGATGGAGCAGTCCCGTTCAATCATGCAGTACGGGGATGATGCCGACCCGCAGGATGTGGCAGATGTGCGGCCTTATATTGATAAATTTAAAGCCGAGATGATGAAGGAGGCCGACGAAGATCAGCACAAGCAGTAGCCGGTGAGGGATGCTATTGGAGGTTTGAGTAGTCGTCGGATGCGCAGAGGTGATCGTTTGATGACGTATCGGTATACCGCAAATGCTGGATAAAAGTGAAATTCGTCGGCACCGGCTGGGTAATTTATTGCAGTCGATATTGCTCATTCTGATAATGGGTATGCTAATGGGTTATATTGCCTTACTGCTTGCCGGCGAATGGTTTGCCCTGTGTGTGATCGGGATGGTAATTCTGGTCTATTTAACGACGCCTGCATTGGCCTTGTCATTTGTGACCCGGTTATATCGTTGTCGCCCACTCGACCATGACGAAGCGCCTGCGTTGTATCAGGTGCTTCGTTTGCTTTCGACACGAGCCGGCCTGGAAAAGATGCCCCGACTGTATTACATGCCAAGCCAAATGGAGAATGCGTTCACTCTGGGCTCCAGGCAGGATGCCGTTATCGTTGTCTCTCATGGTCTGTTTTCCAGGCTGACACTCGAAGAACTCGCCGGGGTGGTGGCGCATGAAATCAGCCATGTCGCCAACAATGACATCAAAGTAATGAGTTTTGCCGATATCACCGGCAGAATTACGCGCTTTTTGGCCCTGGCCGGGTGTTTGTTGTTATTGATTAACCTCCCTTTTTATGTGTACGCCAATCAGGTTTTACCCTGGTGGCCGATACTGGTTCTGATATTCGCGCCGATTTTGGCGGATTTGTCGCAGCTTGCACTGTCACGAGTGCGCGAATTCAATGCCGATCTGGGGGCGGCAATTTTGTTGGGTACTCCAACCCCCCTGGTAGCTGCCCTGGTTAAACTGGATGAGCGTGGCGCCTCGGTCTACGAGCGCTGGGGGCTGGCTTCCCGAGACCCAAAAAATCCATCTGTATTGCGCTCACACCCGGAAACAAAAAAACGAATAGAACGATTGTTGAGCCTCTCACCTCGGCATCCCCTGTTTGTCCACTCTCCCTTGACCGATATTGCCAGGCAGTCTCTGTCACTTGATACGAAAGTGTTTTTTCAGCCAGACAAGCCAAAGTGGCATCGGTCAGGTATGTGGTATTGATTGTCAGAAACAGGGTTGAGGTAAGGGGTAAGTCGGGATACGTGTAATAATGTTTGAAATTCGATCACACAGTTCGAATCGTTTGGAATTTCTACTGGTACTACAAATCAGCACTACGGAGCCTGGGCTACTTTGCTTCCATTTGTGACGGAGCACCAATCAATATCATCAAGCAGTACGTTCAACAGCAGAGAACGCCAAATTAGTCGGCTATCGCCGACGCGCTTTCGATAAATATCAATCCACCAACCGTTTGTATTCATTGGAATGCCAGGCGGGCAATTGTTCCACCAGAAATAGTTGCTCCAACAGAGCCATGTATTTTTTAATGGTCAACCGATCCAGCCCCAGTTTGCTCCCCAGTTCGGTGAGGTTGACCAGTTTACCGGCATAAAAAGCGGTGAGCTTGAGCAACTTGCCCATTAAATCCGGATGATCGATGTGGGTCAGATCGCGAATATCCCGTTGCACCAGGGT
>PDPE01000037.1 GCA_002747395.1 Pseudomonadota bacterium
GGACGATCTTCGGTCGCCTCCGGGAAATAGACTTGAACCTTTAAAAGGCACTTTTAAGGGTTTTCACAGCATTCGAATTAATTCGCAATGGCGAATTGTATTCCGGTGGAATGCCAATGCAGCTCATGATGTCCAAATTGTAGACTATCACTAATACAGGTGACTTATGATTCCTTCAAATAGAACCGCAACACATCCAGGCGTTATCCTGCTTAAGGAGTTTCTTGAGCCGCTTGAATTAACCCAAAAGGCACTGGCTACACATATTCATGTGCCTGTTCAGCGTGTTAACGAAATTGTTCGTGGTAAGCGGGGAATTACTCCAGAAACTGCGTGGTTACTTTCAGAGGCTTTCTGTACTGCGCCAGAGTTCTGGCTCAACCTGCAATCTGTGCATGATTTGTCAGCAAATCGACCTGATCATCATGTTCAGCCATTAGTCGCTGTCGGTATGTAACCAGGCGTTCAATCGGACTTGCCTTTGGCTCGTACGGTTGACGAGGCGTCAGGCTGCAACCGTTCGCTGTAAAATGTAGATGGAAATGGAAAGCCTGAATCAAGCTGACGTCGCTCCGCGCTGCGGCTTATTATATTACGAGGACTATCACTAATGAGCATGTACAACCCTCCCCATCCCGGTGAGTTCATAAAAGCTACATACCTGGAGCCTTTTGGTTATAGTTGCCGTTTTCTTGCCAAACAACCAGACGTTGCATCATCTACTTTAAACCGTATTTTAAAGGGGCAAAGTGGCATTACGCCCGAAATGGCATTGAGGCTATCGAAAGCTATAGGTTGAACCCCGGAGAGTTGGCTTTCCATGCAAGACAACTATGATCTTTGGCAAGTAAAACAGAATATCAATTTAAGCAACGTTCACACAGTGTCGTTTGAAGTCGCGTAGCATCAGTAAAATATAACCAACGGCTGCACCCGGCCTGACTCGATATTAAACAGCCATTCATTCCACGGTTATAAATTTTCTGGTCTACAATGAACCCTGGACTATAAAAAGTATTGTCAGGCGCGTCACCAGGCAGCGGTACGCAAGACAGATAGTGATGGATTGTATTCTGGCAGGCAGTTTTTTGAATGAGAACCCGACCCAATGTCACTTAAAAAACTATTTTTCTCCATTTTTCTGATATTCAGTTTGTTGTTTGGCTGCCTGGGCACTCTGGCAGTGTTATTGCGCGACAATCAAAGTAATCTGGAGCGTGAGCAGGATGATCGCTATCGTTCCTATCTGGTAGCTGATGAGTTCCGCCAAAGCTCACAGGATCTTACCCGACTGGCAAGAACCTATGTCTCCACTGCCAACCCGGAATACGAGGCCATGTACAGGGATATTATTGCCGTAAGGGATGGTAAGAAACCGAGGCCCGATGGAAAAACCATCTCCCTGAGGCAAATGATGAAAAATCTCGGGTTTTCCGCTGAAGAGTTTGCTCTTCTGGATGAGGCTATCGGCAAATCCAATGGGTTGGTCGCCACAGAAATCAAGGCGATGAACGCCGTCAAAGGAATATTTGAAGATGGTAGCGGCGACTACACCCTGAAAGGCGCTCCGAATATGGAGTTGGCGAGAGAGCTGATGTTCAACCGGCAGTATCATCGGTATATCGAGGAAATTATGAAGCCGGTGAATCAGTTTTTTGTCGAACTGGAAAAGCGCACCAGGCAAGAAGCTCAAACCTTACAGGAAAAATCTGATAACTACATTGATATTTTTGTGGTAATCCTCGCCGTGGTATTTGTCTGTTTGATTTTTTCTGGCTGGGTCATCTATAAACAGGTTATCCGTTCCGTGGATCTGTTGGCAGAAAGCGTCACCGCAATTGGCGAAGGCGATCTGACCAGGGAGGTCTGTGTTTCTGGAGGGGGAGAAGTCAGGCAGTTGGCCAGAGCACTGCAAGCCATGGCCAAAAACCTGGCGGATATGGTCAAGGTTATCATATCCGGGGTACAGACATTAAAAGCATCTTCCGGGCAATTGTCGATAATTTCTGCCGACATGGAAAAAACCGCAGGCAATACCATGGACCTGTCGAATAACGCTGCCGCCGCATCTGAAGAAATGAGCACCAGCATGAATGCTATCGCTGCCACCAGTGAAGAGAATGCGACCAATATGCAGGTTATTGCCTCGGGAGCAGAAGAGCTCAGCTTTGCGGAGCAGGAAATTATGACCAGGTCTAATGAGGCTCGAAGCATTGTCAGTGAAGCTGTTGACAAATCTGCAACTGCCTCCCGACGGTTGCAGGAGCTGGGAGATGCCGCCGATAAAATCAGCAATTTTACCGAAGTGATTACTGCTATTTCAGAGCAAACCAATCTGCTGGCACTGAATGCAACCATTGAAGCAGCAAGGGCTGGTGAGTCGGGAAGGGGATTTGCCGTTGTTGCCAAAGAAATAAAGGATCTGGCCAGCCAGACGACCGACGCAACCCAGGAGATCAGGGTAAAAATTTCCGGTATCCAGACAGCTACCAGCGAAACCGTAAAAGAGATTGGCGATGTTACCCATGTTATTTCCAGTATCAATGATATTGTGAACAGCATTGCAAATGCGGTAGATCAACAATTGTCCACAACACAAGAAATCAGTCAGAATGTGCACCAGGCCACCATGGGTATTTCCGAAATGAATGTGAGTATCATGCAGAGTGCGGAGGCATCTTCTTCCATTGCGGAAGACATTGCCAGGGTGAGCATTACCGGAACCACTGTCGCGGAAGACTGCACTCAAGCCTGTGAGAACTCTGTAGAACTCAACAAACTGGCGGAACAACTGATTGAAATGACGTCAAAGTTCAAGGTCTGACGGCCGGAGCAGCAGGCTCGTTGTATCCGGCTTGCCGGATGAAGAAGCGATTGCCTGGTTGGGTCAGTTCTGCAGCGATGATAGTCGGGTGCTGCGACAGCGAAGAGTTGAACCGGCGTAACGGGAACAAGTGTCCGGGATTTTGAGACGGGATGAATTGCCATGAGCAGGTACAGAAAACACTGCTCGTCTACAACAGAGTGAGAACAGAGTGGGAATGAGGTTCAGATGAGTTTTTGCGTTCATTCCGACGAATACTGGATGAACAGGGCGCTGGCTCTGGCGCAGGAGGCGGCCCGACGGAACGAGGTGCCGGTCGGGGCTTTGCTGGTATGCGATGATACCGTGATTGGAGAGGGCTTCAATCAGCCCATTTTATCCCTGGATGCAACCGCACATGCCGAAATCTGTGCAATACGGCAGGCCGGTCAGATCGTGGGGAATTACAGGCTGCCTGGTGCAACTCTGTATGTCACCATAGAGCCTTGCACCATGTGCGTGGGAGCGATGGTGCATGCACGAATTGACCGCCTGGTGTTTGGCGCTCCGGAGCCAAAATCGGGAGCGGTAGTGAGCGCCAGCAGGTTGCTTGATCACCCCGCAATGAATCACAAGGTGGAGTATCTTGGAGGCATACTGTCCGGGCAGTGTGCCGGGCTGATGTCTGATTTTTTTGCCAGAAGGAGACAGGAAAAGAAACGGCTCAAACAGCAGGGCTGATTGTGCTGTGGGATGGTGTATTAGTGATAATAATAAAATACCATAAGAACTATTCAGTTGAATTATTTATTGGCCACGGATAAGCTTTGGATAGTAAACACATCATCGAACAGGTGGCATTATGGATTTTTCAGTCAGCGATAAAGCACAAGACTATATAGAGCGCGTCAAGACCTTCATTCAGAATGAAATTCTCCCTATCGAAGAAGACTATTTCAAAACCCTAAAAGCACTTGATAACAGTTGGGTGGTGTTACCCATTGTTGAAGAGTTGAAAGCAAAGGCGAAAGCGCAGGGATTGTGGAATATGTTCCTGCCCATGGAAGAATACGGCCCCGGATTGAAAAATGTCGAATATGCCCTGGTTGCGGAAGAAACCGGAAAGAGCTTTCTGGCTCCGGAAATATTCAATTGCAATGCGCCGGATACGGGCAATATGGAAGTGCTGATTCATTACGGATCGGATGAACAGAAAGAAAAATGGCTGACACCCTTGCTGGAAGGAAAAATTCGCTCCGCGTTTTGCATGACTGAACCAGGTGTCGCCTCCTCGGACGCGACCAACATGGCTGCAACGGCAATCGTTGATGGCGACGAAGTGGTACTCAATGGCCGAAAATGGTGGAGCACCGGTATTGGTCATCCCGATTGTGAGATTCTTATTTTTATGGGGCTGACCGATCCGTCCGCCAGTCGCCACGCCCAGCACTCCATGGTACTGGTTCCGAGGAATACACCCGGCGTCAAGGTTGAAAGCATGCTGACGGTTTTTGGTGATTATGACGAGCCTTACGGGCATGGTGAAGTCAGCTTTACCGATGTTCGCCTGCCAAAGAGTGCCATTATTGCCGGGCCCGGTCGCGGATTTGAAATTGCCCAGGGCAGATTGGGGCCAGGGCGAATCCATCATTGTATGAGAGCCATAGGCGCCGCTGAACGCACCCTGGAAATGCTGATCAAACGAGGTGCATCCCGAGAGGCTTTTGGTAAAAAACTCATCAGTCTGGGTGGTAATCCTGATATCGTCGCCAACGCACGTATTTCCATAGAGCAGGCCCGATTGTTGACCCTCAAGGCGGCCTGGATGCTGGATGTGAAAGGAGTGAAGGCGGCAATGAGTGAAGTGTCGCAGATCAAGGTTGTGGCACCGAATATATTGCAAACCATTGTCGATCAGGCGATTCAGATTTACGGCGGTGCAGGTGTCAGCGATGATTTTGGCCTGACCCAGCTCTATGCCTATGCCCGTTGCCTGCGCCTTGCTGACGGCCCCGATGAAGTGCACAGGGGGTTGATCGCCAAATTTGAACTGGCCAAACATGGTATCAGGAGCAAGAGGAGTTCAAAATAATGGTTTCCAAAAGAGTTTTTATCACTGGAGGTGCAAGTGGCCTGGGTAAGGAAACCGCCCTTGTATTTTCCAGACACGGCCACAAGGTTTGTATCGGTGATGTGAACGACGAGCGAGGCAGCGAAGCCGAGCAGGAGCTTTTGGCGATCAAGCCGGGCAGTATGTATCGACACTGTGATGTCTCCAAAAGCAGAGATTTGGAAACCATCCGGGATGAACTGGTAAAAGAGTGGGGCGGTGTCGATATCGTCATCAACAACGCCGGTGTTGCCGGCGTAGCGGGCTATATTGAAGACAGCACGTTGACTGACTGGGATTGGGTACTGAATATCAACCTGATGGGAGTCGTTCGAGGCTGCAAGGCATTTATTCCGGTATTGAAGGAGCAGGGCGGTGGCCATATCGTCAATATCGCCTCGATGGCAGGTCTGATGAGCGCACCTATGATGGCCAATTACAATGTCAGCAAGGCAGGGGTCGTTTCACTGTCGGAAACACTGAGAGTGGAACTTGACCCGTTTCATATCGGCACTTCCGTTGTGTGCCCGGCCTTTTTTGAAACCAATCTGTGCGAGTCGTTACGATCAAATGTTGACGGCGTTGAAGGAAGGGTGCAAAAAATGATGGCACGCTCCGGTATCTCTGCCAACGACGTGGCCAAGGCCATTTACCGCGCGGTAAGGAAAAATGAATTCTATGTCCTGACACACAAGGATGAGAAACGTCTCTGGCAACTCAAGCGACTCTGGCCTGACGGTTTTGCCTACTTGCTGAAAAGGAAAACCAAAGGGCTTATGCCCGGGCTCAAAAAGAAGTGATCATCCTGGATGTCGCGTTCTTGTTTGAAGCTGTCTGGAGTGTCTGTCGGATCGAAAACAGGCAATAAAAACGAATTTACAATTACTGGGGGAAATAATGTCATCCATTGATGAAGCGAAATCCATTCGAGAGGGTGAAGAACTCGATCAGGTTAAAGTCGATGCCTACCTCAAGTCACAGATTCCCGGATTGGTCGGTGAGCTCAAGGTAAAACAATTTCCTGGCGGTGCATCGAATCTGACTTATCTGGTCAGTTACGATAATCGGGATATGGTGCTGAGAAGGCCGCCCTTTGGCCGAATTGCCAAATCAGCCCACGATATGATCCGGGAAGCGAATATTCTCAAGGCATTGAAGCCGGTTTACCCCTATGTGCCGGAAGTGCTGGCCCGGTGCCAGGATGCGGAGGTCATGGGGTGCGACTTTTATGTGATGGAACGCATTGTGGGAATGATTCCGAGACAGGAACTCCCGGAAGGCCTTGATCTGTCTGAAGCAGACGTAAGAAAGCTGTGCCTGAATGTGGTTGACAAGCTGATTGATCTGCATAACGTGGATTACCGGCAGGCCGGCCTCGACTCCATCGGCAAGGGTGGCGGTTATGTGAAACGTCAGATCGAAGGCTGGAGCGATCGCTACATCAAGTCGAAAACAGAGGACGCGACCAGCTTTGAAGGTGTCATGGATTGGCTGAAAGCCAATATGCCTGAAGACGTAAAAACCTGTGTGATTCACAATGATTTTCGTTTTGATAACGTCATTCTGAACCCGGACAACCCTTTCGAGGTAATCGGTGTACTGGACTGGGAAATGGCAACCCTGGGCGACCCGCTAATGGATCTGGGCAACACGCTGGCGTATTGGGTTCAGGCGGATGACGTACCGGAAATGCAAATGATGCGACGACAGCCCACCCATGAGAAGGGCATGTTAACCCGCAAGGAAGTGGTTGACTATTACCTTGAAAAAACCGGCCTGTCCGTGTCCTCATTCGACTTTTACGAAATCTATGGTCTGTTCCGGTTGGCGGTGATTATTCAGCAGATTTACTATCGCTATTATCATGGCCAGACCAAAGACAAACGCTTTGCAGGCTTTGTTCATGTGGCCAGGTATCTGGAAAAACGCTGTTTGGGTCTGATTGGTCAGCATAACCCATGAGTAGCATCTATCTGGTTCGTCACGGTCAGGCTTCTTTCGGTAAAGCGGATTATGATCAGCTTTCACCGAAAGGATTCAGTCAGAGTGCCACATTATTTGAGCACTTCAGGCATCTGAACCCGACCCATCTGTATCGTGGTGCCATGCTTCGGCATGAGCAGACAGGTCAGGCATATTGTGATTCAGCCGGGCTGCAAATGACCATGCGTTGTGATACGGGATTTAACGAATTTGATCACGTGGACGTGCTGAACTGCTATAAACCGGCATGGAAAGATCGCACACAAATGGCGGCAGAGATCGGTAACGAAGCGCATCCCGGGCGCTATTTTCAGCAACAGTTTACACTGGCAGTCAAGCGCTGGGTCGCCGGTGACCATGATGGCGATTATGCTGAAACCTGGAATGCGTTCAAAACCCGGGTCGAAACCGCCTTCCTCTCCCTTGTAGCCAGGTTGCCCGGTGGTAGCAATGCTATCGTATTTACCTCCGGCGGCCCGATATCGGTGATCTGTGGCCATATTCTCGGCCTGGGCGTTGAGCAAACCCTGTCTCTGAACGAAAATATTGCCAATGCGAGCGTTACCCGGGTTCTCAGCAACAAAGACAAACTGAGTCTTCACTATTTCAATAATTATTCCCACCTTCAATCAGGTGGGGAACAACTGCTGACTTACCGCTAGTCAGAGCGTAAAGGAAAATACTATGAGTGAAAAATCATTATTCGACCTGTCAGGTAAAGTGGCGCTGGTTACCGGTGCCAGTCGTGGTATCGGTGAAAGCATTGCCCGTTTACTGGCAAAACACGGAGCAAAAGTGATTGTCTCCAGCCGAAAAATCGAGGGATGCCAATCGGTAGTGGACAGCATTAGGGAGCAGGGCGGTGATGCCCTGGCGATACCTTGCCATATCGGAGATATGGAGCAAATCGACAGCCTGTTTCAGGAAATAGAAAATCAGGTTGGTCGTCTCGATATTCTGGTTAACAATGCCGCCACCAACCCGTACTTTGGTCACATTTTGGATACTGACATCAACGCATTCCAAAAAACGGTTGATGTGAATATCCGCGGTTACTTCTTTATGTCGATTGCCGGTGGCAAGCTGATGAAGAAAAATGGTGGCGGGGCCATCGTCAACGTGGCATCGGTGAATGCCGTGATTCCCGGCGCATTTCAGGGAATCTACTCCATTACCAAAGCCGCTGTTCTGTCAATGACCCAGTCTTTCGCCAAAGAATGTGCCAGCCTGAATATCCGCGTAAACGCCTTGCTGCCCGGTGCAACAGACACCAAATTTGCTTCTGCACTGACCACGAATGAATCAATCAGGAAAAAGATGCTGGAGCACGTACCCATGAATCGAATCGCTGATCCGGATGAAATGGCGGGTTCCGTGTTGTATCTGGTGTCAGACGCATCAAGTTATACGACTGGTACCTGCCTGAATGTGGATGGGGGTTATTTGATCGGGTAGTTTTTTCTCCCGCTCCTTTTTGTGGACTCCGGCCCTGTTTTTGGGGTCGGAGGCCTTAGTGTTTTTTACAGTTCGCCTTTGCCGTTCATCTTTGCAGTTCATCTTTATCGCTCACCATTTCTGGTAAATACAGAAGCCCGTAGTATTGTTGGCGTGACAGTATATAGATATGATTGGGTCTATACTGGAACCATCCTGGGGATATCACTATGCTTTATAGTGAAAAACAACAATACCTGACAAACAGAATAAGCAGGCTTACCTATGACAGATAAGAAAGTAGTACTTGTAACCGGAGCAAGCCGGGGCATTGGCCAGGCGATTTTACGACGTTTTTGCCAGCCCGGGTTTTTCGTGATTGGTACGGCCACCGGAACCGCCGGTGTTGACAGTATTGAGGCGGAGCTGAAAAAGCACAATACGGAAGGGCTGGCACTGGAATTGAATCTGGCCGACAGGGAGAGTGTCTCTGCGCTGGTTTCCGGGCTCAAGCAAAAAGGACTGTCCGTGGAGATCCTGGTCAACAATGCAGGTATCACCCATGACCAGTTGGCCCTGGCGATGAAACCGGCACAATGGCAAAGTGTGATCGATACCAACTTGACCGGCACATTCAACCTGACTCAGGGACTGCTGCGACCCATGTTGAAATTACGCCGCGGGCGTATTATCAGTGTGAGCTCGGTCGTCGCTTCGCGAGGTAATCCCGGTCAGTGCAATTACAGTGCAAGCAAGGCTGCAATAGAAGGGCTAACACGCAGCCTCGCCCATGAAATCGCCAAAAAGGGGATTACCGTGAATGCCGTAGCCCCGGGTTTTATTCAAACCGATATGACGGCCAAACTGCCAGAGGAAGCGCAACAGGCTCTCCTTGCCCGGATTCCTGCGGGTGAACTGGGTCAACCCGAAGATATAGCTGCAACGGTAGCTTTTTTGGCCAGCGAGGATGCGCGTTATATCACCGGGCAGGTTATTCATGTCAATGGTGGTATGTATATGTAACGACCAGCCTTTTATTTCGTTGTGGTTGTTTCGCCCGAAACTTTTGTCCGAAACAGGGCTATTCCCATGTAAGCAAAGAGAATTGCCAGAATCGGGTTGATGAGATTTACAAGCGCATAAGGCAGGTAATCCAGGGTGGGCACGTTCAGCACGGAAGCGAAAAATGCCCCGCCTGTTGTCCACGGAATTAATGGTGTGGACAAAGTCGCCCCTTCTTCGAGTGAGCGCGATAGCACGCTGCGGTCGATGTCTTTCTCATCATAGGCATCGCCATAAAGCTGACCGCCCAAAATGATCGACATATAAGCCTCGCCCATACTCATATTGCCGATGATACAGGAGACAATGGTTGACGCAATCAGGGAAGCCCGGCGTTTGATGCGTGATACCAGGCCTGCAATCAATACCCGAAGGAAACCGAACTCGGCCAAAATACCGCCCAATGCCAGAGCCTGCAGGGAAAGGAACAGCGTCCAGCCCATGGAGCTGATCCCCCCCCGGCTGAGCAAGTTGTCCAGGTTTTCCACGCCGGTTTGTGGTTTTCCGCCGGACCACAACGAAGTGAGAACATGTGCCAATTCCCTGTCCTGCATGGTGATGGCGATGATCACTGCAACCACGGCAGAAATCATCATTGCAGGTTCAGCAGAGACCTTTTTGAAACTCAGGCCCAGTAATACGACCAAAGGCAAAATGCAGAGTAAATTGATGGTAAATGCCTGTTCAATTCCGGCCAGCATTTCATGAATTGTCTCGACTGGCATCCGGTTGTCAGCCCAGGTCATGCCCAAATAGCTATATAGCACCAATGCAATTAAAAATGCGGGCCCTGTGGTAAACATCATGCTTTTAATATGGGCATACAAGTCGGTTTTTGCAGACATGGCTGCCAGGTTGGTGGTGTCTGAAATGGGAGACATTTTGTCGCCGAAAACTGCGCCTGATACAATCATGCCGGCAACCAGGGGAAGGGGGATGTTCATCGCCGCCCCTATGCCGATCAGCACCACTCCCGCCGTACCCACCGTTCCCCAGCTTGTTCCCGTTGCCAGAGACATAAAGCTGCACAAAACGAGGCCGGCCGGTAAAAAGACCGATGGCGAAATGAACTCCAGACCATAATAAATCAAAGCGGCGACGGTACCACTTTGAATATAGGCGGCAATCAGCACGCCGATTAAAATAAAGATATAAACCGCACTCAAGGCCCGGGTAATCCCGGTATGCATGGCCTGGCGAATTGGTGAAAAATCACCTTTGTACAGTGACCATGCGGCTCCCGCTGCAATCAGCAGACAAATCAGCATCAGGCTGTGCAGACTTGCCTTGAGTTCGAAGAGGCCAAAGCCAATAACAGTGACAATTGCCAAAAATGTACTCAGAGCCAACCCGAAAGAAGGTGGCGATATGGTGTTTTTCGTCATTGCTTTTCCTGATTCAGAGTCTGGTGTTATCCGTTTCGTCAATGGAGTTTTTCAGGTGGTGTGCCGGTCGGGGTAATTGCTATCCACGGGGTAATTGCTATCCAAACCGGCAGATTGTAGCATACAGACAGCAGGGTTATTTTATTTTCGTTTGAAAATTGTATTTCCCTGTTGCTTCCGGCCAGGGCCGGGCAGCGTAATGATACCGGATGGGGGAATGGATTATGTCTTACAGTCTGACAAAAAAATGGCAGGAAACACCCAAAGCAACCAGGTTTGCCGTGATCGGTGTGATTGCACTGGTAATATTCTGGGATATGTTCGATGGTTCGTATGGAGGAAGTCAGGTCACAGTCATGGATCGGGGTTTGAATATGCCGGCCATGACCTATACCTTGCCAGAAGACTGGACGCTGAAGCATGATGTCGTATTTGATTCTGGTTCAGGCCACTACAGCAAATACCTGATTGAGATACATGACCCGAATGGTGGTATGGCTTTTACCAATCGCTACCTTCAGTTTGTAGTCTATGGGTCTGCGCTCCGTATGTTGTCGAAAGGATTACCCTTTGACCAGGCGTGGAAAAACGCTGCTTACCAGGCATTACAGCAAAATTTCGCGAATATCCGTTTTGGAGAAGCGTTGCCACAGGGAGAGTGGGCTTCCCTGATGTCCGGGCAAATACAAGGGTATCTGGCGAAGAAAAAGGGCCAATTATCGAAAGGGGAAATAGCTCAGTTCTCAAAGGGAGAGTTTCTTGAAGCGGATATTCAGGCGCAACGCGACGGTCAGAATTTCAGGGGCAAGGCGCTCATGATACGCGCTTCTGCGGTTCAACCGGATAGCGGTAACATACTAATGAGCCTTGTTATTGCCCCGGAAGGGCACTTTTCTGACATGATGGCGGGATATCTGCAGATTCTGGAGCAGGTCAAAAGCAATCCGGAATATGCCAGAACCAAACAACAGTTTGCCAATCAGGCGATGCAGCGCAGTCAGGTGGCCCATCAGACGAGAATGGCAAATCAGAGGAGCAATTTCGAAGCACATCAGAACCTGGTAAACCAGCGGTCAGCCCAACAGGATGCGAACTTTCAGCAATGGATGGGCGATTTCAGAAATGATGGAACAACCCCCTCTGCTGGCGGCAGTTATACCGGGCAGGATTACCTGGTAGACAGCATTCACGAACGGCAAACATTCTATGATCCCGACTCCGGCTACAATGTAAGTCGTGATGGCCAGTACGACTACAACTACACTGACGGAATGGGCAATTTTTATGGCACCAATAACCCGAGTTTCAACCCTGATTCACTGCAGGGAGATTGGCGGAGAGCTGAAGTGTTGACCCCGAACAACTGATCATTGATGGAAAGGGTGATTACTCCTGATTATGTAGTGGTTCCATCCCGATTTACCGCCAGATGAGTAACTTTTAAAACCGGGTCAGGGTTCCGGGGGAGCCTGAATAGACAGCCGGTGCGGGATTGAAGCAAAAAAGGGCGCTATCAATACTACCTGGCAATTGAAAGAAAACGCGTTCATAGAGCCGGAAAATTCACCCTTGATAACGGGATACACTCTCTCAAAAAATATCCAACGGAGTTGATTATGTTTCAGAGTATAAGAAAAAAGCAGCAAAAAGCACCTGTCAACACCCGGTTTGCCGCTGTCGGTCTGGTTGTGGTGACGATTTTCTGGTCAACGTTCAGTAGTGCGCAGGCCAAAAAAGTCACGATTATGGATCGTGGCCTGAATATGCCGATTTCCACCGTTACACTGCCCGAAGGCTGGGAATTGACGCAGGACATCGCGTTTAACGCGGTTTCAGGCAGATACTCTCGCTATCAATTTGAGCTTCGTGATTCGCATGGTGGAACAAGCTTTACCAGTCTTCGACTCCAGTCTGTGAACTATGGCCCCTTTTTCAGAATGGTCTCCCAGGGGTTGCCTCTTGAACAGTTGTGGAAAAAAGTAGTGTATCAGGAGTTGCAGCAACGAAATATTGTCAATGTTCGCTTTGGCGAGCCTTCGTCTCAGGGGGACTGGGTTTCCGAGCAGGTAGAGAGTATGAGAAAAGTGATAGCCCAAAACAGGGAGAAATTTTCAGGTCTCCCGGCAATGCGATTTTTTGAAGCTGAAATTCATGGGCAGCGTAATGGCCAAAATTATCAAGGCAGGGCGTTTATCACGGTTATGCCGTTTTCGCAACAGGATGGCACTGCGAAAATATCTCTTGTTCTGGCTCCTTCCGAGCGCTTCTCCAAAGCGTTGGCAGGATTTAGACAGATCAAGCCTGAAGGGAATCCGGACTATGTCGGGGTTACAGCACGCTTGATCGATAACGTGACGCGGCAGAATCAATTGGCCCACCAGAGGAGGATGGCAGACCAGAGGCGAAATTTCAACGCACATCAGAACATGGTAAGGCAGCGGTCAGCCCAACAGGATGCCAACTTTCAGCAATGGATGAGCGATTTCAGAAATGACGGAACAACCCCTTCTGCTGGCGGCAGTTATACCGGGCAGGATTACCTGGTAGACAGCATTCACGAACAGCAAACATTCTATGACCCTGACTCCGGCTACAACGTAAGTCGTGATGGCCAGTATGACTACAATTACACCGACGGAATGGGTAATTATTATGGCACCGATAACCCGAGTTTCAACCCTCACTCACTGCCAGGCGATTGGCAACAAACTTATCCGCTAGCTCCGAATTACTGAGTTTGAGCGGTGATGGTACCCCGCTACCACGCCCCCGCTGCCCTGGTTGTCTTGTGGTGATTGTCTTGTGGTTGCGGGGGCAAATGATTGTAACCCTCTCTTAACAATTTTTTACCTGACGTAAACAACATCCTGTATACAAAACATGCACTTGAGACCAATATAATAGAAAGCGGAAGTGCTCATTGTCGCGTCACAAGGCAAATAGAAAAAAAGCAACTGAAAAGAAAGCAAAAAGTAGAAAGAAAGCAAAAAGAAAACAATAGAGGTTTACAATGCTCGCATCCAGAAAGCAGATGGATAGGTCTCGTCTTGGTCGTTTGCTGATAAATCGGGGGTACATTACCCGGGAGCAACTGGATGAGGCGCTGATTATTCAGCGGGAAACGGGAATCAAACTTGGTCAGGTGATGATTGACCGGGAAATGATATCCGAAAGGGATCTGGGCAGAACCCTGAAACACCAGGAGCGTTATCGATGTGCTGCTGCATTCCTTGCTGTGGTGGTGACTCCCTTGCAGCCTGTGATGGCATTTGCATCAGGCCCGGCGGGGGCGATTATTCCTGAAAACCGTACGACTGTTTCACAGTTGGAGAAATTCGCCAGAGCGTCCGGGCTACGGCCGCTGGCTGAAGAAGAAATGGGGGCGGTATCAGCACAGGGTTTGGTAGAAGATGTGCAGTGGTTAACCGGTATGATTAATCAGGCCAGACAGGGCGAGTCATCATCCACCGGAGCATCTGCTGAAAATAGCAACGGAATTGGTCAGCTTGAAATGCTGACCCACCTGATATTGCCCATGACAAATTTCCTGGATTCAGATACCAGAGTCGAAGGTGTCAGTTACGACACTCCGGGTCAAATGATGACCTTTAACAGCGATGGCAGCCTGGGGTTGAAATTCCCTTCACATATTGATCGGGTCTCAATGGAAAATATCAGGCCTCGGGGTTCTGCAGGGCCATCATTTGGTAACCTGTATTTCACCGATATTTCCATGAATATGAACGTGACCGTCCGGCCTCGCTTCTAGTTTACTTGCTACTCTTACTTGCTACTCCCGGTTTTCCCTCCTTGCTTGCAGTGCTTGTTGCTATCTTGCAGTGCTTGTTGCTATGAGGCACCACAGGTTGCCTTTGCGGGAGTTGCCCGGGATATTCTCATGCCCCTTGCCGAAAAGCTACGCCCGGGCCAGTACACAACTGCCAGACATTGTTTCTTTCTTTCCCCGGGCACCATATAAAGAGGACTGTCTGCTTTGGCCCCGAATAATTTCCATGATTCTGGTCACGCGCTGTTGCGAATGACTGATTATTTTCCCGTTCACCGAATTTGCCTGTTTGCATTGATTGAGCAGCGACTGAACGAGTTGCCACTTCGACTTCAGTTCCGCATTTGAGCTGACTTTAACCAGCATGGAAAAAGTGGGAGGCGCCTTGGGGGCGCATTCTTTGGCAAGGTAGGTCGACTTGCTCCGGGCCCTTTGTTCGAGGCACTGGAGCAGCTCCTGTTTGAGTTGCTGGCTTTGTTCGATCTGAGGGAGGTCTCTCTCCTGAAGGGCATGCCGTTCTTTATTCAGCACTTCCTCAAGTCGGGTCAAATCGTTTAAATCAGAATCAAGAAAATCAATCAGGGTTTTCAGTGCAATTGTCATCTCTCATGGTCTCCGTCAGAACATACCTGAGTCAAAATCAAGCATATTCTGCGCC
Organism: Pseudomonadota bacterium; assembly: GCA_002747395.1. GTDB lineage: Bacteria > Pseudomonadota > Gammaproteobacteria > Pseudomonadales > Oleiphilaceae > LZORAL124-50-18. The sequence goes on from PDPE01000037.1 coordinate 15,223, forward strand.
AACTTTTTCTCGTCTACTGAATAGCTTCCGTTATCAATTGCCGCCTTGATCTCTGACACTTTGTCATTGTTAATGTCAGGCATATCCTTGATAGAGTTTTCGAGTTGCTGAAAACTCTGCGCCTTTGCGCTGAAGCTGACACTATCGCCTGCATTGCTGCCGGTCGCCACGGTGCCTTTTGCCTTGCTCTCGGCAGTTGTATGAATCTTGCTTTCGGTTGCCTGGCTGGCCTGTTTGCTTTTCTGCGAGGAACCCGAATTGGGGTCTATTCCATTGAAGTCGATGATCATTGCACTAATTCCCGATTGAGTTTTATCCGATTCTGTTTCTATTATCGACCAGGCTGTTTTTATCTTTAGTAAAAAACGAAAAAACAGCAGGGTTTTTTTTGTGGTAAAAGCAGACTGTGATTTTTGGTTATTGTTCCGGATTATTGTTCCGGGTTGTTGTCTCGGGTTGTCGTTTCAGGTTATTGTCCCGGGCTGCTGTTTTTGGAAATTGTTATTGCTGATTCTATTATTCTACGGTTTATAAAGGAATTTCAACGAGCCCCTTGCGAAGAACAAATGCCTTGACAACGCGTTCCGATGTATTGTTTCTGACGAGTATTTGCTGGCCTTTTTTCCCGTTGGTCAACGCAGTACCCATCATTTTCACGCTCAACATGTCCGATCTGGCTGATATCACCACATTATCTCCCTTGCTGATCAATTTCGGTGTCTCCAGCCGGGGAGGGGAAAAGGGTTGTCCCGGCGAGATAGTTCTTTTTACAGAGAGGCCGACCAGATTGGCTGAATTGTGGTAGTAGCCGTATCTCAATTTACGCAGGGGAATGTCTCCTGTTGTGATGTCGCCCGGTTCCACAATGTCACCCCGGTTCAGATGGCGTGTGCTGACCAGGGCGGGGACAAACAGAGTTATTCTGGCATTGATAATCAGGCTCCATGAACGATCACAGGATACCTTCAGGGAATTTCTGGAAGTTTTCATGGGGTCGCTTGTCAATTTCACCGACAAGGCACTTTCAGGGCAGGGAGAAAGATTCAGGCGAGGATCGATCTTGCCGAGTGTCAGTTCAAAGCGGCTAATCTTTTCCGCTGCAATCTGATCCGAGAGGTATCTGTTGAGGTATTCCTGCGCTATCGAGTTAATTTGGGAAACGGTTTCGGAAGCAGAAGCTGCGTGCGATAAAAAAATTATCACAAAATAGGGTAGTAGTCTGCCAAATATGATTTTTTGTCCTATTATTTGAAAATAGGAGGAAGCCAAGGCTGCTTGATGTCGTTTTTTTGTCTTCTCGTCGCTGTGTTGACGAGTTTTTGACTGGATATCGGGTAAAAACATAATTATTCGTTGCCTGGTTGGTTTTTATTATTTGCAAGCAAACAGCATGCCTGAGTGGAAAGGAGTGGTTTTTCTATCGGGTGTTATTTTCTGCTTGAAGGATTTGGAGTCGGTTTATGACTGGTGTGCTAGATACTGTTAATCAAAAGACTCAACTGGTGGGTGAAAACCGGTTGGAGCTTCTCCTGTTCCGGTTAAATGGTTCGCAAATATACGGAATCAATGTCTTTAAGGTAAAGGAAGTGCTGCAATGCCCGAAACTGACCATGATTCCCCAACGCCACCCGGTGGTAAGGGGGGTTGCCCATATTCGTGGAGGAACGATGCCCATTCTGGATATGGGGATGGCGACCGGGCAATCCGGCATACCTGAGGAAGATGTGGTTAACTGTTTTGTGATCATTACCGAGTACAACAGAAAAACCCAGGGCTTTTTGGTGAAGGGCGTGGAACGCATTGTCAATTTGAACTGGGGAGATATTCATCCGCCACCAAAAGGCGCAGGCAAGGATAACTACCTGACTGCGGTCACCCAGCTCGATGATCAACTGGTCGAAATCATTGATGTTGAAAAAATACTCGCAGAAGTCGCTCCCGAAGAAGATAATGTCAGTGAAGAGCTGCTCGATAAAAGCGAAAAGATAGATATCCACAAGCAGAAAATATTGATAGTCGATGATTCATCCGTTGCCAGAAAACAGATTCAGAACTGTATGCATGCGGTAGGCCTTGAAACAGTGACCATGAATAATGGTCAGCAAGCCTATGATTATTTGTGTAATCTCATCGCCGACGGCAAGAAGGTTTCTGACCATATACTGTTGATGATATCGGATGTGGAAATGCCGGAAATGGATGGTTACACGCTTACTACCAAGTGTAAGAGCGAGCCGGCTTTAAGTGAACTGTTTATTATGCTTCATACTTCCCTGAGTGGCGTTTTCAACCGGGCTATGGTTGAAAAGGTCGGGGCAGATGATTTTATGGCCAAATTCAGCCCGGACGAGTTGGCAGAACGGGTGATGTATTTGATTGATTCTGAATTGCCTGGAACTTCTGGATAACAGCCTCTGCCGAGACACAGTTAATGATTTTAAAGGATCCTTCTCCAGACGAATATAATGCGTTCAAGGACTTTCTTGAGAGTGCCTGCGGTATACTGCTGGGAGAAAACAAGCAGTATCTGGTGAAAAGTCGTTTGCACAAAATTATGGAAGCCGAGAAATCGGACTCGCTTGCAGATTTGGTGAACAGGCTCAAGCCGGGCCTTGCGAGCCTGAATAGTGGCCTGCGGGAATCTGTTATTGATGCCATGACCACCAATGAAACCCTCTGGTTTCGAGACAATCATCCATTCCGGATTCTTTCGGATATAATCATTCCGGAAATATCAGAAAAGATCGGAGCGCAGCCCATGCGCATCTGGTCTGCGGCCTGTTCTACCGGTCAGGAACCATACTCTGTGGCCATGATCGTTGATGAGTATAAGCGCGCTCGCCCTGCCGGGTTGCGGGGAGGGGTCAATATTGTTGCTACAGATATCTCGAGGCGCGTGCTGGAAAACGCGAAGACGGGCACCTATGAGATGCTGGCCATCGGGCGTGGTTTGTCAACAGAGCGTCAGGAAAGGTATTTCAGAAAAAATCCTGACGGGTTATGGCAGGTGAACAGGGAGATTCAGAAAAGTGTTGACTTCAGGGTACTGAATCTTTTGGAAGGGTATTCCAGCCTGGGTAAATTTGATGTCATTTTTTGTCGAAATGTACTGATTTATTTTTCCGCCGATTTGAAAAAGGATATTTTGAGTCGCATGCATGGTGCCCTGAAGCCTGGCGGATACCTGGTGCTGGGAGCTTCAGAGTCCCTGAATACACTTACTGACAAATATGAAATGGTGCACTGCAGTCCGGGTATTATCTATCGGGCAAAATAAAATGTCACAGGTCGTAGGCGAGGCTGGGCATTAACCAGCGTTCTGTTTCAGCAACGGTCATATTTTTTCTCTTTGCGTAATCCTGAACCTGGTCTTTGGCCAGCCTGCCAATGGCGAAATACTGGGATTCCGGGTGAGAAAAGTAAAATCCGCTGACTGAAGCGGCGGGCATCATGGCAAAGTGCTCGGTCAACTCAACGCCGATTGTTTCAGGCGCCGACAGGAGTTTGAACAGGGTGGCTTTTTCGGTATGATCCGGGCAGGCCGGGTAGCCGGGTGCCGGGCGAATACCTGTGTATCTCTCTTTAATCAGTTCTTCATTGGTCAGGGTTTCATCCGGTTGATACCCCCAGATTTCTGTTCGTACCAAATGGTGCATTCTTTCAGCAAAGGCTTCTGCCAGACGATCCGCCAGTGCCTTGACCATGATGCTGTTGTAGTCATCGTTCTGTCTCTGGTATTCCTGAGCCAGCTCTTCGGCACCGATGCCGGTGGTGACAGCGAAGCCTCCTACATGGTCGGATTTTTTTGCCTCTGCCGGGGCGATGTAATCTGACAGGCAGTAGTTGGGTTTGCCGTTCATTTTTTTACTTTGCTGCCTGAGACCGTGCAGGCGAGCCAGTGCAGAGTTTGCTGCCTTGTCGGATTCGCTGGCAAATACGTCGATATCGTCGCCAACAGCGTGAGCGGGCCAGATGCCGACAACGCCCTTTGCGGTGAGCAGTTTATTGTCGATAATATGCTGCAAGAGTCGTTGGGCATCATCAAACAGTGTTTTTGCCGCCTCACCTTTTTTGGGGTCATCGAATATTGTCGGGTATTTGCCTGACATATCCCAGGAAATAAAGAAAGGTGTCCAGTCGATGTAATCGATCAGGTCATTCAACGGGAAGTCCTCAAACACCCTGGTTCCAATCAGGTTGGGGCGGGGCGGGGTGTAGCCCGGCCAGTCAAGATCGGGTTTGTTGTTTACTGCTTCCGTGTAGGTTAACAGCGGGCTTCTGTCGGTCTTTTTGGCCCTCCTGATACGCACTGCCTCGTATTCTTCTCTGGTCTCCGATACAAACGGCGCTTTCAGGGTGTCGCTGATAAGCCGGGTGGCAACGCTGACACTGCGCGATGCATCGGTTACGTAAACGGCGATATCATTGGTGTACTGGGGTTCGATCTTGACCGCTGTGTGTGCTTTTGATGTTGTCGCACCACCAATCATCAGCGGGATATTCATTCCGATACGTTGCATTTCCTGGGCAACGTAGACCATTTCGTCGAGAGAAGGGGTAATCAGGCCACTCAATCCAATAATATCAACCTTCTCTTTTTGTGCGGTTTCGAGAATTTTCTCGCAGGGAACCATCACCCCCAGGTCAATGACCTCGAAATTGTTACACTGCAATACCACGCCAACAATGTTTTTGCCGATATCGTGAACATCGCCCTTTACCGTGGCCATAAGAATTTTGCCCTTGGCTTCGGCTGTTTCACCCTTTTCTTCTTCGATATAGGGAATAAGGTGAGCGACCGCCTGTTTCATTACCCGGGCACTTTTCACCACCTGGGGCAAAAACATTTTGCCTTCACCAAACAGGTCTCCAACCACATTCATCCCCTGCATGAGCGGGCCTTCAATGACTTCAATCGGGCGGTTTGCTGCCAGCCTTGCTTCTTCCGTATCTTCAATAATATGACTGGTGATCCCTTTCACCAGTGCGTGCGCCAGCCGTTTTTCTATCGGCAGTTGGCGCCAGGCGTTGTCTTCCTCTTTTTGCTTGCCGGTTCCACCAACAAACCGGTTTGCCACGTCAAGCAGGCGCTCTGTTGCATCCGGGCGCCGGTTCAGTACCACATCTTCTACGCGCTCGCGCAGTTCGGGGGGAATTTCATCATAGATGACCAGTTGCCCCGGATTGACTATGCCCATATTCATACCGGCTTTGATGGCGTGGTATAAAAAGACGGAATGGATTGCCTCCCGAACCGGGTTGTTACCCCTGAAGGAGAAGGAAACATTGCTGACGCCTCCTGAAATACTGGCGTATGGCAGGTTTTGCCTGATCCATCGGGTGGCTTCAATAAAGTCTACCGCGTAGTTGTTGTGCTCCTCTATGCCGGTAGCGACTGCAAATATATTCGGGTCAAAAACAATATCTTCGGGTGGAAAGCCAATGCCGGTCAGCAGGTCGTAGGAGCGCTTGCATATTTCCTTTTTACGCTCGAAAGTATCCGCCTGACCGGTTTCATCGAATGCCATGACAACGGTTGCCGCGCCATACTTCATGCAGTCCCGGGCCTTGTCCAGAAAGTCCTGTTCACCTTCTTTCAGGCTGATAGAGTTAACAATGGACTTGCCCTGAATACACTTTAACCCTGCTTCGATCACATCCCATTTTGATGAGTCAACCATAATGGGAACACGCGAAATATCGGGCTCGGAGGCGATCAGGGACAAGAAGGTCTGCATTGCCTCTTTGGAGTCGAGCATTCCCTCATCCATGTTGATATCAATAATCTGGGCGCCATTTTCAACCTGTTGCTGTGCGACCTCCAGTGCTTCTTCAAACTGTTCTTCCTTGATCAGGCGCAGGAATTTTGCCGAGCCGGTGACATTGGTTCGCTCTCCCACATTGACGAACAGCAAATCTTCTTTCACCGTAAAAGGCTCAAGCCCTGATAACCGCATGACCCTTTCAGGTTGCGCCGGGGTTCTCGGAGGCAGGTTGGCTACACGCTCGGCAATGGCGGCAATGTGCTCCGGCGAAGAGCCGCAACAGCCACCAATAATGTTGACCAGCCCGTCTTTGGCAAACTGTTCGATAATCGTGGCCATTTCATCCGGTGTTTGATCATATTCACCAAACTCATTCGGCAATCCGGCATTCGGGTGGGCACTGACAAAGCACTCCGCCTTGCTGGCGAGCTCGGCAACATAGGGGCGCAAGGCGTCGGCCCCGAGTGCGCAGTTAAGGCCGACGGCCAGGGGGTGGCAATGACGAACCGAGTTCCAGAATGCTTCGGTGGTCTGGCCGGAGAGGGTGCGGCCCGATGCATCGGTAATGGTTCCCGAAAGCATAATCGGCAAGTCGAGATGGTTATCTGACAGATACTGCTGTACCGCATAGATGGCGGCCTTGGCGTTCAGCGTGTCAAAGATGGTTTCGATCAGCAGAATGTCTACGCCACCCTCGACCAGGGCTCTGGTGGATTCGTAGTAGTCTTCTGCCAGTGCATCGAAACTGGTATTTCGATACCCCGGGTTGTTTACATCGGGAGAGATGGAAGCGGTTTTGGAGGTTGGCCCCAGTACGCCGGCAACGAAACGCGGTCTGTCAGGGGTTTGAGTGGTGATTTCGTCGGCAACTTCCTTTGCCAGCCGGGCAGACTGGAAATTGATTTCATACACCAGATCCGTCATGTCGTAATCGGCCTGGGATGCAATGGTGGCATTGAAGGTATTGGTTTCCAGGATGTCTGCACCGGCCTGTAAATATTGCCTGTGTATGTCCTTGATAATCTCTGGCTGAGTCAGGGAAAGCAGATCGTTATTGCCCTTGATCTCTTTGTGAAAGTCTGCAAACCTTTCGCCCCGATAATCTTCCTCGGTCAACTTGTGGCGCTGAATCATCGTACCCATCGCGCCATCGAGAATCAGTATTCTTTGATCGAGGGCGGATTGCAGGAGGGATTTACGCGCATTGGTACTGGTCATGTCTGTTGTTTTCCGATGTTGTTTTCCGAAGCAGGAGGGTCGGTTATAAAAAAACGGGCAATTGTAGCAGAAAAAGACCGGGTTATCTGTACCCGTATCACAGCCGTTGGCATGTCGGGCGCAAAAACCGGTTTTCAATCGGGTTATCGCGCGAGAATGAACCCGAGTGGTTTACCTGGTCTTTATCCTCGTGGAAAGATTGCGTAGAATACCGGAATCCTATCATTCAGGTGATCACATTCATGGTAACAGTTCAATGGTAACAGTAACGGAATCAGCACAAGAATATTTGGCCGGTCTTCTGGAAAAACAGGAGACGGAGGGAATGTCCGTGAGGATGTTTGTCGCTCAACCTGGTACACGAAGTGCCGAGACCTGTCTGGCGTATTGTCGGCCTGATGAGGTAAAAATGGAAGATGAGCGAATCAATTACGATAATCTGGTTGTTTACCTGGATGCTGTGAGTGTGCCCTACCTGGAAGAAGCCGTTGTGGATTATGACAAGGATCGTATGGGCGGGCAGCTAACAATCAAGGCACCGAACGCGAAAGTGCCCAATATTGCCGAGGATTCCCCTCTGCCAGAAAAAATAAACTATATGCTGGCAACGGAAATCAATCCGGGTTTGGCCTCTCATGGTGGTGAGGTGACCCTGATCGAGGTGAAGGATGGCATTGCCCGCCTGAGATTTGGAGGAGGTTGCCAGGGCTGCAGTGCGGTCAGCCTGACCTTGAAAGAAGGTGTGGAGAAAAGACTGATCGAGCAAATCCCCGAGCTGAAAGGGGTTATGGATGTTACCGATCACTCCATAACGGAAGGTGCCTACTATCAGTAACGTTGTGTATTTTCAGTAACGTTGTGTATCTTCAATAACATTGTGTGTCTTCAGTATCATTATGTATTTTCAGTAACACCAGTAACACCGTGTATCTTCAAAGCCGGATATTGCCAGCGCCGGATATTATATTAACCCCGGGGAATACTGATCAATGATAATTCGATTTGCTTGTGCTTTTTTTGCCTTGGTATTTATGTTGCCTCTGTCTGCCTTTGCCGGGCGGGTTGAACTGTTTCCCTATGGTAAGGTATTAAAGGAGAACAGCATTAAAAGCAGTGATTACCTGGTTGTTGCCGACCAGGTAAAATGGGTCAACAATACACTCAGGCTGGACTCGGAAATTCGTTTGACAGCGGAAGGCGAAAAGCGTTTGCAACTGATCGATCCCGGGCATTCCAGCAAGCAGGCTTTTCTTTTTATGCAGTCCGGGTTGGAAGCCCGGGGTGCAAAACCTGTCTTTGTCTGTCAAGGGCGCGATTGCGGGGCCAGTAACCTCTGGGCAAATCAGGTGTTTCAGGTTTCCAGGTTGTACGGAAAAGATCGGGAACAGTTTTATGGCCTGTACGCCCTGAACCAGGAGGGGCACCACCAGCTTGTTATTGTTTACGCCATCAAGCGGGGCAACGGGCGGGTGTATCTGTACACCGAACAGTTAACAGCCCAAACCATTCCTCCTGAACTTGCCAAATACTTTGGAGATCAGAAACCGCAATTGCGCAGTATTGAAGTCAGCCTGTCAGAAAGGAAACTGTCGGATATTTTTGCCAGTGAACTGTTTTCTCGCGTCAAAGCCATGCTGGATGACAATCCGGCCATAACACTCTGGCTGGTTTGCAGGGTCGAAAATGAGGCGGCGACCTATGCGGATTCTGTAAAGGCATCCAGAGAGATAGTGGAATCGGCCCGGGAATGGCTGGTGGCAAAAGGCGTATCCGCTTCCCGAATTGCGACCCTGGGTATCGGGCCATTTCCTCTCGAATATAAAAAGGGTGGCGGCACACTTGATATTCACTTTGTTCAGAATTAACCAGCACCAGAAATACGATCCGGGATACTATTGTGGAAAAAGCCCTTTTTGCCCGATTTAAACGTAATGAGCTGGTTCAGCAGCTTTCCACTGTCAATGATTATGTGCGTTTTTGTCTCTCCCGGTTGAACGAGGCAGATGTGTTTTTTGGTCATGGAAATGACAATAGCTGGGACGAGTCGCTTCATCTTGTTTTGCACAGTCTCCACCTGCCTTCCGATATCAACCCCGTACTCCTTGATGCGTCGCTTTCCATGGAAGAGCGAGAGCTGTTGCTTGATCGAATCGGGCAGCGAATCGATGACCGGGTGCCCAATGCCTATATACTCGGGGAAGCCTGGTTTCTGGGGATTCCGTTTCATGTCGATGAAAGGGTGTTGATACCGCGTTCACCCATAGCGGAGTTGATAGAACACGGGTTTGAACCCTGGATTCACCCCGGAGCCATTAGCCGCGTGCTGGATTTGTGTTGCGGGAGCGGGTGTATCGGTATTGCCACTGCAATGATATGTGAACATGTGTCGGTCGACCTGGTTGATATCTCGCCGGGCGCACTGGAAGTGGCAGTGTCCAATATCGAGCGACACCATTTGCAATCACGTGTGAAAACAATAGAAAGTGACTTGTTCAGCCAGCTATCGGAAAAATATGACCTGATCCTTTCCAACCCCCCCTATGTAGATAGCCGGGATCTGGCCGAGATGCCCGCCGAGTTTGACAAGGAGCCGGTTTTGGGGTTGCAGGCCGGGGAAGACGGACTGGATATAGTGCGAAGAATACTCAAGCATGCGCGAACCTGCCTGAATGATGGTGGTGTGCTGGTTGTTGAAGTGGGGAACAGCTGGCAGGCACTTGAGGCTCTGTATGCCGAGGTACCCTTTACCTGGATTGAATTCGAAAACGGGGGTGGCGGAGTGTTTGTTCTGACCGCCCTGGAACTGGATCGCTATCAGTCGGTATTTGATTTCAATTGCCGTTAACAAGCATTGTGGTGGTCTGAATTGTATGTGGCGGTCTGAATCGCCAGGGTTATCCTGGGCGGGAGAATCTGTCGGGGGCATAGTCGCAGGTCAGGTTAAAATTCTTCAATCAGCGAAACGGCGTTGGTGTATAATGCCGCGCAAACAGTTTTAGGTGAAGTCGGGATATGTCTGGAAATTCGATTGGGAAGTTATTTACAGTTACCACTTTCGGCGAAAGTCACGGTTTGGCACTTGGAGCCATTGTCGATGGCTGTCCGCCCGGGCTGGCATTGTCAGAGGCAGACCTTCAGCAAGACCTGGATCGCAGGAAGCCGGGAACATCCAGGCATACCACCCAGCGCAGGGAAGCTGACCGGGTTACCATTCTGTCTGGCGTGTTTGAGGGGAAGACGACCGGAACCCCGATTGGCCTGTTGATAGAAAATACGGATCAGCGCTCAAAGGATTATTCCGCTATCAAGGATCAGTTTCGCCCGGCTCATGCCGATTATGTCTACAACCAGAAATATGGCTTCCGCGACTACCGTGGCGGTGGCCGGTCTTCTGCCCGCGAAACGGCGGTTCGAGTGGCGGCAGGAGGAATCGCCCGAAAGTATCTGGCGCACAGTGAGGGAATCACTGTTCGTGGCTACCTCTCCCGGCTTGGCCCGATTGGTACGGTAACCGACAGCTTTGACTGGAACCAGGTGAACAGGAATCCGTTTTTCTGCCCGGATGCGGCGCTTGTCGCCGAGCTTGAAGCCTATATGGACGCCTTGAGAAAAGAAGGTAATTCCATTGGCGCTGAAGTGACAGTGGTTGCAGAAAACGTCCCCCCGGGATTGGGGGAGCCGGTTTTTGATCGTCTTGATGCCGAACTGGCTCATTCCCTGATGAGTATCAATGCGGTGAAAGGGGTGGAAATTGGACAAGGTTTCGGGGTCGTTGATTGCAAGGGCACTGATCACCGGGACGAGATGACTCCGAAGGGTTTTCTGTCCAATAATGCCGGTGGAATCCTGGGTGGCATTTCAAGCGGTCAGGACGTGATTGCCCGAATCGCGCTAAAGCCAACGTCCAGCCTGCGCTTGCCTGGCAAGAGCATTGATTTGAACGGCAACCCGATTGAAGTGGTGACACACGGCCGCCATGACCCCTGTGTCGGCATTCGTGCTACCCCCATCGCCGAGGCGATGGTGGCGATCACCCTGATGGATCATTACTTGCGTCATCGGGGGCAAAACAGCGATGTATCTTGCCAAACCCCTGTTATCGGAGGCGCGAACTGATCGGTGATGCAGAAAGGCAGCAGTTCGCTTTCCTCCCCGGTATATTTTTTTCTCTCCAATTTTTATTTCTGGTATTTTGCTCTGCTTGGGGGGTTGGCACCCTACTGGAGCCTGTACCTCGAGTCGCTCGGTTTCAGCCATTTGGAGATCGGCCAGCTTATGGCTATTCTTATGATCACCAAGGTGCTTGCGCCCAATTTGTGGAGCTGGCTGGGTGATCGGAGCAATCGTCGCCTCAGTCTTGTTCGCTGGGGGTCATTTCTCGGTTGTGCCTGTTTTGGCCTTTTCTTTGTGTCATCCGGTTTCTGGCTGTTTGCATTGGCCATGTTGCTGTTCAGTTTTTTCTGGAACGCGGTACTGCCCCAGTACGAGGTGATTACCATGTTCAACCTGAAAAACGACAAAAGCAGATACGGGCATATCAGGCTTTGGGGTTCTATCGGTTTTATCGTTGCCGTTTTTTTGCTCGGCGCCCTGTTCGATTATATACCAATCGCTTATTTACCTTTTTGTTTATTTGTTATTCTATCAGGTATCTGGCTAAGTGCATTGGCTCCCGTGCAAGAACCCAGGCACTTTGCTCAACACAGTCTGTCCGGATTACTGGGTGTCTTGCGTTCGAAAGTGGTCATTGCGTTTTTTGTTGCCAACCTGTTGCTACAAATCTCTCATGGGGCGTACTACACTTTCTTTAGTATCTACATGGAGGAAATTGGCTATTCCAGAGTGGCAACAGGTCTGTTATGGGCGGAGGGGGTGATTGCCGAGGTGGTATTGTTTTTGATTATGCCTCGCCTGTTTGCCAGGTATACGCTACGATTCCTGATGATCGCGGCACTTGCCATTACCGGATTCAGATGGCTGATTACCGGCTGGACGGGTGACTCGTTGCCACTGCTTGTACTGGCACAACTGGGGCATGCAGCGTCATTCGGTTTGACGCATGCTATCGCTATTTATTTTGTAAACAAAGCGTTTATGGGGGTGCACGAAGGCCAGGGGCAGGCACTCTACAGTGCTGCAAGTTTTGGTTTCGGGGGTGCGATCGGGGCGTTTGCCTGTGGCTATCTGGCGACTGTATTCCCGTTAGCGGCACTTTTCCTGTTTTCCGCGCTGGTGTCTGTGGTTGCGTTATGGATCGCCTGGGCTGGTTTTTATCCCGAGTTTTCTGATTCGGTTCAACGCTAGAAAAGCTTTCCTGTGACCCGGCAGGCAGGGATTCCAATACAGGTTTTTCATGGCGTGACAGAAAGCAGATTCTTGCAGGGAAAGCGGGAAGTTTTAGCACTTGTCTATGTCTATTGGCTCAAAAAAAACCGATAATAGACAGCCAGGTGTTTGCGGAGTGCAGCGCCATAATCATTTTAACGTTGCAGTGACAGGCTTGAAACGGTTTCAGGCATGGAACACATTGACAACAAGCATACGAGACACAAAAAGGAGATAGGTATGTCGGATAACTTGCTGGGAAATATTCCCGATCAGGCAAAAAATGCATTTGATTCAATGAATAAAATCAATCAGGTCATTGTTGCAAATCTGCAGAAGGTTGCTGAATTTCAAATGAATGCAGTGAAATCCTACGCGGAACTGACCATGAACCAGGTAAAAACGATTTCTGATGTTCGTGACGTCGATTCGCTCAAGGCACTGGGCACCGGTCAGGCTGCGTTCGTCAATGATCTGACCCAGAAAATAATGGACGATTTCAAGGCGCTTAACGGAATTGGCGTTGAATTTAAAGACGAAGTTGAAAAAGTGATCAACGAAGCAAAAGACGGGGCGACTGAATCGGCAGAAAAATAGGCCGGGCAGACCCTGTATGTTGTTGCCAGGGTGGAAACTCCACCCTGGTGACTGATACTTAACAAGCTAAACAGACGAGCGAAACCGAGAATGAGTAAAGACAAAGCCAAACAGTCAAAAAACGATGTTGAATCTGCCAATATAGCTCGCAAGGCCGTGCATCAACTGTTCTCGACATTTGATACGGCAACGGGTAAATATCGGGATTATATCGAAGAGCTTGTTTCCAAAAACGATTACATCGACGATTCTCAAGTTGCAACCATGTTCGATATGGTCAGTGCCTATCGAGACCTTTTCGAGCAAATCGCCATTCACCCCAAAAGCCTGTTAAATCAGGAAGGTTCAATGCTTCGGCAGCAGTTTTCCCTGATCAAAAATACGGCAAAAAGGTTGATCGGAAAAGAGGTTGAACCGGTTGCCTTGCCAGAACGGGGGGATCGGCGCTTTTCTGATCCCGAGTGGACCGACAATATTGCTTTTGACTATATCAAACAGTCTTATTTGATTTACGCCAACAGCCTGATGTCGCTGGTTGAGGGGATGGAGGGCACCACGTCCCAAACCCACGACCAGTTTGTATTTTTCACCCGCCAGTTTGTCAATGCCCTGTCGCCTACCAACTTTGTGTTGACCAACCCGGAAGTGCTGCGTAAAACCTGGTCCAGCAGTGGCGCAAACCTTCTGGATGGCGTGAAGCAATTTGTAGAGGACTATAAGAAAAATCCGGGAATGATCAATATTTCCATGACGGATTTTTCAGCCTTCAGGGTTGGTCAGAATGTCGCAACCACGCCCGGGAAGGTGGTCTATCAGACAGAATTGATGCAATTGATCCAATACACACCGACCACCGAGACGGTGAACAGGACACCGGTATTGATTCTGCCCCCCTGGATCAACAAGTATTATATTCTTGATTTAACCGAGAAAAACTCGCTGGTCAAGTGGCTGGTTGATCAGGGGCTCACCGTCTTTATGGTTTCCTGGATCAATCCCGGCCCCGGTTTGAGGGATAAAGGCTTCGATGATTATATGAAGGAGGGGGCATTGGCCGCCCTTGACGCAGTAGAAAAAGCTACCGGTGAAAAACAGACCAATGTGATTGGTTATTGTGTGGGTGGTACACTGTTGGCCTGCACCGTTTCCTATCTGGAGAAAAAACGTCGAAAACGTATTAGCAGTGCGACCTATCTCACTACCCTGATGGACTTCTCTGACCCGGGCGGAATTGGCGTATTTATCAACGAACACGCCATAAGCGGTATAGAAAGACGCCTGGCCAAAACGGGTTATTACGATGGTCGGGCAATGGCCTTCAGCTTCAATTTGTTGCGGGAAAACGACCTGTTCTGGTCATTCTTTATCAACAATTACCTCAAGGGTGAAAAGCCGGCGGCATTTGACTTGCTGTATTGGAATTCGGACAGCACCAACCTGCCTGCCAAAATGCATAGTTTTTATTTGAGAAACATGTATCTGGCCAACAAGCTGATTGAGCCGGAGGGCATAGAGCTGGACGGTGTGAAAATTGACCTGTCGAAAGTGAAGACACCTGCCTACTTCCTGTCCACGGCGCAAGACCATATCGCAAAATGGAAAACGACCTATACTGGTGCGAAAACACTGGCCGGTGATGTCAGATTTGTATTATCCGGTTCAGGGCATATCGCGGGTGTGGTTAATCCTCCTGCGGCAGAAAAGTATGGCTACTGGACAAACAGTGAGTTGCCTGATAACGCTCAGGACTGGTTCGATGGTGCCGAGAAAAATCCAGGCTCCTGGTGGAATAACTGGCATACCTGGGTGAATCAGTACGGAAGTGATCAGGTTCCGGCAAGAGTGCCCGGTGACCGTGAACTTGAAGTGATTGAAGATGCGCCAGGTACTTTTGTCAAACAGCGTATTGTTGACGTAATCGGGCAGTAACATCCGCTTACGGCAATTCCTTGCCAGCCAAAGCCGATGATCAGTTTCCCGGCTTTGGCTGTTTGGGTGTAAAACAACCCCTGTCTTGCGGTTGCGTGCGAGGTGGGGGTTTTTTACGGGAATCGTTTTTAGATAGCAGCTGCGCGGCTTGCCAGACTGTAACAGTTGTCTATGCTTCGATCAGCGGGATGGGTTTGCAAACACCATATCCCTGAGCGAAATCCACACCAATGTCGTTGAGTATTTCAATGATGTTCTGGTTTTCGGCAAATTCGGCAACGGTTTTCTTGCCGAGAAGATGTCCAATGTGGTTGATGGTCTCGATCATTGCCCGGTTCACTTTATCCTGCTCAACGTTTCTGACAAAGCTGCCGTCGATTTTCAAATAGTCAACCGGCATACTTTTCAAATAACTGAAAAAGCTGGCACCGGTGCCGAAGTCATCAATCGCGAATTGAATGCCAATTTCTTTACATTGCTCGATAAATTCTATAGCGGAACGAAGACTTCTTACTGCAACCGTTTCGGTGATTTCAAAACAGATAGAGCTCGTATCGATCCGGTATTCGTCTACTTTTGCCCTGATAAAATCATAGAGTCCAACCGCGTTGATCGAAGCGCCGGAAAGGTTGATGTTGATCATCAAACCGGAATCCGGATGACTGTTCTGTATGGTGTGAAATTCGGAAAAAACCTTATTGATTACCCAGCGATCTATCTGTGGCATCAGGTTATAGCGCTCCGCAGCCGGTAGAAAGCGCCCCGGCAAGATAATCTCTCCTTCCCGGGATACCATTCGTAGCAGAATTTCCATATGCTGTTGAGGGCCGGTCTGGCTGCTCAACGCCTTGTAGGTTTGATGGTAAAGCAGGAACCGGTTTTCCTTCAACGCTGATTTGATCCGTTCCACCCAGGTCACTTCATCCCGTCTGATAGTCAATTCTGACTCACTTTCCTGGAAAACACACAGCTGGTGGCGGCCGGATTCCTTTGCCCAGTAACAGGCTGTATCCGCTTCCTTGATCACTTCCACAGCCTTGCCACTTGTTTTGGAAAATGAGGTCATCCCGATACTGACGCCGACGCTGTAACTCTTGCCATCGAAGTAAAAAAAGTACTCTTTGACGCTGCCAAGAATGTTTTTGCCGATGATTTGCCCGTGTTCTTCATCGCATCCTTCAAGCAGCAGCCCGAATTCATCTCCGCCAAGGCGTGCCAGCGAATCACTGGCGCGAACCTGGGTACCTATGACCTGTGACAATTGTACCAGCAGATCATCACCGGCGGCGTGACCACAGGTGTCATTAACAATTTTAAAACCGTCAAGATCCATAAAAAAAAGCAGGCCCGATTTTCCGTCAACCCGGGCCCGCTCGATGGCCTTGGCAACCCGTTTTTCAAATTCCCGGCGATTGATCAGCCCGGTCAGCGCATCATGCGAAGCCTCCCAGACCTGCTGCTTCAGCTGTTCACGGAAAACGCTGACATCACTCAGGCAGAGCACGCCGCCGGTCAATTGTCCGTCCTGATCCAGCAAGGGGACAGCCTGCTCTTCCACAGCGATGGTTCGGTTGTCTCGGCAAACAAGTGACCGGTTATTGTCACAGGAAACCTGTTTTTTGGTATGGATTGCCTGGTAAAGCGTACTTTCTACCTTTGAGTTGGTCTGGTCTTCAATCAGGGTTAGCACTTCGGAGACAGATTTGCCGTTTAACTCTGAAAAGGAGCTGCCGATCAGTTTTTCCGCGGCAGAATTGAGATAAACCAGGTCTCCCTTGTTATCGGTACGGAGCACTCCATCGTGAACAGACTGCAGGGTAACCTCTGCCAGTTGTTTTTCCGCAAATAATTTGCCCGAAAGCTTGCGCAGCTGCTTCATCGGGAGAAGCCAGAGCACTGCCAGCACCAGCCCCCCGAGAAGCAGGCCAATAATGCCGCTGACCAATACCTTGTGAACGATATTGGTGAGGTTTGAGCTGACCACGACCTTTCCGACGATTTGGCTGATATCGTAGAGAGGGTAGCTGCGGGTTATCAAAAATCCCTGTAAGACATTACCGACCGCGGTCAGCTCGTTTCCCTGAATATCGAATATCTGGATAAACTCGTTATCCAGCAGAACGGGTTCCCGGAGGAGGATTCCCTGCATCTGATTTTCGGCAAACATCCATGTTTCAGGGCGTGTCGTGACCAACTCTTTTTGCGCGTCAGCTTTAATCCGGGCCTTGAAAGTGAGTTCTTTCGCCAAATCGTGGTAGGCAATAAAGCCTGACACGACCGGAAGGGTGAAAACCACAACCGCAGCTATGGCCAGAGCCAGGCGGGAAAACAGTTGATCAAGTTTGTGCGAGGTGGAACGAGTCATAGGTTTGGCGTTACCTTATCGGGTAACTGCCGTATTTTTCCAAAATCGCAGCACCTTTTTCAGAAAAAACAAAGTCAAGGAATGCATTGACTTGCGCCGAGCGTTCCCTGGGCAGAATAAAGTAAAACCGTTTGGTCATCGGATAATCACCACTTTTGCAGGACTCGACTGTGGGCTTGATACCGTCCAGTGTCAAGGCGTGAAGCTTCCTGTTTTCAGAAAGCATCAAAGCCAGTGAGGTTACCCCGAAGCTGCCGGGTATGCTCTCGATTTTGTCCACCGTTTTCTGATCGGTTGCGGCGAACAGAAATCCTTTCCGGTGTTCGGCAGAAGTTACCGCCTTTTTCATTTCAGGAGAAAGGGCCTTGATCTGTCGGGTATTGTCGTCTTTGGCCTGACGCAGAATGGGACGAATCGTGGAACCGTCCGGCCATTGTTTTAAAACGCCGTTGTAGATGTCTACCAGTTGTGCGAGGGTGACGGCAGTCACTTTGGTTTTGTTTGCAACCGCGAAAATCGTGGGAGTGCGTGCGTACTCAATGGCGACTATGCCTTTTTTTGCCTCGGCCGGTTTTAAAGGCCGAGCACTCAGGCCGATTTGAACCCGTCCGGAAGTAACCGATTTTATGGCACCGCCGCTGCCGATACTAGGCAGGACTTTGACTTTAACGCCAGGAGTGGCATTTTGGTAGGCATCGGCAAGCTTTTTCATGGTGCCGAGCGCATTCCCGGTTCCGCCTATAACGATTGCGGCTGAGCAGGTGGTCGTTACAGCGAAAGAAAAAATCGCACAAAGTAAAACAGACAGGGTCGATGAAAAGCACTTTTGTTTAAAGCGAAGCATCATTTTTATCTCCTTTGCAACAGAAACCGGGTTGAAAAAAACCGGCAAACAACAGTCTAAGCATAGGAAGCCCTGGAGCTCTTTTCAACCTGAATAAAAAATACCGGCGAATAAAAATGTTTCGTTTTGTTGAGAAGTTTTGTTAAAAAACTTTGTCAAGAAGTGGCTTCGTGGCCTTATCTTTTTTGCAGTTTGATGTTCAGTCGGGGAGCTTTTCTTCAAACCGGGTCACCACCTTGACGATATCCGTATTGGGAAGCACAACCAAAAAAGCCAACAACTTCAATCGGGAAGTGTTGGCTTTTGGATTTTCTCGCCGGAAATCGTCAGCTGGAACGATCTCCGGGAACGTCTCGGGTTACAGGCCCAGACTCTTGAGCGTTTCCATGGTCAGACCGCCTGTCGCCAGACCTTTGTCCATCTGATACTGTTTGACCGCGGATGCAGTTTTGGCCCCGTACAAGCCATCAACAGGACCTGGTCTGTAGTGTTTGGCGGCCAGGGCTGATTGCAGTTTTGAAATCAGGCCGGATGTGGTGTTGGTTTCACACAACACTGAACGCCATTCCAGATGTCCGTCGGAAATTTTGGTTTTCCGGGTGATCTTCTGGTATTCGGCCGGAATGACAACCTTTCTTTCCCTGGCTTTGGTTGCAAGTGTTTTCACTTTTACAGTCTTGTACACGGCCGGAACGTCCTGTACCACTGTTTTTGCAGGAGTGACAACCACTTTTTTGCTGACTCTGCGGTACTTGGCCGGGGTTTCAGTCAGGCAGATCTGGTTGCCTGTACGGGTGTTGCTGTCAAGTGACTTGTCGTGGATGTCGTGCCACAGAATCTGTCCATCTTCAACCAGTTTTTTCTGACCGACCTTGTTGTATTTGGCAGGAATGGCAACTTTCCTTTCGGAAGCCGGGGTAATCATTTTACGAACGGTAACCGTCTTGTATTCAGCGGGAACGTTCTTGACAACGGTATGAGCCGGCTTGTCAACCACTTTCTTGCGGACAATCTTGTATTCGGCTGGAATTTCTACCAAACACATGATTTCGCCTGTGCTGTTGTCGATTCTCTCGATAGGGCCACGGCCTTTTTTCCAGTCAGTGTAGGCTTCCCTGACAAGAATTTTTTCTTCAGAGTACTTGTATGTTGCCGGAACGTTGACGAGCCTGGTCGATGCTTCTTTCACCAGTACCTTTTCAGTTACGGTTTTATAGGTGGGCGGAACGACATCTATACGGAAGCTTTCTTCGGAAACAAGCTCGTTGGTATAAACAGTTTCATATCTTGGTGGCAGATAGTGCTCGTGGAAGCAGTCACCAGGTCTGGCGGCATCCAGGTTAATACCGTATTTTTTGGCAGTGTCCAGCAAAATCGGGCTGGCTTTGGCGCTATTTCTGTCCAGGGAAGTTCGCCAGACCAGTTCTTTATCCCGAACCAGAACTTTTTCTGTAACGGTTTTATATTTTGCAGGAACGGTAATCAGTTTTTGGGAAGCGTCGCTGACCATTATGCGCTTGTCTACCATTTTATAGGTCGCAGGGATAATATCCAGCTTGTAGCTCTCTGCGTTTTTCAGGACAGTTTCCGTGGTAGTTTTGTATGCCGGTGGTACAAATACACGGGCATAGCACTCACCGGCCTTTGCATTGCCAGGCAGCAGCGGTGCGTTTATATCTGATTGCATATTGGCCCGGGCGGGTTTTGCGGCTTTGGCCTGAGCCTGCCTGGCCATATCAATCTGCTTTTTCAGCTCGTTTTCTTTCTCGGAAAGCTGTCTTTTTTGCAAACTCAAACTCTCTTTCTGCTGCTTGAGTTTCTGTTCCTGGGCATTTAACTGCGCCAGTTTTTCGTCCACTGAATCCATTTTCTCGTGCTGCGTGGTGGCGCAGGCACTGAGCAAAATACTCAGACCCAGGGTCGAAATGAGTGAATATATCGGTTTGGATTTTTGTTTCATAATCAGCCTCTTCTAGCCTTTTGTTTATTGTGTTTCGTTATCTGTTTCAAGTTTGCATGTGGTCTTGCAAGCAATAATACTGTCGGCGTTTCATCCAGACAAGACCTCATTGGATTCGATTACAATCTGAATATTTCTGCTTTTGGCAGTAACGTCAGTAATCCGTCCGCCAACCCGGCACGTCAGTATACCTTCGTTAGTGGTACTGATACCAGGGTTTTTCTCTCTAAATCCTTTGATTGTCCCTGTTTGACGCTCCTTTTTTGATGGTCTTTTGTGAAGGCAGGATGGCGGCAAGGGGTGAACCGGCGAGGCCGGGCAGGAAAGAATCCGAAAAGGGGCGGTCACGGGCGCTCCCCGGCAGCCGGTCAGTTCAATTTGACAATGAGCGTCGTCACGCCAGAGATAATCATTTGCGTTCCTGTCACGGAAAGAATCAGGCCCATCAACCGGGTGATGATACCAAGGCCACTTTTGCCTGTGACCTGCAAAATCCGTGAACTGGAAATAAAGCAGAAAAAGGTGATAAGACACAAAACGGCAAAGACCGATACGGTAATCACAATTCCTGCTACCCCGCCGGATGCCGAATAATTCATTGCCGTGGCGATAGTGCCGGGGCCGGCAAGAAGTGGAACGGCTAATGGGGATACAGCCAGATCAGATTCATCGGGGCTTTCAGCAGAATGCAGTTGCGAGCCGTGGCCGTTCAGCATGTGATAGCCAACGATAAACACCAATATTCCGCCGGTGATTCTCAACGCATCAATGGTGATGCCGAACAAGTGGAAAATTGCCTTTCCCAGCAAGGAGAAAGTCAAAATTACAAAAAAAGTGATCAGCAGTGCCTTTGCTGCAATCCTGATCTGTTCCGCCTTGCTCTTATCGCCTGCCAGACCGGTAAAAGCGGCTGTATTGGCAATGGGGTTCATAATGGCAAAAAAACCCAGAAAAACCGTGACCAGATGTGTGTACAAATCACCCATTTATTCACTCCATTCCGTTTTCATTTTATTCACTCCACTCCATTGCCTGTTCATTCCACTTCATTGTCGAGCCGAAACCTCATCAGGCGAACCGAGTATGGCACTATTGCCCGGCAAGTTCAAAACTGTCTGATCGCTTCAATAATTTTTAAATTGATTGAGAATTCGTCTTGACAACAGGGAGTACCTCAAGCTTAACTCAAGCTATACGCCAAAATAATTTGTGACAAAGACCTGCTATGAACCCTGTATCATTTCTCTTCAAAGGAAAAAAAGACTCGGCTATGCTTGACCTGCTTAGCCGTTGCGCCGGTGTTGGATTATGGGTTGTCCAGATTCACAACGGCGACGCCATGCATCCCAAAAGCAAATGGACGTGGTCCCCCGAGTTTCGACGTCTGCTCGGGTTTCAGGGTGGGGATGTCAATGAATTTCCCGATAGTGTCGATTCATGGACAAAACGGCTTCATCCGGATGACAGGGAGTGTGCGCTTGACAGTTTTGTTGCCTGCATCAATAACGACACAGATGGTGATAGCCGTTATGACGTCCAGCAACGCATAAAGAGCAAAAACGACGAATACCATTGGTTTCGTGTCGTGGGCGGAGTTGCGCGTGACGCAGGAGGAAGGCCAAGGCAGGCTTGCGGTGTGTTGATTAACATTGACAAGCAGATCAAAAGCGAAGAGCAGGTTGCGGTATTGGGGGAGTATTCAGGAGTGGGTTTGTGGGATGCCATGCTCTTTGAGGGAGACCCCATGAATCCCGGAAGCAAGTGGGAGTGGTCTCCGGAATTTCGGCGTTTGCTGGGGTTTCAGGGGCATGACACCGATGGATTTCCCAATGTCGTACACTCCTGGTCTGATCGCCTGCATCCCGATGATGTGGAGCATACGTTTGAAGAGTTTGCTGCCTGCCTGAAAAATGAAACCAGCCAGACCCGGTCGCAGTATCGTCTGAAAACCAAAAACAATGATTATCGATGGTTTCAGGTGGTAGGAGGCGTCACTTTTGGTGCCAACGGCATTCCTCTGCGAGTTTGCGGCTCCCTCACCGATATCCACGAACAGAAAATGGCAGAGCAGGCCTACAAGCAAAAACTTGTCGATCTGACCCATGCTCTTGAGGCCAATGTCAGCGTGGTGGCAGATCGGGCAAGTTCAAGCTCTTCGAGTGTTGCCTCCGCAGCAGAAGAGCTGTCTGTCGCCATCTCTGAAATGGATCCGAAAATAGCGAGAGCCGATGAAGAAATTGTGACCGCATTTGGAGAAGCGACACAGGCAAACACCATCATTCACTCGCTCGAAGAGGCGGCAAATCAGATTGGCGATGTCGTTGGCCTGATCAAGGATATTTCAACCCAGACCAACCTTCTTGCCCTGAACGCCACCATAGAGGCTGCCCGGGTCGGAGAAAGGGGCAAGGGGTTTGCCGTGGTTGCAACAGAAGTAAAGGCTCTTGCATCCCAGACAGCGGTGGCAACCGAGGACATTGCCCGCCAGGTAGCCTCCCTGCAAAGCAAGTCAAAACAGGCACTGCAGGCAATGGATGTCATCGCAAACACCATGGGAACCATCAAGGACTCCTCTAACGAACTCACCCAGTTGATCGGAGCACAAAAGGTCTCCACGGGGAAAATTGTAGAGCAGCTTGCCAAAACGGTCGAGGAAATCAATAACGTCTCCAAGGTGGTCAATACTACGATTGATAACGCCCGTTAGGGAGCCTTTATTGTTGGTTCCCTGGATTGTTGGCTCCCAGGATTGTTGGCCTCCTGGCACGCTACCCCCAGATTTCCCGGGCCGAGGCAATAAAGGCTGAACTTGCCCGACTCATCACCCGATTGGTCAGTGTTGCCATGCCCAGATTTCGGTGGATTTTTACATCCCTTACGTTCAGTACATAAAGTGTTTCATCGATCATAAGATTGGGCAACACACTCCACCCGAGACCGGCATGAACCATCATTTTTATCGTTTCCAGGTAGTTCGTTGGCATATTGGCCTGTAATGGCCGGTTCCTCTCCCTGAACAGTTGATGAACCCGCTTGAACAGATAGGTGCCTTCGTCAGGCAGTATGGCGGAATGGCAGGCAATATCGTCGAACTCGGGTTGTGCAAGCCCGGCCAGTGGGTGGCTGTGTGCACATACCAGGCTCATCGGGTCATCCAGGCTCAGGTGAGCGGTAAAGTCTGGCCCGCAGTCATCTTCAATGGTGATAAAGGCCAGATCGGTTTGATTATTGCGCAATTCCCGGTACGCTTTTTCAGATTCGGCAAACGAAAATTTCAGGTTGACATGGGGAGCTTGCCGGGTGAATCGCTTGAGTACAGGAGGCAACCGGTGCAGCCCGATATGGTGACTGCAAGTAATTTTCAGTTCGCCACTCACTTCCGCTTCAAGATTTTGTATCGTCAATTTCAGGTTTTGCAGTTCAGAGAGCACATTTCGCGCCGGGTTGACAAGTTGGCGACCAGCGTCTGTGAGTTGCAGTTTTTTTTGTGAACGGTCGAATAACTGCACATCCAGCAGTTTTTCAAGCGTTTGTATTCGTTTGGAAATTGCGGGTTGTGTCAGATGTAGCTGTTCTCCGGCCAGGGAGAATGACTGGTTTTCTACCACACTGATGAATGCGGTCAGATAGTCGGTATCCAATGGGTCGCCTCTCTTTATTTCTCTTTATTCCCTTTTATTCCTTTCTCTTTTTTCTTGAAAAAGGTGTTTTTCACAATCGTTGCATTCTATTGTATTCCAAAATGGAATGGTGGTGATAAGTAATATAAATTTCCATTATTCGTTGAACGGCTTAGAATAACCCTACAGTTATCAGGTAATTCAACAGGAACACTCCCGAGAGGTGACTTCAATGAGCGGAAAAACGCTTTATGACAAATTGTGGGACTCGCACCTGGTCAAGCAGCGCGAGGATGGTTCTGCACTGATCTATATTGATCGTCAGTTGCTTCACGAAGTCACGTCGCCCCAGGCGTTCGAGGGGCTTCGGCTGGCCAATAGAAAGCCCTGGCGGCTGGATACCAACCTGGCGACACCGGATCATAATGTACCCACCACAGATCGGAGTGCCGGTATCGAGGGTATTGAAGATCCGGTATCGAGAATCCAGGTGCAAACCCTGGATGAAAATTGCGATGAATTTGGTATTCAGGAATTCAAGCTGGACGACAAGCGCCAGGGGATCGTGCATGTTATCAGCCCCGAGCAGGGGGCGACCCTGCCGGGGATGACCATTGTCTGCGGTGATTCCCACACCTCCACTCACGGTGCGTTTGGAGCCTTGGCTCATGGTATCGGGACTTCCGAGGTGGAGCATGTTCTGGCGACCCAGTGCCTGGTGCAAAAGAAAATGAAAAACCTGCTGATCAGGGTAAATGGCCAACTGGCGCCCAATGTAACAGCAAAGGATGTGATTCTGGCCATCATCGGTGAAATCGGCACAGCGGGCGGAACCGGTTATGCGATGGAATTTGGCGGGGATGCGATTCGCTCCCTGTCCATGGAAGGCCGAATGACCGTGTGCAATATGGCCATTGAAGCCGGTGCACGAGCCGGTATGGTAGCGGTGGATGATACAACAATCGACTATGTGAAAGGTCGCCCGTTTGCGCCCGTGGGTGAACAGTGGGAGCAGGCGGTAGCTCAGTGGAGAAATCTGCACAGTGACGCTGACGCGGTATTCGACAAGGTGGTTGAACTGGAAGGCTCTGAAATCAGGCCACAGGTGAGCTGGGGCACATCACCTGAAATGGTTGTGGGCATAGACGGTTGTGTACCTGATCTGGAAAAGGAAACAGATGCGGTGAAAAAGGAAGGTATCGCACGCGCTTTGGAATATATGGGCCTGACGGCGGGCATGCCGGTGACCGATATTCACCTGGATCGCGTTTTTATCGGTTCATGCACCAACTCCAGAATCGAGGATTTGCGTGCTGCCGCCAAAGTGGTTGAAGGTAAAAAGGTGGCTGACAATATCAAACAGGCGCTGGTTGTACCGGGTTCCGGGCTGGTAAAAGAGCAGGCAGAAGCAGAAGGCTTGCACTCCATATTTATTGAAGCCGGGCTTGAGTGGCGTGAACCGGGTTGCTCCATGTGTCTGGCAATGAATGCCGATAAACTGGGGCAGGGCGAGCATTGTGCCTCAACCTCCAACCGCAATTTTGAAGGGCGGCAGGGGTTCGGGGGGCGCACCCATCTGGTCAGCCCCGCAATGGCAGCGGCAGCGGCAATTGCCGGGCATTTTGTCGATGTGAGCGAGCTGGTATAACGGTACCAGTTATAGCGGTATCAGGTATAACGGCATTCGAGGAATACTATTATGAGAGCATTTACGCAACACAAGGGGATCGTTGTTCCATTGGATCGTGCCAATGTGGATACCGATATGATTATCCCCAAGCAGTTTT
Source organism: Pseudomonadota bacterium (assembly GCA_002747395.1). Classification (GTDB taxonomy): domain Bacteria; phylum Pseudomonadota; class Gammaproteobacteria; order Pseudomonadales; family Oleiphilaceae; genus LZORAL124-50-18. The sequence goes on from PDPE01000037.1 coordinate 40,633, forward strand.
TGAAATCAATCAAGCGTACCGGGTTTGGCCCCAACCTTTTTGATGAAATGCGATATCTGGACGAGGGTATGCCCGGTCAGGATTGTTCCAACCGCCCCCTCAATAAAGAGTTTGTTTTGAATTTGCCCCGGTATCAAGGGGCAAGCATTCTGCTTGCCAGGCAAAACTTCGGTTGTGGTTCCAGCCGGGAACATGCTCCCTGGGCGCTGGATGATTTTGGTATCAGAGCGGTAATTGCACCGGGCTTTGCGGATATATTCTTTAATAACTGCTTTAAAAACGGGCTGTTACCCATTGTTTTAAGTGAAGATCAGGTCGATGGCCTGTTTGCAGAGTGTGAGGCAAATGAAGGGTATTCACTGGAAGTGGATTTGGCTGAACAACGGGTGATTTCGCCATCCGGTACTGTTTATGCCTTTGAGGTGGATGATTTTCGCAAGCACTGTTTGCTCAATGGTCTGGATGATATCGGTCTTACCCTGCAAGAGGCGGATGCGATTAAGGAATACGAAAACAGGATGCGCCAACAATCGCCCTGGTTGTTTGGTGCTGGATAACTGATTGGAATAGTGGGATAAATAAAATGACACAAAAAGTACTTTTATTGCCAGGTGATGGCATCGGCCCTGAAATCACGGCTCAAGCCGAAAAAGTGTTGGAATTTTTAAATGACAGACTCGGCCTTGGCCTCGACCTGGACAGCGGGCTGGTCGGCGGGGCAGCCATTGACGCTCACGGTGTTCCCTTGCCGGATGTGACCATGGATCAGGCAAAAGCGGCTGACGCTATTTTGCTGGGTGCTGTCGGTGGCCCCAAATGGGATTCGCTGGATATGGCAATTCGGCCCGAAAAAGGCTTGCTCGGTTTGCGATCCGGCTTGCAACTCTTTGGCAACCTGCGCCCGGCCATCTTGTATCCCCAGTTGGCGGATGCCTCTACACTCAAGCCGGAAGTGGTGTCTGGTCTGGATATTCTCATTGTTCGGGAACTCACCGGGGGCATTTACTTTGGCCAGCCCCGTGGCGTGAAAACCCTGGAAAACGGCGAGCGTCAGGGCTTCAATACCTATGTTTATACCGAGTCCGAAATCAAACGGATCGGAAAAGTCGCCTTTGAGGCGGCTCGCAAGCGCGGCGGCAAGTTGTGCTCGGTAGATAAGGCAAACGTTCTGGAAGTGACCGTGTTGTGGCGGGAGCTGATGGATGAAATGGCGAAAGAGTACCCGGATGTGGAATTGAGCCACATGTATGTGGACAATGCTGCCATGCAGCTGGTTCGTGCGCCGAAACAGTTTGATGTTATGGTGACCGGCAATATGTTTGGCGATATTCTGTCGGATGCCGCCGCCATGCTGACCGGCTCCATTGGCATGTTGCCTTCGGCATCGCTGGATGCGAACAACAAGGGGATGTACGAACCCTGTCATGGCAGTGCGCCTGATATTGCCGGGCAGGGTGTTGCCAACCCCCTGGCGACTATCCTGTCTGCCGCGATGATGTTGCGTTATAGCCTGGACAGGCCCGAAGCTGCAGACCTGATTGAAAAGGCGGTCAACAATGTGCTGGATACGGGGCTGAGAACACCGGATATTTATTCGCAAGGAAGCAAACAGGTCGGCACGGAAGAAATGGGTGAGGCGGTATTGACTTGCCTGGCCGGGCTGATCTGATCCGATTTTACCGGCAGGCAGGAAATCATAAAACTTGCGCAATGGCTTCAGGTTGATTTCATCCTGGCGGCGATTCCGATATGATAGCCCTTTTTAAATGTTAACTTTTCAATTGTTAAAGTGGTCGGGTAGATGAAAAAAACAGGACTGGTTGGTTGGCGAGGCATGGTTGGTTCCGTGTTGATGGATCGAATGAAACAGGAGAATGATTTTGCATTGTTTGATGCCACTTTTTTCTCCACATCTCAGGCGGGGAAGAATGCGCCGGAGTTTGGTGGTAAAACATCGGTTCTGAAAGATGCGAACGATATCACTGCGTTAGCGGAGATGGATGTGATTGTAACCTGTCAGGGGGACGACTATACCAGACAGGTTTTTCCGGCGCTTCGTCAAACGGGCTGGAATGGTTACTGGATTGATGCAGCATCAGCATTGAGAATGGCCGAAGATTCCGTGATTGTTCTTGACCCCGTCAACAGGTCCGTCATCGACCAGGCCCTTGACAAGGGTGTGAAAAACTATATCGGTGGTAACTGCACCGTCAGCCTGATGTTGATGGCCATCGGCGGCCTGTTTCGTGAGAATCTGGTTGAGTGGATTTCCCCCATGACCTATCAGGCCGCGTCCGGAGCCGGTGCGCGAAATATGAAAGAGTTGATTGCCCAGATGGGTGCCATTCATGCGTCGGTCGCTGACAAACTCGATCCCGCTGCGGCGATTCTGGAAGTGGATCGCATTGTGGCAGATAAAATGCGCAGCGGGTCATTCCCGACCGATGCTTTTGGTGTGCCGCTGGCGGGCAGCCTGATTCCCTGGATCGATACTCCTGTAGACAATGGCCAGACCAGGGAAGAATGGAAAGCTGAAGTTGAAACCAACAAGATATTGGGTTTGTCTGACAACCCGGTGCCCATTGACGGAATTTGCGTGAGAGTTGGTGCCATGCGTTGTCACAGCCAGGCTCTGACAATAAAACTGCGCCAGGATGTGTCTGTGGGTCAGATTGAACAGATAATCGCCAGTTCAAACGAGTGGGTATCTGTTGTGCCCAATGAGCGACAACAAACTGTGGAAGCACTTTCTCCGGCCGTTGTTAACGGCAACTTGTCTGTGCCGACAGGTCGGATCAGAAAGTTGTCCTTGGGGCCTGAATACGTTTCGGCGTTCACTGTAGGAGATCAGTTGTTGTGGGGTGCAGCGGAGCCATTGAGGCGTATGCTTCGCATTGTATTGGAAGTCTGAGTCGTATTGAGAATCTGAAAAACCCTGTCGTTATTACCTGCTTCCCCCTTGCAATGAGGGGGAAGCTTTCGGTTTTGGTTGTTTATTCCTGCCGCTTCACCGTTTACTATTCCCTTACCCGTTTTTTTGTTGGAATTGTTGGTGATCAGGCTGTAATTCTTTAGGTAAAAAACCATTTATCTTCTATTCTTCCTAACAGAAGGCTGTCAATAGCTGTCAATAAAAGGGTTCGTCGGTTTCAGGATAATCTTGATCATGTCAAGTACCCGGGCGCTCGATTTCATTGCGCTGACCGGCAGACTGTTAAAAAAAACCGGAAAACGGTTTGTGACGAACAGATTTGTTGATAAAACGGAGTTTATGAACAATACTTAACACTTGGTTATCGATTTGAAAGTGATTTTTGAATAGTCGGGATTAACTGCCCGTTTATCAAAACAAATCAGGCCAAAACAAATCGGGTCAAAACATATCAGTTTTCGGTTTCAGATTGGTTCAACCGGGTTTCGATGTGGTTCAGGGTTGGTTCACAGGCAAAGGCGATTGCTCCAGAGAGACATGCAAAAAGACAATCACTGTTTGTCGGGCTGTTTAAACATAAATAAAGGAAAGATATTATGATGCGCAAGCTTGCAATAGCTCTTTCGCTAGTCAGCGCAATGGGTACCGGTACTGCCAATGCACTGGGTTTGGGGGAGGCGACGGTACATTCGTCTTTGAATCAGCCACTCCGTGCAGAAATCGAACTGGTAAACATTCGAGACCTTGAGAAAAGTGAAATATTGCCGGCTTTGGCATCGAGAGAGGAGTTTGCCAAAGCAAAAATAGACCGGCTCTATTTTCTGTCTGATATTCGTTTTCAAGTCACCAAAAACAAACGGGGCAATACCGTTATAGAACTGTCCACAACCAGGCCCGTTCGAGAGCCCTATCTCAACTTCCTGGTTGAGGTGATCTGGCCAAGCGGGCGGTTGTTGCGTGAATACGCCATGTTGATTGATCCACCCCTGTTTTCCCAGGGGGCACAGTCAACACCATCGGATGCTGTCTCTCCCGCAATCAGCATGTTGCCCGATATCGAGGTGCTGGATGAGAACGATGCCCTGATGCAGGAACAGACCGGTGACGTGAGTTATATGGATCCGTCAGCTGCCACTCCTTTCGTTCCGCCAAACAGTGTTCCCGCTACTTCCTATGCCACTTCCTATACTACTTCTGATACCTTCACTGGTGACACTTACGGGCCGACCGGAAAGTCCGATACACTATGGGCAATTGCACTGAAAGTCAGGCCTGACAAACGCTATTCTCCTCAGCAAGTGATGCTGGCTATTCAGGATCTTAACCCTGACGCCTTTTCCAAAGGGAACATTAATCTGCTCAAATCAGGCAAAATATTACGCTTGCCCGATTCCTATGACATCGAGGCCCGCACACGCAGCCAGGCAATTCAGGATGTAATCGTGCAGAACCGTGCCTTTGAAACAGGGCGGGATCTTTCTTCAAGGCAAATAGATAGCACGCTCGGGCCTGTTTCCAGCCGCACCTCCAGGGCTGTTTCCAATAAATCGGACGGTTCCGAGCTCAAAATTGTAGTAGCTCCGGATGAGCAGACAGATGATGCTGAATCCGGGGCCCATGCCGGCAAATCCAGAGTCGGTGGTGGCAGCGCCGTAGAGGAAAACCTCGCGGTTACTCTGGAAAAACTCGACAGGGCCGAAGTGGAAAATGATGAATTGGCCAGTCGGGTCAGGGATCTGGAAGACCAGTTGCAGACATTGCAACGGCTGCTCACACTCAAAGATGACGAGCTGGCTGACATGCAGCGGCAGTTTGGTCAGGTAACCGAGGCGGAGGATAACGCCGCTGGCACCACTTCCGACCAGGCTTTGACCGACACTGAATCGCCAGCGAACCCGGCAGGGAAAACCTCGCTTGACAGCTCGGCGACAGACAGCCCTGTCGATGAAGGTGCTGTTGAAGACGCTTCTTCCGAAGCAGGTGTTGCCGAGGATGGCACGCTTGAAGATGGCGCTGTTATTGGTGAAGGTAACGGTGAAGAGGGAGAGGTCACAGCAGACGAAGGTGCGCAGGGCGCAGAGCTGGCGAGTTCGTCGTTGACAGGAGCGGTCGATGAATCCGGTGTGTCTGATGCGGTTGATGATGCCGGTTCTGCACCGGTTCTGCCAGATCAGGCGGTCAACACGCCCGAACCGGCTGTTTCCGAGCCTGAACCCCCGGCCAGGGAACCGGGTCTGGTTGATACCATAATGGGTAATCCCCTGTACCTGGGAGGAGGCATAGCCGGTGCCCTGGTTTTGGTTCTGGGGCTGATCGGTTTGTTCAGGCGGGATGCCAAAAAAGATAGAGACTTCCATGAAAGCCTGGCCATCGATGCTGAAACGGAAGAGCAGATCGACCTGGGCTTTGCCGACGCCGAGGAAGATGCAGTTTCACAAATCTCGCAAAAAGGTGTTTCTGATGATCCTGTTTCCGAAGCAGATGTATATATTGCATACGGTCGTTTCGATCAGGCAGTCACCGTGCTTGAGGCAGCGGTTTCGGAAGAGCCGGGGCGTTCTGACATTCGACTCAAGCTGCTTGAAGTATATAAGGAATCAGGTGATAACGAAGCCTTCTTCAAACAGTACAGGGAAATTGAAGCGCTGGACGATGAAGAGGCTCTGGCCGCTGCTGACGAACTGAGCCTGGGCATGGTCAGGCCTGTTGATGATGACCCTGAAATCTCCATTGATGATCTTGAAAATGAACTGCTGTCCTCCGGTGTTGATGGCTCAACCGGCACTGGTCGCAAGATCGGCAGGTCGATTGGTGCCGATGATGAGTTGAATTTTGAACTGGATGAATCTGTTGACCCGTTTCAAGGCCGTCAGGTTCAGGGCGAAGAAGAAACTCTTTTTGATCTTCGAGACGAAAATGAACTGGCAGAAGATAACCAGTTACACAGCAGGACACCGGACAGTGGCCGGGATGCATTACTCGAAGAAGACATTGTCACTTCATCTGACGTGGTTGATGTCAGTCTGGAAAACGATTTCGAAAACCTGGAATCCGACCTTGATCTGAACCGGGAAGACTCTATCAGTCTCGATTCTGTAAAACAGGAACTCGAGGGTGTTTCCTCGATATTGACGGGTGAGACCGAAAAAGACCGCCGCCAGGATCCTGACCTGGAAGACCTGGACGACCTGGAACTGGATGAAGATTTGTCCCTGGAAGACCTGGATGCTGAAATTAATGCTGAAATGGATCTGGTTAACGAGAGAATTGACCATGAAGAGGGTTCTGACACAGTGTTGCCAGGTAACGATGACGAGTTGGAGTTGCTGGATTCCGGTGACGAGCTTGAATTGAATAAAACGCTCGATCTGAAAGACCTTGAGAACGATGATGAGCTGAAGGAACTGGAGATTTCCGAGGTGCTGGGTGAAGGGTTCAGCCTGGATCATTCTGATGACGGTGACAGAGACAGCGCTGCAACGAAGCCTGATTCGGAAGTCAGCGGCAGTCTCGATGCCCAGGTGGATGAAAATCCGGTTGATCAGGCTGGTGAAGTTGAAGATGATGAGGACTTTGACTTTCTTTCCGGTGCTGATGAGGTTGAGACCAAACTTGATCTCGCGAGAGCCTATATTGATATGGGGGATATGGAAGGTGCCAGGGATATTCTTGATGAAGTCGTCATTGAAGGTAACGAAGACCAGAAGCTTGAAGCTCGTCAATTGATGAAAGGACTGGACTAGGCTCTGCCTGATCGCTTACATTCGCGCCTGATTATCCGCAAACGATGGTTAGGTTTATGAATTATCCAATCTCCTACACGACTACGGCTCCTGTCGGTGCCGGTCGTGTTGTCTGTGTCTGTGAATATGATGGAACAGCCTATCATGGTTGGCAGGCGCAGAAATCCGGTTTACCCACTATCCAGTTAAAATTGGAGTCGGCGCTTTCGTTTGTTGCGAACGAAAAAATTGAAATCGTTTGTGCGGGGCGAACCGACGCCAGTGTTCATGCCTGTCACCAGGTGATTCACTTTGACACCTCGGCAGTAAGAAATATGAGATCCTGGGTGTTTGGAGTAAATACCCATTTGCCCGATGATATTGCCGTGCACTGGTTTGACAATACAGACACCGAATTCAGTGCAAGATTTTCCGCTACTGCCCGCACTTATCGCTATTTTATTTACAATGGCCCGATCAGGCCGGCAGCACAAACCAGACGCCTGACCTGGTGCTACCAGCCATTGGACGAGCGAGAAATGCACAAGGCAGCACAGTGCCTGGTGGGTGAAAATGATTATTCTTCATTTCGCGCTGCCGAGTGCCAGTCCAATACGCCTTTCAGAAATGTGGAGTTTGTCCGGGTCAGGCGCCTCGGGATGCTGGTTGAAATAGAAATCAAAGCCAATGCATTCCTGCATCATATGGTCAGAAATATTGCCGGGGTGCTAATGGCCGTGGGTGCAGGTGAAAAGCCTGCTTCCTGGGTGCAGGAGGTACTGGATGCCAGGGACAGAAAAAAGGGCGGGGTCACGGCCAAACCCTTCGGTTTGTACCTGTCAGGAGTAGACTACCCGGGAAAATACCCTGTTCCACAATTGCCTATTACCCCCTTCTTTATGTAATATCGCATGTTTTCCGGCGCACAGTGTGCGCTTGTCCGTTTTATTGTCATGTTATTGTCGCTTTGCTATCAAATTTTGCTATCAAACTAATGGTCATCATGCATTATGGCTAGAACAAGAATCAAACTATGCGGTATCACCCGGTTGGAGGATGCTTTATCCGGAGTACGTGCCGGAGCAGACGCCCTCGGGTTTGTGTTCTATAAAAAAAGTCCCCGCTATATCACCCCGGAAGCCGTGCGTGAAATAAGAGACCGTTTGCCGGCCTTTGTTACTGTGGTCGGTTTGTTCGTTAATCACAGCAAAGCGGAAATCGAACAGATCAACAATGTCGCAGGCCTGGATCTGTTTCAGTTTCATGGTGATGAGCTCCCTGCCTTTTGTCAGCAGTTCAACAAGCCATTTATAAAAGCGGTTCGAGTGCAGGATCGATGGACTGTGACCAGGGCCATGGCTGATTATGTCGCAGCCCGGGGGATTCTTGCCGATACTTATGTGCACGGAGTGCCAGGTGGTACGGGCGAGGTCTTCGACTGGGAGCTATTGCCAAAAAATTGTGGCGACCGGCTGATTCTTGCAGGTGGACTCAACGCATCAAATGTAGCCGGTGCAATCCGCTCGGTTCAACCCTATGCGGTTGATGTCAGTGGCGGGGTCGAAAAAGACAAAGGAATTAAAGATAAGGATGCGATCATCGCATTCGTAAAAGAGGTGCAAGGTGCAAAACCCGTTTTCTAAGGAAAGTTTGGAACAACTCCCTGATTCAGCAGGACATTTTGGCCCTTATGGCGGGCGATTTGTCTCTGAGACACTGATGCCTGCACTGTTGCAACTTGAGCAGCAGTATGCGTTGTTGAGTGATAACCCGGAGTTTGTCAAAGACTTTGACAAGGATCTCGCGGATTACGTGGGCCGCCCTTCACCCCTGTATTTTGCTGCTCATCTCACCAAAAAGGTGGGAGGGGCAAAAATATACCTGAAAAGGGAAGACCTGAATCATACCGGTGCCCACAAGGTAAACAATACGATCGGCCAGGCGCTTCTGGCCAGGCATATTGGCAAGCCCAGAGTCATAGCCGAAACGGGTGCCGGGCAACATGGCGTAGCGACAGCTACTGTTGCCGCACGTTTGGGCCTGGAATGCAAGGTGTTTATGGGAAGTGAAGACGTGAAACGCCAGGCACTGAATGTATATCGCATGAAGCTGCTGGGCGCGGAGGTGGAGCCGGTAGAAAGTGGTACCAAAACCCTGAAAGATGCGATGAATGAAGCACTGAGGGACTGGGTCACTCGTGTTGATGATACCTTTTACATTATCGGTACAGTGGCCGGCCCGCACCCTTATCCCAAACTGGTCAGAGACTTTCAATCTGTTATCGGGCGTGAGGCTCGTGTGCAAATCATGGAAAAGGAAGGACGCTTGCCTGATGCGCTGGTCGCCTGTGTGGGTGGTGGCTCCAATGCAATCGGCCTGTTCCATCCCTTTATCGGTGATGAATCGGTCAAAATGTACGGCGTTGAAGCGGGCGGTCACGGTGTTGAAACCGGTCGTCACGCGGCTCCCTTGTGTGTCGGCAAACCGGGAGTGCTACATGGAAATCGCACCTATCTGATGGAGGATGAGAACGGTCAGATACAAAGCACTCACTCTGTTTCGGCCGGGCTGGATTATCCCGGAGTGGGGCCGGAACATAGCTGGCTGAAGGATATGAAACGGGCCGAATATGTTGCCGTTACAGATGAAGAAGCATTAGGAGCGTTTCGGGAGTTAACCCGTATCGAAGGAATCATGCCGGCTTTGGAGTCAAGCCATGCCATCGCCTGGGCGATGAAACTGGCCAGGGAAATGTCTCCGGATGAAGTGATTCTGGTGAACCTGTCCGGGCGAGGCGACAAGGATATTCATACTATCGCGCAAATTGACGGCATTCAGGTATGAGCGGGGCAACAGGAAGGAAAGAACAATGAGCTTGATCGATCAGACACTAACCCGACTGAAATCAGAAGGAAAAAAGGCGCTGATACCCTATGTGACGGCCGGAGATCCTCACCCGGATCACACGGTCGGCATCATGCACGCACTGGTTGAAGCCGGAGCAGACATTATCGAGTTGGGCGTGCCGTTTTCAGACCCGATGGCGGATGGCCCTGTCATACAACTTGCGTGCGAGCGTGCGTTGACACACTCCACTTCGCTCAACGAGGTGTTGGAAATGGTGGCGCAGTTTCGTCAGACAAACCGGCATACTCCCGTTGTTTTAATGGGGTACCTGAATCCGGTCGAGGTTATGGGCTATGAGGTTTTTGCTGACAAGGCCCATAAAGCCGGTGTTAACGGGGTGTTGATCGTTGATATGCCCCCGGAGGAAGGTGCCGATACCGTTGCGTTATTGCGCAGTAAAAAACTGGACTGCATCTTTTTGATTGCGCCGACTACCACAGAAGACCGTGTCGAAGCCATTTGTCAACAGAGCTCGGGATACGTTTATTATGTTTCTGTCAAGGGCGTCACCGGCTCCGCAAGCCTGGATGCTGATGAGGTGGCTGAAAAAGTCGCGTCCATCAAACAAAAAACCGCCTTGCCTGTCGGTGTTGGTTTCGGCATCAGGAATGTGGAAACCGCCTGTGCCGTTGCCAGGGTCAGTGACGGAATTATCATAGGCAGCAGCCTGGTCAACATTATCGCAGCCAATGTTGCCCGGCCTGAACAAATTCCTGAACAATTACAGGCGTTTCTTGGCCCGATTCGAAAAGCCATGGATTCGCTGTAACTGCTCGTCCACCCGGTACAGGCGGGCGTGAGCAGATACGATTCACCATGATATCCGGTCGGGAAAGCAGTCGGTCACCAGGGTGTCGGTGCTGTCCCCATACTGATCCATAAAACCCGTTTCTTCTACAAACCGCTTCTTCCAAAAAACCAGGTTTTCAGGCTCTATGTCATCACAACCCGTACCTTGCAAAAATCTGCACGAATGGCTTTCCTTTCTGGAAGGTTTGCATACCAGTGAAATAGACCTTGGCCTGGATCGGGTGCTGACTGTCTTTCGTGATATGAACATCGGCAAGATTGCCGGATGCGTTATCCTGGTGGCCGGAACGAACGGAAAAGGCACCACAATAGCGGCCATGGAAGCATTGCTGCAATCCGCAGGGAAATCGACAGGCTGCTATCTTTCTCCGCATATTCATTTTTTCAATGAGCGAGTCCGAATTGATGGTCGAAATATGTCGGACGAGACATGGGTTGAGGCTTTTGAAAGGGTGGAGAGCCACAGGGGGCAGGTTTCCCTGACCTATTTCGAGTTTACCACGCTGGCTGCACTTTTTATTATAGCCAGACAAATGCCGGATTTTGCCCTGTTGGAAGTGGGGCTGGGCGGGCGACTGGATGCGGTCAATATCGTTGAGCCTGATGTCAGTGTGATTACCTCTGTGGGGCTGGATCATCAGGACTGGCTGGGAGAGGATCGAGAATCCATCGGTTTCGAAAAAGCAGGCATCATGCGGCCAGGCGGTGTGTGTGTATACGGAGAGGTGAACCCGACAAAGAGTATCTTGCAGCAGGCATCAGCCCAAAATGTCGATCTGAGAGTGTTTGGCAGGGACTTCGGGGTGCTTGATGCGGACAGTGAACCGGCAACCGAAACCATGACTGACAGCCCGGTATTTCTGGCTCAAAACAGTGCGCAACAACCGATTCCGGATGCACCGGTTCCGGTCTCTTATCAAATGGCTGACGGAGACTTTGTCCGAACAGTGTTGTCCGAACAGAGTATTCCCGTATCAAACCGGCTCTGCGCCATCCAGGCACTGGCATTGACCGGTGTCCGGCTGGATAAAATCGACATCGACCATTGCCTGAGCCTGATTTCGGTGCCCGGACGTTTTGAGGTGGATAAAAACAACCCGAAATACATTTATGATGTTGCGCATAATGTGCATGCGGCTGAATATTTGAGTCGGTTACTCCAGGCAACAAGGCAGCGGCGGCGGGGTAAGATTGTTTGTCTGTTTTCGGCATTGAAGGATAAAGACAGCAAGGGTATTGTCAGTCTGCTGGACAAGACAGTGGATTCCTGGGCAGGCTGGCCCATGCAGGTTGACAGGGCGCTGAGCCTGGCGCAATTGACTGCTGTCCTGGGTGACAATGCGACCAACGCCGAGTGTCTGCCTACCCTTGGTGAGGCAGTGGTTCGTGCAGAAAACATCGCCTGTGACCGAAATGATACTATTATGGTTTTGGGCTCATTCTACGCGGTGGCAGAAGTGCAGTCGTTTTTGACAAACAGGGCAAACAGGAGCAGGGGCGTGGATGAAAAGGGGATAGAAGTGTGAGCGAACGGGAGATAGAGGCGTGAACGACAGAGAGCATCATTCCGATTTCAGATATGACAGTGACTCACGCCTCACTCATGCCGGGCTGAAGCAGCGTCTGGCTGGTGCAATAGCGCTGGTTTCGTTGGCGGTTATATTCCTGCCGATGATTTTTGACCAGCCCCGGGAAGAAAAAAACTCGATTATTATCGCGGTGCCGGATCAGCCTCCTGAAAAGATTATTCAGATTGAAAAACCGAAACGTCCCGTTCTGGACTTGGATCATTCCCGGCAAAAAAACCTGGATAAACTGGCCGAGTCTGTCGAAAATGCGAAAAATGAGCCGGGTAGAGGTATCGCTGAATCCGTGATTGCGGTAATCAGTGATGAAAAAAAACGGCTGCAAGCGACCCGCGAGGAGAAAGTGGCAGTAACCGGCCAGGATGCCGGGGCTTCAACTCGCAATAGCCCTGGAAGAGAAAAAACGGATCATCAGGCTGCAAATCCTGGCAAAAGCACGAATTCTGTTGTAACAGCCAAAGAGTCTGACAACAAGCCAGGGCAACCGGCAAAGGTAGAAAAGGCAGACAAGAAGCAAACGGGCAAACAGACCGCTAAACAGGCCAACAGGGCCACCTTCGCAGGAAAGTGGATGGTGCAACTGGGTTCCTTTGGTGCCAGGGAAAATGCGCTGAATCTTGCCAAAAAGATCAGGCAGCGGGGCTTTATGGTGCACACCTTGAAATTCAGGGCAGGCAGCATGAGAATGACCAAGGTATTGGTTGGCCCATTTGAAAAAAAGGCAGATGCAAGCAAGGCAAAAAAATCACTGGATCTTTATTTGAGATCAAAAAGTCTCCTGGTGAAGTATTGATTGGCAGCCTCATCGTTACCCTCTCATCGTTAAAATGGTTGTACTGTGATAAATCTTTGTTAGAATGCGCGCCATAATCTGCTCACGGCCTGACCTGGCTGCTGTTGATACCGGCTGACCCCGGTTGCAAGGCAGGGCAAGGGCACGCAGCCCTGCGGCGGCAACGTCACTCCGACGGTCACGGAGCAATGAGCAGCTCACAAGACTGACAGGCAACACAGGCAAAAAAATATTTCATGGAACAATTGAACTGGGCAGACTGGGTGTTGATCGGTATTGTTGCTATATCCGGGCTAATCAGTCTGAAAAGGGGCTTTGTCAAAGAAGCCCTGTCACTTGTTACCTGGGTTGCGGCCTTCATTGTCGCTCGTGCCTTTTCCGGTCGTCTGCAAGTATTGCTTGAGAGTTACACAGGTACTCCCTCGATTCGCGCTGTTGTTGCTTTCGTCATTCTTTTTGTTGTCACCCTTCTGGTCGGGGCACTGGTCAATCGTCTGGTTTCAGAGCTGATCAGAATTTCCGGTCTGAGTACGACTGACCGCATTCTTGGTGTATTTTTTGGTATTGGTCGTGGCATCATTCTGTCTGTGGTAGTTATCGCTGTATTGCGATACACACCGCTGCCTTCCGACCCCTGGTGGCATGACTCATTGTTGATCGAGCGTTTTGAGCTGATCGAGCAGTGGTCCAGGAAAAGTTTTGGTGATGAATTTGGCAAACTGATGGAAAAAATTTAAAGCCCGGTTTGGTTCGCTGTGTTGCATCGCTGACAAACGCTACTATGCTGGGCTGTATCGCTCTGTTTTTTGAGGAGCCTGTTTTTTACCAGTTTTTTATACCAGTTTTTTATACCGGTTTTGTACACCGGTTCTGTATACCAACGCCACTTGTTGTAAAGGTTAACGGGTTTTGTTGAAAATGAGGAAAGGCTAGATGTGCGGTATCGTTGGAATCGTGGGGAAAGAAAATGTCAATCAGTCTCTCTATGACGCGTTGACTGTCCTGCAGCACAGGGGGCAGGATGCCGCCGGCATGGTTACATTTCAGGATGAGCGGTTCTTTCTTCGAAAAGACAACGGCCTGGTTCGCGATGTTTTTCGAACGCGCCATATGCGGCGGTTGCAGGGAAACGTCGGGATTGGTCATGTGCGTTACCCGACAGCCGGCAGTTCCAGTTCTGCTGAATCCCAGCCATTTTATGTCAACTCTCCCTATGGAATTACCCTGGCGCATAATGGCAACCTGACGAACGTTGCCGAGCTTACGGAAGCTCTTTTTCGTGCCGACCTGCGCCATATCAATACCAATTCGGATTCGGAAGTCCTGTTGAACGTATTTGCCCACGAGCTACAGAAACTGGGCAAGCTGAAGCCGACAAAAGAGGATATCTTTGCCGCTGTCAAAGCCGTACATCGCCGGGTTCAGGGTGGCTATGCCGCTATTTGCATGATTACCGGCTACGGTATTGTCGCATTTCGAGACCCCAACGGGATTCGCCCGATATGCTACGGCAAGCGGGATTCCGGCAACGGGGCTGAATATATGATCGCCTCTGAAAGTGTCGCCCTGAGTGCTCTGGGTTTTACTCTGATTCGTGATATAGAACCCGGTGAAGCAGTCTATATCGAATCGGAAGGAAAACTCTATGCGCAGCAATGTGCAGAAACCCACAGCCTGAACCCCTGTATTTTTGAGTACGTCTATTTTGCCAGGCCTGATAGCATTATGGATGGCGTTTCGGTATACAAGGCTCGTCTGCGCATGGGTGAAAAACTCGCAGAAAAGGTACTCGAACTGCGCCCCGGGCATGATATCGATGTGGTGATTCCCATTCCTGACACCAGTCGTACCTCCGCCATGCAAATGGCGCACAATCTCGGTGTCAAGTTCCGTGAAGGCTTTATGAAAAATCGCTACATTGGCCGTACCTTCATTATGCCAGGCCAGGGTCAGCGCAAAAAGTCGGTTCGCCAAAAACTGAACGCGATCGAGCTCGAGTTCAAGGATAAAAACGTCATGCTGGTGGATGATTCCATTGTGAGGGGAACGACCTGCAAGGAAATTGTCCAGATGGCCAGAGATGCAGGAGCCAAACGGGTGTACTTTGCCTCGGCCGCGCCTGCTGTCCGGTATCCGAATGTGTACGGGATTGATATGCCCAGCGCCCATGAGCTGATCGCGCATGGCCGAACCACCAAAGAAGTCGAGCAGTTGATTGGCGCGGACTGGCTGATCTACCAGGATCTCGAAGACCTGATTGAATGCGCACGCGAAGGTAACCCGGGTATCACGGCCTTTGATTGCTCTGTTTTCAATGGCAAGTATGTTACCGGCACGGTGACACCGGAATATCTGGCCATGCTGGAGAACAAGCGAAGCGACGCCAGCAAGGCAAAGCTGAATAAGGATATGCTTGTTGAAACCGATAACGAAGTTCTGGATATACACAACAGCGAGTAAAATGGCCGATATTAAACACCTTTCAGGAAATATTCCCGAATCCGACCTTGAAAATGCAGGTTTCGACACCCTGTCTGTGCGTGCCGGTCAGCAAAGGTCGCATCAGCTTGAACACAGCGAAGCGATTTATCCCACTTCGAGTTTTGTTTTTAATACCGCCCATGAGGCAGCTGCCCGTTTTGCGGGTGAACAACCGGGGAATATCTATTCCCGTTTCACCAATCCCTCCGTTGCCATGTTTGAGGAGCGAATCGCCGCTCTGGAAGGGGGAGAGAGAGCCGTTGCCACTTCCTCGGGAATGGCGGCCATACTTGCTACATTTATGGGCCTGCTAACAGCCGGTGATCATATCGTCTGCTCTCGAAGTGTCTTTGGCACAACCAATGCGTTGCTGGAAAAGTTTATGGTGAAATTTGGTGTGACCAGCACTTTTGTCGATCTTGTGGACTATCAACAATGGGCTCAGGCCATTCAGCCCTCAACCCGAATGCTGTTTCTCGAAACACCGTCCAATCCCCTGTCCGAAATCGCCGATTTGTCTCGTCTGGCAGATATGGCCAAAGCTCACCAGTGCATACTGGTGGTTGATAATTGTTTCTGTACGCCTGCCTTGCAGCGACCACTCGATCTCGGAGCGGATATCGTTATTCATTCTGCAACCAAGTATCTGGACGGGCAGGGCCGCTGTGTTGGCGGTGTGGCGGTGGGCAGTGATGCCCTGATGGAAGAGGTGTTCGGGTTTTTGCGTTCTGCGGGCACGACGATGAGCCCGTTTAATGCCTGGGTATTCCTGAAAGGGCTGGAAACCCTTTCGCTGAGAATGAAGGCGCACAGCGCGGCTGCGATGGAAATCGCTGTCTGGCTGCAATCACACCCGCAGGTTGAAACCGTGTTTTATTCCGGTTTGCCTGATCACCCGCAACACGAGTTGGCCAGGCGGCAGCAAATGGCCTTTGGCGGGGTTGTGGCATTTCGTATCAAAGGGGGCAGGGAAACGGCCTGGTCTTTTATTGACGGTACCAAAATGATTTCCATTACGGCCAATCTGGGTGATGTAAAAACCACCATTACCCATCCGGCAACGACGACACATGGCAGGTTGTCCGACCGGGATAAGGCGCGATCCGGCATTACCGACAATTTGATCAGACTGTCTGTCGGGCTGGAGGATGTCGCTGATATTAAAACCGATCTGGGCCGAGGCTTTGCAAATTGTTGACGGTTTGACAGCCTTACCCGGGCAAAAACCTGATAAAACATCTATAGTTATCAATACATTGCTTTTCCAGGTTAACCTGATCTCCCGGCAGTCTGGACGTTCATCAGGTTGGAAGTTCGTTAGTTTGGAAACTCAATAGCTCAATAGTTTAAAATCGGCCAGGGCGCCCATGTCCCAACAGACAACAATCAAAGACAAACAGCAACAGTTTCACACCTATGTCAGTCGGGGGGCAAAGGAGGGTGCGCTGATCGGGTTGATAGCACTCTGTGTCTACCTGATGATGGCCCTTGTCAGCTATAACCCGGATGACCCCGGTTGGGCTACCACCGGGAGCGATGGCATGGTAACCAATTACGGGGGGCGAGCCGGGGCGTGGTTCGCAAGTGTGCTGTTTTATTTTTTTGGCCATGTCGCTTTTCTCTTTCCCGTATTACTGGCGTTTCGTGCCTGGCAACTGTTTCTGCACAGAAAACTGAATGCGCCTGTTCACTGGCCTCTATTCATGCTCAGATTCGCCGGTTTTGTTTTAATACTGGCAGCTTCAACGAGCTTTCTCGACCTGTATTCGGTCGTTGGCCTTGGAGTCAATGCCGGCGGAGTAATTGGCAATGAAATTGCCGTTTCCATGGTGCATGAATTTAACCGTGTTGGTACGACGCTGCTGCTGGTCCCCGTTTTATTATTCGGTATAACCCTGTTCACCGGTATTTCGTGGTTTACTGTCATGGATGCACTGGGAAGCCTTTGCCTCAGGGCTGTTGACAGAGTTCGCCAGTTGTTTTCTTCCAAAAGTAACTCCGGTGCTGTTGGAGGGACGGCTCAGAGTCAGGTTTTTCCCCGGGGTAAAACCCCCATTTTGCTGGACAGGGTACCGGATCACCCGGTTGACCGGAGAGAGCAGCCCGGCAAGCCCGAAAAGGGCCTTTTTGCCGGACTGATGGCCAGGGTAAAAAGCCTGTTACCCAATGGAAACAGGACGCAAGCTCACACAACTGCTGCTGATACCCGAACCGGATCAGCCAAAAATGTCGCCACCGAAAGCCTGATAGAGAAGGGCATGACAAAGAAAGGCCCGACAGAGGAAAGCCCGATAAAAGCTTCATCAGCCAAACAGGCTCCGTCCGGCCGAGGGAAACTCTCGCCCGGGCCTGACCGTGACATTGAAATCAAACCTCTGGAGACCAGAAAAAAGAAAACCGGTAAACGGGCAATCAGGGAAACACAGGGTTCATTGTTTGATGTAAGTGAAGGGCCCTTGCCGTCAATCGCCATTCTTGATCCCCCGGACAGAAATAAAACCCAGGGTTTTTCGCCCGAATACCTGAAGTCTCTGTCCCATCTGCTGGAAACCAAGCTCAAGGATTTTGGTGTAATTGCCGAGGTCGTTGCGGTTAATCCCGGGCCTGTGATTACCCGGTTCGAAATCCAGCCCGCGCCCGGCGTCAAAGTGGCGAAAATATCCAACCTGGCCAAAGACCTTGCCCGATCGCTGGCGGTACTCAGTGTTCGTGTGGTCGAGGTCATCCGTGGCAAATCCGTGGTAGGGATCGAAATTCCCAATGAGGTGCGGGAAGTGGTTCGATTTAGCGAGGTACTTTACTCGGATGAATACGAAAAGGCCGATTCCCCCCTGGCTTTGGCATTGGGGAATGATATTGCGGGTAACGCGGTGATTGCGAATCTGGCCAAAATGCCTCACCTTCTGGTTGCGGGGACGACCGGCTCTGGCAAGTCGGTCGGTATCAACGCGATGATTCTGAGTATTCTGTTCAAGGCATCGCCGGATGACGTGCGGTTTTTGATGGTTGACCCCAAAATGCTGGAATTATCGATCTACGAAGGAATCCCTCATCTGCTTGCGCCGGTTGTCACCGATATGAAAGAAGCCGCAAATGGCCTGCGCTGGTGTGTGGCTGAAATGGAACGGCGATATAAACTGATGGCCAGCATGGGAGTGCGAAACATTGCCGGCTTTAACCGCAAGGTCAAAGAGGCCGAAAGCCAGGGCGAACCGCTGAAAGACCCGCTATGGCAGCCAGATGAAATGCTGGATAACACGGAGGCCGATCGTCCGGACCTGGAAACACTGCCTTTTATCGTGGTTGTCATTGATGAATTTGCCGACATGATGATGATCGTTGGCAAAAAGGTTGAAGAACTCATCGCCCGTATTGCGCAAAAAGCAAGGGCAGCGGGTATTCACCTGATACTTGCCACCCAAAGACCTTCTGTTGATGTGATTACCGGCCTGATCAAGGCAAACATTCCCACTCGAATATCCTTCCTGGTATCTTCAAAAGTAGATTCAAGAACCATTATCGATCAGGGCGGAGCCGAGCAGTTGCTGGGTCATGGTGATATGCTGTATCTGCCACCGGGTACCTCTCTGCCGGAACGGGTGCATGGCGCATTTGTGTCCGATGATGAGGTGCACAGACTGGTAGCTGAATGGAAAAAACGCGGGGAGCCGGATTATATCAACGCGGTTCTGGAAGGAGGGGACAGTGATGCAATACCCGGTATGTCGGCGGAAGGCGGTGACGGCGGAGAGGGCTCAGACCCGCTCTATGATGAAGCCGTTGCCTTTGTGACCGAATCCCGGCGAGCCTCCATTTCATCCGTGCAGAGAAAACTGAAAATCGGCTATAATCGGGCGGCAAATCTGGTTGAATCCATGGAGGCCGCAGGCGTTGTCAGCCCGGCTGGCCACAATGGAGCCAGAGAAGTGATTGCTCCACCACCACCCAAGGGCTAGCTTTAGCCAGGATTATTTTTATGTATTTTACTTCCGTGTTCCGAGCTTTTTGTTCTTTGATTTTGACTCTGGCCTTTCTGCTTGCGCCCCAAATCGCGGTTTCCGGGGAATTGCCAGCATCGAGAGGGTCTGTATCAGCACAGAGTGGCACAGAACAACTGCTTGCACTTCTGTCTGGCATAAAAACCTTTCAGGCCGGTTTCTCCCAGTTTGTAGTTGATAAAAACGGGACAGTTCAACAAACGACCGGCACGTTAAAGGCGATGAAACCCGGATATTTTTACTGGCATACCGACCCGCCACTGGAACAGGTTATCGTTTCTGATGGCACCACGGTACAGGTGTTTGACCCGGATCTTGAGCAAGTCACCATTCAGAAAATGGACAATTCCCGGGGTAATTCACCGGCCATGCTGTTAACGGGTGACCAGGATCAGATACGGCTCAACTATCGCATCAGTCTCACTGAAAAAGACAACTACCGATTCTTTGCCCTGGAACCGATTGGCAAGGAATCCCTGTTTGACTCGCTGCAACTCAAGTTTGTTGACCAGGCACTGGTAGAAATGCGCCTCCGGGACGGTCTCGGGCAGAAAACCACCCTGTCTTTTATCAGTAGCGAAACCAACCTCCCTCTGACTGAAAAAGACTTTGTGCTGGATTTACCGGAAGGCGTTGATATTATTTCAGAGAACTAGACCAGCACACCAGGCCGGGTTGATTCATTTTCGAGCCAAAAACTGCCGGACAAACAATGTCAGACTACGATTTGTTTGCGAACAGGGAAGACAGCGACGCCTGGCAACCGCTGGCTGCCCGCCTGCGACCTGCTGCATTGGAACATTTTATCGGTCAGCAACACCTGCTTGGAGAAGGCCAGGCATTGCGTACCATGATTACTTCCGGTCGTCTTCATTCCATGATTTTCTGGGGGCCTCCGGGGGTTGGTAAAACCTCTCTGGCGAAAGTGATTTCAAAAGAGTGCCATGCCGGCTTTCTGTCAATATCGGCGGTATTGGGAGGGGTAAAGGACATTCGTCAGGCCGTTGAAACCGCCAAAATTGCCAGGGAAATGAAAGGCGAGCAGACGGTGCTTTTTGTCGATGAAGTGCATCGGCTGAACAAGGCTCAGCAAGACCTCTTTTTGCCTTTTGTCGAGAATGGCACTATTGTATTTATCGGTGCGACCACGGAGAACCCCTCTTTTGAACTGAATAACGCACTCCTGTCCCGTTCCCGCGTCTATGTATTGAAAAGCCTTGGCCCGGAAGAGCTCAATCGTCTGATTGACATCGCCCTGAATGATCCTCGCGGTGGTCTGGCCGAGCGCCAAATCCTTCTGCCCGAAGAATATCGCCAAAAACTGGTTAGCGCAGCAGACGGTGATGCCCGGCGCTTGTTGAATCTTGTCGAGATTGCGGCAGACCTCGCTGAAACTGTGAACGGCAGGCTGGTTATTGACGAAGAAGTGATGACGTTGCTGTTACAGGGTGATCACAGGCGTTTCGACAAGGGCGGGGATATTTTCTACGAGCAGATATCGGCACTGCACAAATCCGTGCGGGGTAGCTCGCCGGACGGCGCACTGTACTGGATGGTGCGCATGCTGGACGGGGGTTGTGATCCTCTCTATATCGCCAGGAGAGTCGTTCGAATGGCCAGCGAAGACATTGGCAATGCCGACCCCCGTGCCCTGAGAATTGCGCTTGATGCCTGGGATGTGGTGGAGCGACTGGGCAGCCCGGAGGGCGAATTGTCGCTGGCTCAGGCTGTTGTTTATCTGGCCTCGGCACCTAAAAGCAATGCGGTGTACAAGGCCTACAATAAAGCGGTGGCACTGGTAAAGGATTCACCTGCCTGTGAGGTGCCAATGCATTTACGCAATGCACCCACCTCTATGATGAAGGAACTGGATTACGGGAGTGGCTACCGCTATGCCCATGACGAAGAAGGGGGCTACGCGGCTGGCGAAAACTATTTCCCGAAAGAACTGACGGGAACAGTGTTTTATGAGCCGGTGCCCAGGGGAATGGAAATCAAAATTCGGGAAAAGTTACAGTATTTGCGTAAACTGGATGAGCAAAGCCCTGTCAAGCGCTAACTGTTCTCTTCGATTTCGCACAAAAAACAAAAAAAAGACCCCCAAAAGGAGGTCTTTGTGAGCCTGATCAGCGGGTTATTTTTTGCGCTTCAAACCGGCCATTCCAAGCAGTGCTGCGCCAAACAGCCAGGCTGTTGCAGGAAGTGGAACGGGGTTAGGATTGGAAGCAGTGATGATCGCACCACGAACGGCAATCGCGTTGGCTTTGGCAACACGGATCCAGGAAGATTTTGACCAGGTATACTGTTCACCGTAGGAGGAGGAAATAAACTCAACCGAATTGAAAGCCCAGGCTTCGGAGGGATCATTCGCATTTTCTGTACCCAACCAGTACCAGTATTCAACCAGATTATCAAAATCCCCGGTGTTAGTCAGGCTGCTTGCATTACCCAGCTCTGTCAAAATAAGGTGAGCCAGTTCGTTATAATCACCATAACCCTCAGTTTCATTGGTTACAACTGGCAGTCTCCAGCTATTGTCGACAAAGGATACGTTATACCCGGAATTTGAATCCCAGTTATAGGTCAGATTCAGGCCGGCTGCCCAGTTCATCTGGTCATCCCAGTAATTTTCCGGAGCAGTGTAATCCAGCCAGACCAGATTGCTGTCGGTGTCTGCTATTAAATTGTAGGACGAGTTCAGGTAATCAGCCGTACCCACGGTTACCAGTGCTGACTGAGCGGTACCGGCGAGTCCTGCCAGAATCATCGCGGTGCCTGCTATTATGCTTTTTGTAGACATAGTTTTTTCTCCTCGGTTTACGACAATTTACGGCACCCGGGGTGCCGAACAGTGCAAAAGCCTGGAATGGCTGCTGACAATAATTGAAGATGCTGTTTTACTATGGACTGAATGAAAGCAATAATTGAGCCTGAATAAAAAGTTCTATGAAATTCAGTATGTTGTAATGAGGTTGAGGGGATCTTTTAAGTTAAATAGTAAAAAAAACTGACACCTGCGCATAAAAAAAGCTGCATTAAATGCAGCTTTCTTCTGATAAGAGCAGGAAAATACCTGCTCTGTTACAATGATCTCAGGTGCGCTTGCGAGTAGCGGCCATACCCAGCAGACCCAGACCAAACAGCAGGGTTGTGGTTGGAGCTGAAACCGCTATGGACTCACCCCTCAGATCCGCAGTGCCGAACAACTCATAACCGTCGGCGGTTACATGGCCAAAAGGAATTGGCTGGTAACTGGAAGAAAAAACAAAATCAGAACCGTCAGTCTGGCTGTTGGTGTCAAAGTTGGCAGCAGCAAGACCACCAACAACATCCAGAAGACCGGTACCTGTACCGCTATCGACGCCAGCGCCGAAACTGGTCAATGCCGCCTCCAGAGTGATACCGGCAACCTCATGTGCTGCCAGTGACAGCCACAGAACACCATTGGTGGCGGAACTTTCGTCTTCCGCATTGTACGCGGTCGAGCTGTCGACGTAGAAATTGATCCAGCCGCCGGTGAAGTCAATAGCCGCACCACCATTGCCGTCCGGGGTAGTGGTGGCTACAGTGTAACCGCCAAATTGATAGGTCAACTCGCAGCCTGAGGGGCAAAAAACAGATTGGCTGGTCTGGTTGATCTTGTTAATAAGACCAAACCCGTGAAGCTCATTCTGACCATTTGGCAGATCCAGCTGATCTTCAATCAGGTCTGAAGTTGAAGTAAAGTCAAAGTTGGAACCTGCGTCCCAATGTACGCCGGCAACACTTACCATCGGTGCTGCCTGGACAGCAGCTGACGTTATTGCAATGGCACCAGCCGCTAACAAAGTATTAATTCTCATATTCAGTGTCCTCATTATATATACGAACCTGCAGTTGTACTGTCAGTCTGGGGAAAAGGGTTCCGGGTCGGCACAGTGTTGCATTCAAAAGACCCTTTCATCTTACCTGTGCTGGACAATATGCAGATATGATGCCAGTTTCCTAAAAAAGGTGTCTGAAACATATAATCCATTGAAAAATAAATGAAATTTTTTAAAAAAAACAGGGTCTATATATTTGGTGTCGTTTTTCAGTCACCTGAATCAATTAGTTGTAAATAATCCTGACACTTTTGAGGTGATTGTATCGCCTTGGCTGCTGTCAGGTTCCCGCTTTATCATGTCGATTCAACAAGGCAAGTTTTTTCAACAGGTCGACGGGCAGGTTTCGGTCTGGTGGTTAGGGTAGAAAATAACTATTACAATCAATGTATTATATCGTTTCTATGCTTGTGTAATCGGGGTTGCCCGGTGTGGAAATATCAGGTGTTCAGGTGCTTCGAACTCGATTGTAAAAAATGCTGACAAGGCTGATATGGCCAGAGCCTTGCTGCCTTGCATGATCAAAAACGGGGTTTCGCTTCTGGCAAATTCGGTTTGAACTATTCGCACTATATTACAGGCACGTTTAAAGTATATTGCAGGTATGTTTAAGATATATGACAGGTGTGCGCAAACTGTCTTCTTTCGCAATTCCTCGCTTTCCTTCCATTCTTCCTTAAAGGAAGCAGACCAGCAAAGGAAGCAGACCAGCCAGGCCGACAGACGGCCCAAATAAACGATAACTGCCTGGAATAGGGATGATCGACACCGGTAACCAAAAGCTGCCAGCCTGAAACAGAAAGCTGCGATTGTTTGCGGTCGCTCTTGCGGGGCAAACAGTCTGCCGGATCAATTCATTAAATTCAGTTGACAGATGCGGAGTGAAAAAGTAATGTGCCTACACCATCGTCAAGCCATGTTTAACAGCATGAATGAAAGGGCTGCTCAATAATAAATCAGATCGCCTTTCAATTTGGGAAGTCGGTGCGCTTCGAAGCAATCCCGGCACTGCCCCCGCAACGGTAAATTGGTCATATTACTTCGTAGGCCACTGCAGGTGAATAACAGGTCGGATGACTTGAAAACCTGTGGGAAGGTGAAGTAATCGGGTGTATTGGTCACCCGTCTGATGAGTCCGGATACCAGCTTGATGATTTGTAATACAGGTGTTGCGGAGGGCTTCATCAGGTAATTGCGTCTTTTGACTACAGTTTGGTCTTTTGACTACTTTACTTCTTTCCCCTTCTCGACTCCGACTGACAACCATTACCAGACGGAGCAATTATGATGCTAACCCATAACAAGTTTTCTTTCCGATCAACTGTCCTTTCACCGGTAACTGCGGTTTTTGCCTCATTGTTTATGGTGGCAACCCCGGCCAGTGCACACTTTCAAATGGTTTACACCCCGGACTTGCTGCGTGATAAAGGCGGCATGATCGAACTGAAAATGCCATTTACCCATCCTGCTGCAAACGGTCATGTGATGGATGTAGACAAGCCACAGGCTTTTTACCAGATTAAAAAAGGGAAAAAGAAAGACCTGATTGATTCAGTTGTTGAAAGCAAATGGACCAGTGCCGAGAATACAGGCAAGTCTTACGAGGCCAAAGCGAAGCTCAGAGGGTTGGGAGATAATATATTCGTATTTGAAATGGCGCCCTATCTGGAAAAGAGTGAAGATGCCTATATCCAGCAGTTCACCAAAACCATTGTCAATGTAGGCGGTTTGCCAACAGACTGGGATAGCGACCTGAACCTGCCCGCCGAGATCGTCCCTCTGGCCAAGCCCTATGCAATCTATGAAGGCGGCAGCTTTACCGGAGTGGTTCGCAGCAAGGGCAAGCCTGTCCCCTTTGCAGAAATTGAAGTGGAATACATCAACTATCGGCCGGATATGTCCAACAATGCCTTCGGGAAAAAGCCCACCATTGAAATTCCGGCGGAAGTATTTGCTACCATGACCATCTATGCCGACGCCAACGGAACCTTCACCTTTGCCTTTCCCAAGGCGGGTCAATGGGGGTTTGCGGCGCTGGGTGTCGGCCCCGAAAAGACCTACAAGGGAAAAGAGTTGTCCCAGGATGCGGTTATCTGGGTTCAGGCGCATGAAGTCAAATAAAGGGTGCGGATATGCATATTGTTGATGGTGCCCTTTCAGTCCCGGTGCTTGCCGCCGGGGCTGTGGCTACGGTCGTGGGAGTGGCAATCGGACTGAAGAAGCTCGACTACGACCACCTGCCTCAGGTCGGTATTTTGGCTTCGGCATTTTTTGTTGCATCCTATATTCATTTACCTGTCGGTTTTTCCAGTGTTCATTTGATTCTGAACGGTCTTATCGGTGTTATTCTTGGCTGGGCTGCGTTCCCGGCCCTGCTTGTGGCCTTGCTGCTACAGGCGGTATTTTTCGGCTTCGGGGGCTTTCTGGTGCTCGGGGTTAACACGTTCAATATCGCGATGCCGGCTGTGATAGTGTATTACCTCTGTCACAGGGGGATAGCAGGCCAGAAACACGCGGCGATTTGGGGAGGAGTGGCCGGTGCAGGCGCGATTTTCCTGACAGCACTGTTTGTTGCGCTATCGCTGGCGTTGTCGGGTGATTCATTCCTGCTGGCGGCCAAGGCGACAATGGTTGCCCATATACCGGTGATGATTGTCGAAGGCTTTGTTACCGCAGCGGCGGTAGTGTTGGTTCGTAAAGTGAAACCTGAACTGTTGAATTTGCCGGAGGATTGGAATGCAGCTTAAGTCCATATTGATTTCCCTGATTTTGACATTATGGAGTGTTGGCGCTGCTGCACATAATGTGTTGGGTGGCGTGTATGTAATCGGTGACCAGGTAGAAGGTGAAATCGGTTTTTCCAACGGCGATATGGCACCGGCAGGCTCGCCTGTTACCGTTACCGATGCCGAAGGCCGGCAAATTGCAGCGACGACTACGAATGAAGATGGCTTTTTCACCTTTAAGGTGACACAGCGCATCGATCATTTTATCGCCGCGGATTTGGGGTCGGGGCATATTTTCAAGTATGTACTCAAATCAGAGGAGTTGCCCGATTCGCTGGGGAGTACCTCTGTTTCTGAAAACAGTGCTGAACCTGTGGTGTCTGAAAGCCATCAAACCCCTGAAAACTCTGAAAACAGGGCCGACGCCGTTGATTCAGCCGAACTTCAGGCGATGATTGAAAAAGCGGTGGCCAGGCAGATCAAGCCGTTGCGCAAAGACCTGAACGCCTTCAAGGAGCACGCTTCTGTTAGCGATGTATTGGGTGGCATAGGCTATATATTCGGCCTGTGCGGTTTGGGTATCTGGTTTAACCAGCGTAAAAAAGGCCAAACGAAAGACACCGGTAAAGCGTAGGCGAATGGCCAAAAGTCTTGAGCATAGTGGTACGTCCTGGAAAGGGCAAAACCTGAAGCATGCAGAATCAATGGTAGACAGTTTTGACCCCAGGGTCAGAATTGTCTGGTGTGCCATTTATGCCTGTATTGTCGTGTTATCGAACTCCTTCGTGGTCGTGTTGACCGGTTTTTTTTGCTCCATTGCGTTGGTGTTTCTGGCGAAACTGAATCTTAAACGTACCATCAGACGTCTGCTGGCGATGGATATGTTTATGATTTTTCTTATTGTTCTGCTGCCGTTTACCACTCCGGGGCAGGCGATTTTTCATATTGGTGGCCTTGTTGCCAGCAAGGAAGGCCTGCTTCATGCGCTGTTAATCGCGGTGAAGGCCAATACCGTCGTGTTGGCACTGTTGGCCATGGTCGGCACAATGAGCACGACGGCTTTCGGCTACGCACTGGCCAAACTGCGCGTGCCAGACAAACTTGTTCACCTGCTGCTGTTCACTGTGCGCTATCTGGATGTGATCGGGCAGGAGTACAAGCGTATGCGCCAGGCAATGCTGGCTCGAGCGTTTGTATTGCGCCCTGACAAGCATACCTGGCGCTCGATCGGGTATTTGGTCGGCATGTTGCTCATCTATGCTCTGGAACGATCGGAGCGAATTATGGACGCAATGAAATGCCGGGGTTACCAGGGGCGCTTTTATCTTCTGGATGAGGTGGCCCTGTCAACTCGTGACTACTGGTTTGTTGCCCTCGGTGCGCCATTTTGCATTGTTTTGGCTTCGCTTAATCTGGTTTGAGGTGACATTGAGCTGACTATGGACGCATTGATTCAAACATACGGAATAAGTTACAACTACCCGAGGAGGGAAGAATCCCTGACTCAAGTGGATTTCTCGCTTTACTCCGGCGACCTTGTGGCACTGACCGGGCCCAATGGTGCCGGAAAAACCACCTTTTTACATCTGCTTGTTGGCCTGAGAAAAGCGAAAGCCGGGCAGATTTATGCCTTCGGCAAAACAAGGGAAGCAGAGCCGGATTTTGTAGAGGTACGGGCAAAGGCCGGGTTTCTGTTTCAAAACCCTGATGACCAGTTGTTTTGTCCCACCGTGCTGGAAGACGTGGCCTTTGGCCCCCTGAATCTGGGCAAGAGCCGGGAACAGGCGCTTGAGATTGCCTGTGCTACGCTGGCTTCTCTCGGGATGTCA
This sequence comes from Pseudomonadota bacterium, assembly GCA_002747395.1. Classification (GTDB taxonomy): domain Bacteria; phylum Pseudomonadota; class Gammaproteobacteria; order Pseudomonadales; family Oleiphilaceae; genus LZORAL124-50-18. The sequence continues at coordinate 68,280 of PDPE01000037.1, forward strand.
GGTTTTGAAGAGCGCGTGGCCTATCAACTGTCCGGAGGTGAAAAACGGATGATTGCCCTTGCTTCTGTTTTGGCGATGGAGCCCGAGGTTCTGCTGCTGGATGAACCGACCAACGCGCTGGACAAAAAGGCAAGGAAAAAACTGATTGACACTTTGCAGACTCTCCCTCAATCCATGATTCTGGTTTCCCATGACGAAGAGTTTGTGTCTCTGATTGCCAATCGCCATATTCGGCTCGAGTCTGCCCGTTTTGTTGAAACAGAAGACTGGCCGACCGGACAGGCTGCCTTATGACTGCGGATTCCGGGTCTTCCATGTCGATCGGCTCACCATTGAAGAATCGGGTTTTCCGTGCCCTGTTTTTTGCCCAGGTGATTTCTCTATTGGGTACAGGAGTGGCGACGGTGGCACTGGCGCTACTGGTGTACGAACAGTATCCCGATCGGGCGGGTTTTATTCTCGGAACTGTCCTTTCTGTCAAGATGGTCGCCTACCTGATGGTCGCGCCGGTGGCGGGTGCCTATGCCCATGTTTTGCCCAGGCGGGCGTGGCTGGCCGGGCTTAATATTGCGCGTGCAGTCATTGTTGCAGTTTTACCCTTTGTCGATGTCTTGTGGCAATTATTTGTACTGATTTTTCTGCTCAATGTGCTGGCAGCGGGCTACACGCCTGTCTATCAGGCATTGTTACCGGATGTGCTGGAGGATGAGGAGCTGTATACCAGAGGCTTGTCCCTGTCACGCTTCGCCATGGAGATTGAAAGTCTGATGAGTCCGGCGATGGCTGCAGTGTTTTTGTTAGCGGTTTCCTACGAATGGTTGTTCGGATTCAATGCCGTGGCCTTTGCGCTGGCCGCGCTTTCACTCCTGCTGGTTACCCTGCCTGCCAACCGGTTGCGTGAGCGATCCGGTGGTATCTGGCGACAGGTCACCTTTGGTATGCGCAGTTATCTCAATACACCTCGTCTCCAGGCCGCACTGGCAATGAATCTGGCCATGAGCGCGGCCGGCGCGATGGTGATTGTGAATACGGTTGTCTACGTTCAGGGGAGGCTGGGGTTGCCTGAGGAAAATGTGGCATTGTTGATGGCGGCAACCGGCTGTGGCTCGATGATTTCGGCAATGCTGGCACCCAGGCTATTGAACCGCATCTCTGACCGGGCCATGATTCTGCTGGGCGGTGTTTTGTCTGCGCTACCATTGGCATTTTCAGTGACCTTACCCGGCTATGGCCTGCTCTTTCCGATCTGGTTTGTCATTGGCATGGCCAGCTCCCTTGTTTTAATACCTACTGGCAGGCTGGTTCGCAAGTCCTGCAACGAGAATGATCGAAATGATTACTTTGCCGCCAATTTTGCCCTGACTCATGGTATGTGGCTGCTTTGCTATTTTACGGCGGGGTTCGCCGGTCAGTGGGCCGGTCTGGGCTTTACTTTCGGTTTAATGGGGGTGGTTGCAGCCAGCGCGACCCTTCTGGCCTTTTGGCTGTGGCGCGACCATGATTCGGAAGAATTATGGCATGAGCACCCGGCAACAACCCATTTGCACCCCCATGTACACGATGAGCATCACCAACACGAGCACGAAGGCTGGGAGGGGCCGGAACCCCACGTTCACCCCCACTATCATGCCAAACACCGGCATCGCCATCGCTTTGTAATTGATGAGCACCATGTTCATTGGCCCAGACATTGTTAACTCGGGGTTTTCTATCAGGCTTGTCAAACTGTTACTCCGTCAATATCCATAAATTCGTAAATCGTTAAATCAGAGATCACCTATGGTACGCACCCATCACTCTGATCGGCTGGAAATGCCATTCAGCGCCGTAATCGGGCAGGACAGGTTCAAACTCGCGCTGGCGCTTGTTGCCATCAATCCTGCTATTGGTGGTGTACTTATCAGCGGGCCAAGAGGCAGTGCCAAGTCCACCCTTGCCAGAGGATTGGCAGCGATTCTTCCGGTTGATCCGGCGGATCGGGAATCCGATGCAAAAGCACCACCTTCATTTGTTACTTTGCCTCTCGGGGCCAGCGAAGAGATGCTGGTCGGTACCCTGAATCTGGAAAAAGTGCTGAACGACAGGCAACTCAGCTTTAGTCCCGGTCTTTTAAGTAAGGCCCATAAGGGGGTTTTATATGTGGATGAGGTCAACCTGTTACCTGATAACCTGGTCGATCTCCTGTTGGACGTGGCAGCCAGCGGGGTGAATTATATCGAGCGTGATGGCATCAGCCATCAGCATCCAGCCGAGTTTGTTCTTGTCGGAACCATGAACCCGGATGAGGGCGAATTGCGTCCTCAACTGCTGGATCGTTTTGGTCTGTCTGTAGCATTGACCAATCGCTATGAAGTGGCAGAACGGGTGGCTATCGTCAAGGCACGGGAAGCATTTGACGCTGATCCGAATGAATTTATACTCGCTTGCTCGGAAAAGCAAAGCGCAATTGTGGCCAGAATTGCTACTGCCAGAGGGCTGCTGTCAAAGGTAACCTGCTCCGAAGCCATTCGAATTGCAATCGCAGAGCGTTGTGAACAGGCCGGAGTGGATGGGCTAAGAGCCGATATCGTCTGGTATCGTACGGCATTGGCTCACGCGGCCTGGCAGGGTCGAACAGAGGTATTGCCGGAAGACATCGATACCGTTGCCGAACTTGTTTTGCATCATCGTCGGCATCAGGGTTCACCGCCGCCCCCTTCTCGGGATAACCCGGAAAGAAACGAACCAACGCCGGATAACAAACCACCAGGGAAGGGGTTTGAACGCCCCGATGATTCCCATCGTCAATCTCATAAACAAGCCCATAAACAATCCCACAAACAAAACAACCCGAATGAAAGTGGTTCCGGTGAAGGTGATTGGGGCAGTATGGAGCCCAGGCGTATGCAGGGCATTGTTCCTGTAGACAGGGATATTCTGGCCGATGCAGATATTCAGGATAAAAAACAGACATCGGTTATACTGAGTTCAATCTATAGTAAACACAAGGGAAGTTGTGCGCAGGGCAGGTCTGCTTCAAACACCAGAGGACATTTTCCTGACTGGTTTACCACTTTGATTAACAATCCTGGCGAATGGCCTCCCAACAGGTTGATAATGCGAAAGCTCAGGCAGGGCCAGCCGGTGCTGCATATTGTTCTGTTTGATACCTCGGGTTCCACCTTGCAGGGTGATGTTTTTGCTCGTGCCAAAGGTGTCGTGGCAACCCTCGCACACAAGGCTTACCTGAACCGGGAGCAACTGGCGATTTTCGGTTTTGGTAATAATCAGGTCAAACCGTTAATGGCGAAGGTCAGGGCACCAAAGCAGATAGAAACCTGGCTGGAGCAGTTGACGGCCGGTGGAGGTACGCCTTTGCTAAAAGGGATCCATGAAGTTGCTGAATATGGTCGGTTGATGAATCGCAGGCACCCTGAACTCGGCCTGCGCTTTTATATCGTTTCTGATGGTCGAAGCAGAGACAGCCTTGCCCGGACAACACTGCCCGGCGAATGTGTCTGGGTGGATACCGAGCAGGCGGTGATATCGCGTGGACGGGGTGAAGAGTTTGCCGGTCAATTGGGGGCGTTCTACCTCTCGCTAAAAAATGCACTTTTGCCAAACATACAGGGGCATGGAGGTACTGCGTGAGAAGCAGGGTATTGTGGCCGTCGAAAAAGTCCGGAAGGAGAATGAATTTTGACGAATAAACAAACCGGCTTTGCCAGCCCGTCAGTTGCATCCTGTCCGGCAGTTTTCCTGGTTGCGCCCGGTTCCGGCGAAGGCAAGACAACGGTAACGGCTGCAGTCGCAAGGTCGTATCGGAATCAGGGTAAATGTGTGCGAGTGTTCAAGACCGGCCCGGATTATCTTGACCCCCAGATTCTGGCGCAAGCCTCGGGTAACCCGGTTGAGCAGTTGGACATGTGGATGGCGGGTGAGGAATATTGCCAGCAAAAACTGTTTGAAGCTGCCCGGGAATCAGACCTGATTATTGTGGAAGGGGCGATGGGCATGTTTGATGGCCAGCCTTCCAGTGCTGATCTGGCAGCCCGGTTTGGTATCCCTGTTGTTATCGTGTTGAATGTGAAGGGAGTGGCACAGACTGTCGGAGCCATCGCTACCGGTTTGGCCCGATACAGGTCTGATATCAAAGTGGCAGGCGTGATTGCGAATTATTGCAGCACCGTGAGGCATCAGGAATTGATACGGGAAGCCTTGCCTTCCGATTTGCCCCTGCTGGCAGCGCTTGCCACAGACGCAGACGTGGCGTTACCCCAGCGGCATCTTGGTCTGGTGCAGGCAAATGAAGTGCGTGAAGAGCTGGAAGTCCGATTTGAAAAAGGAGTGGCCTGGGTTGGTGATCAGCCTGTAATGAATTTGCCCGAACCGGTAGAATTTCAGTCGGCGCCTTTGGAATCGGCGGCTCGTGCAATTCCGGATCGATTGTTGGCAGGCAAGCACATCGCTATCGCACGGGACGCGGCTTTCAGTTTTATCTATGATGCCAATCTGTGTTTGCTGGAACAACTCGGTGCCAGTTATGAATTCTTTTCTCCCGTCACCGATCAGGTAATGCCGGAGGCGGATGCCCTCTGGTTACCCGGTGGTTACCCCGAGCTTTATGCCCGCCAGCTCGGTGAAAATCAAACCATGCGCCTTTCGGTTCAGCAATTTCATCGCTCGGGTAAACCCGTATTGGCTGAATGTGGCGGTTTTTTATACTGCATGGAAACCCTGACTGACCTGGATAACCGGAGTTACCCCATGGCGGCGTTAATGCCCGGTGGCGGAGCCATGCGGGGAAAGCGGGGTTGTCAGGGGATGCAAACGGCCTGCCTGCCAGAAGGCGAGATACGAGGTCACGCCCATCATCGCTCTCGAAGTGCCAATACACCCGAGCCGATTGCCTGGTGTAAAAGGCAGCGACATCAGGCTCCCGGAGAAGCAATTTACCGGGTCGGCAGTTTGACTGCCAGCTATTTGCACCTGTTCTTTCCTTCCAACCCCGAGGCAATTGCCGTGTTGTTTTTGAATGACGGGCAGAATGTGTCGGGCAGAGCAGAATGATTCAGGACAGAATAACCCGGGACAGCCAGACCAGGTAACGGCTATGTGGCCAGAGAGTAGTGAAAAGCGAAACCCCTTGCGCAGCGGTCTGACAACCGGGTCATGTGCGACGGCCTGCTGTGTTGCGGCCGCTCAGGCGTTATTGGCGAACAAACAGCCGGACAAGGTTGAAATCACTCTGCCAAAAGGCAAGGTCGTTTCTTTGGTGATTCAGAGTTATGAACCGATTGAAGCCGGGCGGAGTATTCGCACGGCAACCATTAAAGATGCCGGTGACGACCCGGATGTGACCCACGGTGCCCTGGTGTTTGTCGAGCTACGTCTGGTGGACAGGCCGGGCGTGACTTTTTCCTCCGCTCCCGGGGTTGGCACGGTGACGCGCGATGGTCTGGTGCTAAATACCGGAGAGCCTGCGATTAACCCTGTGCCAAGACAAATGATGCAGTCACACTTGCTGAAGGCCCGCGAGGTCTATCCGTATTCCGGCGGTTTTGATGTGGCCGTGGGTGTCCGGGATGGTGAAAACATCGCACTCAAAACCATGAACCCCAGGCTCGGAATTGTAGGAGGCCTGTCTATTCTTGGTACCACAGGCATTGTCAGACCCTATTCCTGTTCGGCTTATATTGCTTCCATTCATCAGGGTATAGATGTCGCAAAGGCAAACGGTTTGCGCCATATTGCCGCCACCACGGGCAGTACCAGCGAAGCAGCCATCAAGGGTCGATATGACCTGGATGATATGGCGTTGATTGAAATGGGCGACTTTGCGGGCGCACTGCTCAAGCATCTGCGTAAGGTGCCCATTGCCAGAGTATCCCTGTGTGGCGGTTTCGGGAAAATAAGCAAGCTGGCCAATGGTCATCTGGATTTGAACAGCCGTTCGTCGTCTATCGACTTTGGCCAGCTGGTACAGGTTGCCGAGGCCCAGGGTGCAGACGGGCAACTGCTGGATGAAATATCCCGTGCAAATACCAGTATGCAGGTGTTCAGGCTCTGTCAAGGTGCCGGTATCCCGATCGGTGACCCGATCTGCAATGCCGCACTTGGCAAAGCCAGAGCCGTATTGAAGAATGTTCCGGAAAGCGCAGTCAGGCTGGAAGTGTTTGCCGTTGACCGGCAAGGTCGGATTGTCGGTTCAGCTTCCGAGGGGGGGTGATGAATATCCTGTTACTCGGTGGCACCTCGGATGCACGCGCTTTTGTCAGGCTCGCCTGGAGCCGGGGTCTGTTTGACGGGCAACAGCACTCATTGATTTACAGTGTCGCCGGATTGGTTCGGGCACCCGATGTGCCATGCCAGGTTATTTCCGGCGGCTTTAGCCAGTTTGGCGGGCTGGCTGCCTGGCTGGAATCTGCCGGAATCCATCTGGTTTTCGATATGACGCATCCTTATGCGAAAAAAATGAGTCTGACCGCGATGCGGGTATGCCAGGCAACCGGAGTAGCCTACTGGCGTTTTGTTCGTCAACCCTGGGTTGCCGAGCCTGGTGATCACTGGGTTCAGGTGTCGTCCTGGCCCGGGGTTGTTGACCACTGTGCCGGTTTTACGCGAGTATTACTGACGGTGGGTCAGCTTGCCGAAGATGAAATCGCACAGCTATCCGAAGTCGTTCTGGTCAAAAACGGAGGACAGATTATCGTTCGGACAGCCGCACCATTGCGAGCCAGGTTACCTGAAAGCAGTCAATGTCAAAACAATAACCGGGCAAACATCAAATGGATCAAAGCCATTGGCCCTTTTGATCTGGGGTCTGAAAGGAAATTGCTGGACACTTGTCGCGTTGACTGCCTGGTTTCCAAAAACAGTGGCGGTGATGCCACGCGGGCCAAGTTGATCGCGGCGCGTGAAGCGGGTATCCCGGTGATTATGCTGGAACGACCGGTGCTGCCTCCGGTCGAGACGGTCTTCCACTCTCTGGAAAAATGCCTCGACCAGCTGTCACTTTTGCTTTCCCAGGCCGACACACCCGGGCAAGACCGCGCTGACCGGAAAACAGGAACTAACCATGTCTTGTGATTATGAAACCGATCCCCTGGCCATAGAGCGACAAAGTTTTACATTGATTCGCCAGCTCACGGACTTACGTGGCTTCAACAAAACGGAACAGCAGGTGGTGATGCGTATCGTACACAGTTTGGGAATGCCCGAACTTGCCGAAAAGGTGCGGTTCAGTGTTCACGCCTGTGAAAAGGGCAGAATCGCCTTGCAGCAGGGCAGGCCCATACTCTGTGATGTGGAGATGGTTAAACAGGGTATCACCAAACGCATGATCGAACGCGAACCCCTCTGTTTTCTCAATGAGAAGCATACAATACAGCAAGCCCGGGAATGTGGAGAAACCCGGTCAATGGCCGCATTAACGGCCTGGAAGCCATTATTGAAAAACAGTCTGGTCTTGATTGGCAACGCGCCCACCGCATTGTTCCGATTGTTGGAGATGCTGGAGCAGGGAGAGGATAAACCCGCACTGATTATTGGTATGCCTGTCGGTTTTGTGGGTGCAGCCGAATCCAAGCAGGCACTTTGGGACAGGCATCAGGAGCTGGGAGTGGAATGTATTACCCTCGCGGGGCGACAGGGGGGGAGTGCGGTGACTGCGGCTGCCTGTAATGCGCTTTTGCGTTGCAATCGCGGGGAGTGGTATTGATGCCTCTGCATGTTATTGGCCTTGGTGTTGCGGAAAAGGCAAATCTGGATACTGCTGCGTTGACTGCGTTACAGTCAGCAGATTGTATCATTGGAGCCGAAAGACAGTTGGAAACGGTTCGCAGTTATATCTCCGCAGACCAGCGTACCGAATTATTGCCAAAATTGCCCGCGTTGAAAAAACGCCTGGCGGCAAGCTTTGAACAGGATGAATCCGTTGCCTTGCTGGCATCGGGTGATCCACTGTTTTTTGGCATCGGCAAATGGGTACAGAAGCATTTTCATGATAAAAGCCGGTTCCCAGGTGAGGGTCAGTTTTCTTGTGAAGATCAGTTTTCTCGTAGAGGACAACAGGGCCAGGTACACTTTTATGCAGGCATCTCCAGCATTCAGGTTGCCTGTCACCGGTTGGCCTGGTCGATACAGGATGTTGAAGTGGTGTCATTGCATGGTCGTCCACTGGCCGATTTGTCAGTGGCATTGTTGCCGAATAAAAAGTATGTATTACTGACCGACGAGCGAAACTCCCCCCGGTCTATTGCCAGGGAATGTTTTCACCGGGGTTATGAATCTGCCGTGCTTACTGTATGTGAAAAGCTGGGCTATGCTGATGAAAAAATCAGCCGTCTTGCGCCTGCCGGGCTTTTGCAGGGAGCCGCCCGGAATCAACACTTTGATGCGTTGAATGTGGTCTGTCTGCAGACCCTGGAGTCCAGTCGTTATATTCCGCTTTTTCCCGGGATTCCTGACCCGCAGTTTGTCACCGATAAAGCCGCAGGCAAGGGAATGATTACCAAGCGCGAGGTTCGACTGGCCATTTTATCCTTGCTGGAGCCTTCTCCCGGTGATTGTTTCTGGGACATTGGCGCAGGCTGTGGCGGTGTTGCAACGGAACTGGCGTTATGGGGGAAAGGTGCGCAGGTCTATGCCATCGAACATCACCAGGAGCGATTGGCCTGTTTAAGGGAGAATCGACAACGCTTTGGTGTGTCAGGCAATCTGCATATTGTCGATGGTCGGGCACCGCAAATCTGCTCCGATTTGCCCGGGGCAAACAAGGTGTTTATCGGCGGAAGCGGTGGTCAATTACCGGAAATTCTGGCTTTCGCCTGGCAAAATCTGCCACCGGGAGGCACAATCGTTGCCAGTGCTGTGACTGAACAGACCCGGCAGCATTTATACCGGTTTTACACGCTGCGGCTACGCGAGTCGGCAAGCCGGGTTGACACCGTTGAAATTGCAGTGAACCGGGGTGAAATACTCGCTGGTGATTTGTATTACCAACCGCAATTACCTGTTACTCTCTACCAATATGTAAAGTAAAATAATTGATAAAATACAAGTGGTTACTCAACTTCCCGAGCCTTTGTGGGTGGCCTGCGCAGGAAGCGTCTTTGGCATGGATGCCAAAGTCGAGCCTACAGGGATGTATTTACGGCGTCTTCCAGCGCAGGCTACCCACAAAGGCGTGACTGGATACGAACGTAAAACCATCAATGAAAAAACATCAATGAAAAACCATAAATGTGAAACAATGGAACAGGGATAATGACTGAGCAGCAAACAGGGTACCATTCCAATCAACAACGGGCCAATGAACATAGTGATACGGGCAAAACCGGCACACTATATGGTGTCGGAGTGGGGCCCGGTGACCCTGATTTGTTGACCCTGAAAGCATTCAATACGATTCGGAATGCGCCGGTGGTTTGTTATCTGGCTGGTGAAACCGGCAATTCACAGGCGAAAATGATTGCCGGGAAGGCATTGCTGGAAAGGCAAAACCACTTTGCTGAACATAAGGACAAACCACTGCCAGATATTGTGATTGCAATGCCAATGTCGAAAGATCGCTCATTGGCGAACAGGGCCTATGACCGTGCGACACAGAGTATAAAAGAGGTGCTGGATGCCGGGTTGGATGTCGCTTTCCTGTGTGAAGGCGACCCGCTGTTTTTCGGCTCGTTTTCCTACCTGCTGGAGCGGCTTCAGGATGACTACCCCTGTCAGGTGATACCGGGCATTTCATCAGTGAATGCCGCAGCCGGTGTTGTCTTGCAACCTCTTGTCATGCTCAAGGAGTCCTTTATTGTAGTCAGTGGCAGGCATCAGGATGGCCAGATAGAAAGGGCACTGAAAGAGCATGACAGTGTCGTGATTATCAAGGCTGGCCAGGCGCGATCCAGAATTCTGACACTGTTGGAGGCAACGGGAAGAACTGCCGATGCGACCTATCTTGAGTACGTTGGCCGGGACAATCAACAGATTGTGACTGATGTGACTGAACTTCTGCCTCAACCTGGCCCCTATTTTTCGTTGTTCCTGATTTTGCCTCCAGGTGCGCGTCACGGATGATACGGATTTTTGCGTTGACTGAAGCCGGGCTGGATCTGGCTGAGCGCCTGGCCAACGGGTTCGCCGCTGAAGTTGACCAGCCCGGCGATACGCTGGCAGTCTGTTACAAGCCACAGCCCTTTGTGCAAACCGTTCAGGACTCCTTCCGCTCGGGCGAACGGCAGATTTTTATTTGTGCCACGGGTATTGTTATTCGCACACTGGCGCCGGTGTTGAAGAACAAGCATGAAGACCCGCCCGTACTCGTGCTTGATGAACGGGGCCGCTTCGTTATCCCGCTGCTTTCCGGGCATGAAGGGGGAAGCAATGAATGGGGTAGAATCGTCGCGGATAAACTCAGTGCCCAACTGGTTCTGACCACAGCTGAACCTTATTTGGAGCCGGTTTATATGGTAGGCATGGGCTGTGAAAGAAACTGCCCCGAGTCGGAGCTTCGCGCTTTGCTGGAGGCGTGCCTGGCACGAACAAATCTGGCTGTTTCCCGAATCAGTGGCCTGGCCAGTATTGATGTCAAGGCGGATGAAAAAGGGCTGATTCGTTTGGCGGAATCGCTTAAACTGCCTTACCTTACCTGGAGCAGGGAGCAGCTTTCGACCGTGGAGTCGCAGCTCAGTCACCGGTCAGAATATGTGTTCAGGACGGTAGGGGTGTATGGTGTTGCCGAGTCTGCGGCGCTGTATTCGGCGCAAATGGCGACATTTTCACCGGCAGAATTGGTGTTGACCAAACAGAAAACCAAAAGGGCAACCTGTTCGATTGCTCGAAGCTTCACGTCTGGAGCTCGTGCGGTATCAGCCTCCGGGGGCAGCCCTGTGAAGGAAGACGCCGTGAATACATCCCTGTAGGCTCGACTTTGGCACCCATGCCAAAGACGCTTCCTTCACAGGGCTACCCCCGGAGGCTGATGTCGGGCAGATGGTGGATGAAACGGATAACGGATAAACAGCTGCAGGATTAAACCCGGCGGAATTGGTACCAGAATATGGATAGATTGGCAGGAATATAACAGGTTATGAGTCAGTTGTTTTTAGTAGGGGTTGGCCCGGGTGATCCTTCCCTGATCGCCCCCAGGGCACTTGAAGCTATCCGGGCAAGTTCGGATCTGGTGGCGTATGGCCTCTATCTGGATCTGCTGGGTGAGGCTTGCGAGGGCAAGCGACATCACGAATTGCCGCTCGGTGAAGAAACCGGCCGGGCAAAGCTGGCACTGGAACTGGCAGCCAGTGGAAAAACGACCGCCCTGATTTCCAGTGGCGATATCGGCATCTATGCAATGGCGACACTGGTATTTGAATTGCTTGACCAACAGCTGACCCGACAGGCCGAAACAGGCCAATCAGATCACCCGGACTGGCTGAAGGTGGATATCGAAGTCATACCCGGAATCTCGGCCATGCAAGCCGGTGCAAGCCGTGTCGGGGCGCTGCTGGGGCACGATTTCTGTACGATTTCCCTGTCTGATCTGTTAACGCCCTGGAAGACGATCGAAAAGCGTATTCATAACGCGGGGCAGGGGGATTTTGTTATTTCATTTTACAACCCGGTATCCAGAAAGCGTGATTGGCAGCTCAATCATGCGCGGGATATTCTGCTCCGGTATCGCCCCCCGGAAACGCCCGTGTTGCTGGGGCGTCAATTAACCCGTGAGGACGAATCCATTATCCTCACAAGCCTGAACAGGCTGGATGCCAGACAGGTTGATATGTTCACCCTGGTCACTGTGGGTAACAGTGAATCCAGACATATTGTGAATGGCGACAAAGAGTGGATTTATACACCGAGAGGCTATGGTAAAAAACGATGACCGTTTATTTTATCGGGGCAGGCCCCGGCGACCCGGAGCTAATGACTTTAAAGGGGCAGCGTATACTTGAGCGTTGCCCGGTGGTGTTGTACGCCGGTTCACTGATACCGAGAGAAGTGCTAGCATCTGTTGAAGGCAAGGCCGAGCTGATTGTGGATACGGCATTGATTGCGCTGGACGAGATTTGTCAGCATATGGAAAATGCACACAAAGCAGGTAAGGATGTTGCCAGGCTGCAATGCGGTGACCCGTCGCTTTACGGTGCTATCGGCGAGCAGATTCGACGACTGGAGCAGCTTGGCATTGACTATGAGATTATTCCCGGCGTCAGCGCGGTTGCCGCATCTGCGGCTTACCTGGGCAAGGAATTGACCCTTTCAGGTGTATCCCAAACACTGATTATGACCCGCTATGAGGGCAAAACCCCCTTTCCCGAACGTGAGCGTCTGCCCCAACTGGCCAAAAGCAGAGCGACCCTGGCCATACATCTGGGTGTAACGCGCATCCACAAGATTGTCGAGGACCTGATTCCGCATTACGGAGAAGACTGCCCGGTAGCCGTGTGCTACCGAACCGGCTGGCCCGATCAGGATAAGGTAACGGGAACCCTGAAGGATATTGTCAGCAAGGTGCGTGACAGGAAGTTTACCAGAACCGCCCTGATTCTTGTCGGCCATGTGCTGGATACCGACGATTTTGCCGATTCGTACCTGTACGACAAGGATCAACCCCATATATTTCGCCCAAAGGCCGGGACTGGCAAACTGCGAGGGGGGAAAGGTTGATTTTTTTCAGTAATTACCCGCCCGGTATAAGCCGTTGTGGGCTGTTTGCGCAGGAAGGGCAAGTATTTTGCCGTTGCATTCTGAGGCAGGATATCAAAACTGCAATACCCTCATCCTTTTTTCAATCATCGTAAAGAAATGACACAGAATTTCGAATGCTACCTCGCTTACATTCTAACTATATCCTGAAGCATTGAAGCGTTTTTTATCCAATCTAGACATCACGTCAGCAAATGAGATATCGTATTTTTTTAGAAGTAAGCCAATTTCTTTAGTTGTGTATATATCGACTTTATATGCCTTTGCGATGGCTTGTGTTTTCTCGGTCAACCGACTGGCACTAGTAATAAAAACTAATTTATAAATAGCTTTCCCTATTGCTGAATCATAGTGGGGCTTAGCTGCATAGACTTCTTGTATGGCTTTATACCCTTCATATTTCCCTTGTATATGTTTGGCTTGAATAAGAATATTTCCTTTCTGGGTCATCAAGATACCATCGGCACCGAAGTCACTCCCTGACTTGGTAAGGTAGGCACTATCAGCAGAGAACTTTTTTGAAAGCAGCTCTACAGAAAACGCTTCAAATTCTTGCCATGACAGTTTGGGAATATCCTCAGAAGAAAGTAGTTTCTCTTTCGAGAATGACTTGGAGCCAAGCCCCTCGGGGCAGGGTAGAACATCAGAAGATGTAACAACAGCATCCTTTAATAAGGTTTTCTGCGTTAACAACTTATGAAGGTTAACATCAAATGACTCTATTTCAGGATGGTGAAGAATAGGTAAATATATATTTACCGCTTTTTTCTGGCCTATTCTATATACCCTGTCAGTCGCTTGAGCCTCTTTGGCGGGATTCCAGTGTCGTTCAAAATGAATAACGTTATTTGCACCTATAACAGTCAAGCCAACCCCCGCAGCTACTGGAGACATAATTATCAAATTGAAGCCCTCCTTCCTTTCGAATTCCTCAATCATCTTTGTTCTGGTCGGAGTAGAGGCTCTCTTGGATACAGCTTTAGCATCTCCATTTATGATTGATAAAGGCCCTAACTTATATAAGTTCCCGAGGGTGATACTCAAGAATATCTGCAGGCGTTTATTTACACAGAATATTATGCACTTTTCCTGCCTGCTTTTTATTTCATCGAGCAAAGAAATTAAACTTGAAAGCTTATGAGATTCATTGAAAAGGTTTATAATTTCTCTTTTGTCTTTCGCGGGTTCAAGTTTACCTCCGTTAACTAACCTTGGATGCAGTGAGCAGTCTCTCAGTCGTTGAAGAGTGCCAAGAACTTGCGGTATATCCGATTTTTGTTGTGAGTCAATAGCCGCATCATACACATCTAACTGACGCCCAGACATTATACTTTCCAGAAGAGGCATATATTCAATGAAATCGCCTTTCAGGCCAGCAAATATGTTCTTTCGGGGAAGACCTTCCAGATTATCTTCTTTAAGCCTTCTTAACATTGAGGCTCCAGCATTTATTCTGAGTTCTCGACCAATTTTTGCCCTTATTTCTTCAACCTCATCACCTGCAGCTCGCAAGATTGGGGAAATGTAAGTAGTCGACCCTGAAAAATCCAGTTTTCATCATGATAATGTGGGTGCTTTTAGTTTCACCCACATCACCTCACTGCTTTTTTGAGCCTCTGTT
>PDPE01000005.1 GCA_002747395.1 Pseudomonadota bacterium
CAATGAGGATCACACAGGGTGCAGCTTTCTCAATCAGTTGCCGAACCACCTCTTTACCCGGTGATGTACCATCCACATCACTTTGGGCAACCATGGCATGACCTTCTTCACCTAATAGCTGCCAAGCCAACTCACCCCATAGGGTGTTCGCAGCAGCCTTTTCCTTACTTGAACCATGTTGTTGTGGTTGACTAGGTGAAAGTTTAATGCCATCAATGACCGCGACTTTTGCACTGGGCAAATCATGAATACCTGCTTCATCAAGTAGAGGTGGAATGCCTTCAAGCCTATCGGTACTGACTTGGCGAGATGCCAAATGTAAAACTGCTAACATGGTATGGGTTTTGCCACCACCAAAAGCCGTTTGCAGCTGAATGACCGGATCACCACCTTGGCCTGTCAAACGCTGTGCAACCGACATCAACAATAAACGCATGCCTTCAGTAATAAATGTACGGGAGAAGAACTTTTCTGCATCTTGATATTCTTCGGTTGCAGTCCCTGACGCGACTTGCGAAATATCAGCCGCAAATTCAGATTGCTTAAAAGTGCCTTCTAAAACATCCTTGTGAGGGCGGGCAATTTCACGCCATGGTTTTAAACTCACTCTCTTTTCTCCCTCTTAATAATCTAAGTCAAGTTCAGACTGGGTGCCGCGATGACCCACTTCGTATGAAGCAGCGACAATGGCGTGCCAGGAGCCAATTAATTCGTTATAAGCGCGGGCTTCTTCTGCCCATTTTTTGCGTTCACACAGGGTGTATAAATGGTAAGCCAATTGGCGAATTTGCTCACCAAGCTCGGGCATACGAGCCAACAAAGCCCCCGCTTCGGCTTCGCCTTGCTGGTTCAATACGCGAATCATTTGATGGCAGGCTTCCCATATTGGAATGCGGGTATCGGTTTTCGGGTCCCAATTGGTGGGGTATTCGCTCCACTTTAAGAGGCGAACCTTACCGCCGCCTGATTCAATGACATCGGCATTACATACACCGTCTACCGATGTTCCTTTAGCACGAGCGAGTGTGTCGGCCTCTCCAAACTGGCCTTCGCCCCAGCCGTACTGGCTGAACCAGTCGTCACAAAACAAGGTATCGTTATCGAAGTTGCCGCTGTCGGGGTTGAGGTAGTCGGTAATGGCGCGATTAATTAAAATCAGCGCATCGTGTACGGTCATTTTACTGCCGTCCTGATTCAGTACCGCTTCGTATTTCGAGAAAATCGCCATGCCGGGGCCAATGGCGGCCTGGGCTAAATCCACTGGGGCGATAGGGGTAGCGCCCGTTTCGCCACCGATCATGGCTTCCAGTGCCTCGGGCATTTGGTGGCGCAGTTCCCGTTGGAACTCGCGACGGGAGATGGAGCCGGCTTCTATTTCGCGTTTTTTGCAAACCAGAACAACTGAAGAGCCCGCACGAATAACCGCTTCTAAAAAAGTTTCCCAGCCCGTATTCGAGGTGCTGTCACCTTTGGTTTCTGATTGCTTGAATGCGTAGTAGATGGAAACGGGAAAGGCCGGGTGTCCCTTTGTCGCCATATTTTGGATGGCCTGGGTCATGCCGTCCAAAAAGAAGGTTTCGGCTTGTTCTTTACTGCCGTGGCGATAGGGGGTTGCAACCAGCTCTTCGGCTTTGGGAACCGCTAAGGTAGAAAATAAATCAGGGTATATGGCCCGTAACGAACGACGCATCCAAACGTAGAAGAAATCCGATAAATCGGCGTATCCGATATTGTCATATTACTTGCAGGAACCTGAACTAATGCCTTTGTCGTCCAATTAGTCATCGCCAGCCAGTTACCAGAAGAACTACAAAATGGATTTGCTTCTGCATAATCCCAAGTCATGGGTATTGCTTGTCTTCCAAAAGTGTTTCTAATGAGTTCTTTGCTTGAGTGCCAGCTACAAATAGATGACCAGTAATCCGAAACCTTGTCTGATATAAAGCCAAGATAAACCGCCAAAGCATCCCCATAAGCCGTAGCACCTTGACCGCCAGCATCAATACCCAAGCCGTCATCTGCCATACCAGCAGCTTTGGCTTCGGCAATGGCTTTGGTGCGGGCTTCCTGTACTAAATCAGAGAAAGTGGTAAGGGCAAGCAGTTGACGGGGGGTGAACAGGTCGCCGTATGATTTCATGCCATACATTGGCGGAGAAAACCATCGAGGATTTTCCGGCATCAATACTTCTGGCTTCCATTTTGGCTTTTCTGTATACGCTATTGCTTCCATAGTAGTGGTTGGTGATAAGTACACTCGACCTTTTTTACCTTCTGCGACAACAGCCATAAGACGTTGACCTAAGTTGCCTGCGCTGGATTCAGAGTAGATATACTTAGAGTCAATCGCCGTATTGGAAAAAATGCAATTAAAACTAGCGCCCCGTCCTAATTTTGTGCCAGCCTTGGCGTTATGAACCGGCTTATTTATGTGAACTCTGAACTCATAGCTCTCACCAGATATAACAGGCTCTACCCATGCCTCTTTACCTTTTTTGCTTGACAGCAAAAAACTTGCGGCCAAAGGCACATCCACATGACTAAAGGCCGGGTTGGGGCTCTTGACTGTCCGTGCCCATAACCAGGCAATCACCGTTAATTCTTCACCAGCATAGGGTTTTAAATCTGGCCGTTCAGCAACCATGTCATCGGTAATTTTGACTTTTGGGTATAAGTGCCCAATACGCTTAAAGGCTTCTTCCCGCATCCAGTGGCCATAGCGGCGCACGTCTTCGGCCAGACCTTTGGCCCCTGACCAGTCTTCCAGCATATCTTTGGTGGAGGCCTTTTTGCTGGTTTTGTCGGATTCGGGAATTGGCCCAATGGGCGCTTGCCCGACAAACTTGGGCGGAATCTCGATCATGGCTTTATTGATCATCACCGCCACCGGGTTTAAATCACTGGCGTAGCTTTCTAAACCTAAGCGTTGTGCTTCCAAAGGAATGGCACCGCCACCGGCAAAGGGGTCGTGAAAGGCGGGCAGTTTTTCCGGGTTAAACAGTTCGGCCGCTTGTGGGTGTTTGCGGTTTAAGTGGCAGGTCTCGCGCCAGCTTTCTTTAATGGCTTCGCGGGCACGGTTTAAGACGGCTTCGTTATTGGTGTTTTCCCACTTCACCAGATCACGAATAATCTGGAACAGCTTTTCGCGCTTGATTTCCGCTTCTTTTTTATTGACGCCGTATTTAAAACCGCCGTCTTGCTGGTAGCCGGGGTCATTGACCATTTGTGCAAAAATAACCGCTCGTGCCGCAGCCAAAGGCCGACGCGCCCACCATAAATGCAAGGTACTGGGGTGACCATGACGAATGGATTTTTCACGCGCGGCGGCGGCGTTAATATCGTCTAACGGAAGTGCCACTTCGATCAGTTTTTTGGGGCTGTAGATTTTGGTCATTATTTATCCGTTGTAAGAACTCTGCGCCAGAAAGTGTTCAGCGTGAGAGCCTAATAAGTCTCTGCGTGTAGTAAAGAAGCTAGGCCACTTATTGTTAAACCAGCGCCGGGCTAATTTGTTTAATCCTTGTTTGTCTTTAATGCGTCTGTATTTGGCGACTTCTTGGTTATAGCTTTTCAGCACTTCTAGGCGGTCATCACATAAACGCTGACAATTTAAGTTCAGGATGTCGATTGTTTTTTCGACTAACTCTTCAAAGGATGAATACTGGTTATCAATATCGGTTAAGTTTTCACATTGTTCTTTATTGATCACCAGCTTTCCCGTGCTTTTGTCGAATTTAAATAAGCCTGCTTTGGATATTATCCTCAGTGGATTTAAGTAATACCCCTCACACGCTTTAGGAAGCCGTTTTTTCTGTATAAGGTGATCTTTATAGGCATCGCAGCTTAAATTCGCAGGCAGTTGATAAGCTGTATTTTCTTTCTCCTTAATGCCACCCAGGCACACTAAAAACACGTTATCCCAATCTAGTGCCCAGTTTTTATTGGGGTCAGACTGGTCGGATTTGCTGTGAAAATGCTCAACGCGCTGGTGATGTGCAGGCAGGATTTGAATTTTCTTTTCGCAATAGCCACATAACCCGCCTTGATCAGCCAACATAATGGTTTTTATGTCGTTGTAGCTGTTTCCGCATTGCTCGTTGCGAAAGCCATTGTCCCAGTCAGCTTTTGGATTGTTTTTTTCATATTCGGTTAGCGGATTGGGAGCGGGGGATTTATTGATCTTTTTCAAGGTCAAGCTCCCACTCACGATTTTCAATGTATAAATCAAGTTCGGTTAATTTTGGTTCTTCACCTGAAAATATATCATCCAGCCGTGTACGTTGTTCTCTGGCTTCAGGGCTGTTCCATTGGTCGGCATAAACCAGTTTTTCATACGCTTTAAGAAGTTGTGTATTTTCGTCCGCAGGTGGACGTGTCTCAACTCCCAAAATGCACTTGAGTATTCGTGAAGACTCAGCGCCTTTTGTGCCTGACGGTGCAGTGTGAACATGGCCGCCATCAATAACTCGGATGCATTGTGCCGGTACCGTCGAAAGTACCTGCGGGCTGTGGGTGGTGGCAATAAATTGCATTTTTGGAAAGGCATTCTGCAAAGAACCCATTACGGTTTGCTGCCATTCTGGATGAAGATGCATATCCACTTCATCAATAAATGCGATGCCGTCTGTTTCTGTTTGAGCCTTTTGACCCAAGTGAGGATTCAGTTTGGCGCAGCGCCAGGCCATATCCGCTACCAGAGAAACCATTGCCCGCACACCATCACTTAACATGCTAACGGG
The DNA here is from genome assembly GCA_002747395.1 of Pseudomonadota bacterium. GTDB lineage: Bacteria > Pseudomonadota > Gammaproteobacteria > Pseudomonadales > Oleiphilaceae > LZORAL124-50-18. The sequence goes on from PDPE01000005.1 coordinate 4,739, forward strand.
TAGTACACCAAATTCCGGGTGGGTCATAGCTAACTCTTCATGTTGCATACTGTAGTGAAAACCTGACCAATCCTGATTTTCCAGCACACGATCTACCGTTTGTTGAATGCCGTCTATTTGATCTTGTAAGGGGTATTCGTTGTAGGCATCCATATTCTGTTGTTGTAATGCAGCATAGGTTGCCTTGCTCATCCATTGCTGCACCTGTGTAAAGCTGGAGGCTGATGAAAAGCAGTCTTCATAGCCCATGGTACGGCTTTCACTCAGTACCGATTTGCGTTGCATATTTTTATGGCTATTCCATAACCGGCCCGAGCCATAATAGGCCAGCATGGGCAAGCTAACGTCGTCTAGCGACCGCACTTGTTCCATTAATGTTTTTCCGTAATGGCTTAGTGGGGCAGCACCTTTAATGGTGGTTTTGCTTTTTACACCATTCAGCTCACGGCTAATGGTTTCCTTTAACGGGGCGATACGCGCCGTCAAGGTGACAGGAAACTGCTGTTCGCTGTCCGAGCGTTCGGATTTGCGCTGGTAACGGGCGTCTTTCACGTCGATGTGTTTGGACTTACCGAGATCAAAGGCCCCTGCAAATGGGCCCAGTAGTGCAGTTGCGGCATCTAATACGGTTGTTTTACCCTGGCCGTTGCGGGCAACAATCATCGTCAGTTCAGGGTGAAAATCAACGGTTAATTGATCGAACCGGCGAAAGTTTTTAAGTGTTATTTGATCTAATCTCACAGTGTTTTCTCCGGCGCTACCGCTTTCAAAAGCAGGTCGCTTAAATCGTAATTAATACTGGCTACACCAAAGTCAGGTTCTACAGTGAAAGGGTTTTTGACGTAATACGGTCCTTCGTATTTCGGTTGGTCGCTCTTAGGCATCCCTGCCTCCGCGACATTAGTGCTTCCATGCACGTCATCGACAACCACAATTGCCAGTATAAATTTATCGGCCTGATTTAATCCATAAATGATTTCATTGCGACTAACAGTAATAGTGCTTTGGCCTTTGGCTCGCCCTTTGACTTCAATGTGGCGGTCGGGCCGGATTGAACCATCAGCATTGGCCGGTGGGCGTGAGGTAACGTCCCAACCGCATTTTTCTGCGCCTACGTCTTTTACTTCAAAGCCAAAACTTCGCTCGGTATCCATAACGGCATTCATGGCAATACGCTCCACGCGGACACGAGCTGCGGCATCGACACTAAATTGGGTTTCGCCTTTGCGGTACGCCAGTAAGCCTTGTGGAATAACTAAAGCGCCACCCATTACCACCGGCGTGCTAGAGACGACGTTTTTCAGTGCTTCTAATTCGGTTTTACGCTGTTCTAGTCGAGCAGTGAGTTCATCCACGCGACGACGCGCCATTTCGGGCTGCATGCGCGGTTGTTTACCGGCGTTAACATCATCTTGTAGTTTGATATAGCGATCCGACCA
>PDPE01000019.1 GCA_002747395.1 Pseudomonadota bacterium
GAAAAACACTCAAGCCACAACAAATAGTAGAGCTTCGAGAGCGTCGGCAACAAGGTGCACTGATCAAAACACTGATGCAGGATTACCGGCTTTCAAAGGTAAGTGTTTATCGTTATCTGTCCTCTACTGAAACAAAGGATACTCTGAATTAGTCCGATTCGTGCCTTTGGGCAAAAACACCCGGCATGAGGGGATTCGTTACTTCGCGGGCAGTGTACTGCGTTCAGAAATATTCCAGATGCGTAGGCGTGAAGCGAATGACCGCTATATCCATGCCGTTGCCTTTGTCGCCCATCAATACTACCGGAACCAAGATAATCTGGTGGATATGTTCTTGAATGTGACAGCGGCTTACCAGACCAAAACCACCCGTGACCATAAAGACTATCTGTTTGAACAACGTAAAACCCAGCAGAAGCAAATCAGGGACGTGGTAAAAGAACTGGATACCTCAGTCTATGCCTCGCTTCAGGCGATAGCGGGACTGACCGATAACCATTCCCTGTCCGATACCCAGAAAGTGGCACAAATACGGGAGGTCATCCAACAAAGCAAAACCGAATCTTTTGAGCAGCTCAAGGAAGGCTTGCAACAAGCCGGTTCTTCAGAAGTGAAGCACGGCATTATGGAGAAGCAATCAAAACCGTTGCAGAACCGGTTAAGCCCCATACTGAAGGCACTGACGTTTGACCCCATTGGGCAACCCGATGATCTGATGGAAGCTATCGGCTATTTCAAACACAAAGACGGTGTGATTACCGACAAAGCCCCGACTGGCTTTTTGGATAGCGATGAATACAAGGCCGTAACAGGAAGTGATGATGGCTTCAGACCTTCACTGTACAAGGTGTTCCTGTTTCAACACGTAGCGGCATCCATAAAATCAGGGCACTTGAATATCTACCAGTCTTACAAACACCGCCCTTTCGATAGCTACATGATCGATAAACCACGCTGGGAACGGGATAAGCTGAAACTGATAGATCGTGCCAATCTCATGGCATTTATCGACCCCGAACCTATCCTTGTCACACTGGAAAAGGCACTGTTCAAACAGTATCAGGAAACGAACGCCAACATTGCGTCTAATCCCTATCTGACTATCCGTTCTGATGGCTCATTCCATATCAAAACCCCGCCTTTGGATGAGCAGGAACTTGACCCACTCCAAGCTCTTTTCCCTGAACGGCAGGATGTGCCCTTGGCTCAGGTCTTGGATACGGTTGACCGACACTGTGACATGCTCAAAGTCTTCGAACATTGGCAACAAACCCATACCCCTCTGGCCGTTTCACGTCCTGCATTATTGGCAGGCATTATGGGGTTAGGGTGTGGTATTGGGATTCGGAAAATGGCACGGATTTCTTCGCGTATGACTGAAAGTGAGCTGGAACACGCGGTGAATTGGCGGTTCTCGCTGGAGAATATTCGCGCCGCGAATGATCAGGTGTTAAAAGCCATGGATCAGATGGAACTCCCCAACCTCTACCGGAATAACCCCCATCAAAATCATACGGCCAGTGATGGCCAGAAATTTGAAGTCCGTGGTGAATCGCTCCATGCCAGCCGGTCTTACAAATACTTCGGCCAAAGTCAGGGTGTCAGTGCTTATACCTTTGTGGATGAACGCCATTTCCTCTGGCACTCACTGGTGATCAGTGCTTCTGACCGGGAAAGTGCCTATGTGATCGATGGACTGATGCACAACGACGTGGTGAAAAGTGATATTCACTCCACTGATACCCACGGCTATTCTGAAGCCATTTTTGGATTAACACACTTGCTCGGCTTCTCCTTTGCCCCGCGTATCAAGGGGATTGGCAAGCAAACGCTGTACATCTTCAAACCCAAAAACAAAGCTGATCCCGATTGGAAAATTGCACCCAGCCAAACGGCCAACGTCAAACTGATCAGAGAAAATTGGGATGAGTTATTACGGCTGGTGACGACTATCAAACTGAAAGAAAACACGGCTTCAGACATCTTCCGGCGGCTCAATTCCTACTCCCGCCAACATGCGCTATACCAAACGCTGAAGGCGTTCGGCCAGATCATCAAATCACTGTTTATCCTCCGCTATGTCAATGAGGTTGAGCTTCGCCAAGCCATCGAAAAACAACTCAACAAGGTCGAACTCTCGAATAAGTTTGCGCGTGCTGTCGCAGTGGGTAGCCCACGGGAGTATTCTCAAACTGATAAGGAAGAACAGGAAATGGCCGAGGGCTGCAACCGGCTCATCAAGAACAGCATCATTTGCTGGAATTATCTGTATCTGGAACGGCAACTGGAAAAGCTTACTGACCCTGAAGCCAAGGAAAACTTACTGCGTATGATCGCCACTCACTCACCGATGACATGGGCACATATCAACATGCTGGGGGAGTATGATTTCTCTGATGAGAAGCTCAGGGATTCGGTTGGAATTTTACCCCTGAAATCCGCGTCTTGAAGAAGGGGAAGTTTCAGGAGGTGGGCATCGGGCTGTAAGCCTTATGCTGCAAGGGAAATGGTAAATTCCTGTGGTACTTTACGTACCTTTGTTGGGATGCACCCACTATTCATTTACCTTGGCAGAGCCAGTGATGAATGGGTTACTCAGGCCGTTGAAACAGCCGGAGGAGATGGGGAAATGGCCTTAGCGTAAGTTTTCGTTCCGTTGGACTTCAAACCCCGAAGTTGACTATAAAAAACTGTTATATTGGGGGCTGTCTGCCCCGGCACTGATCAAAATGCCGGGTTTTTGCTTTACACTTTACAACTGTGCGGGAAGCGCGAGGTAAAGGCATTGGTAAAACACTGCTACAACGCCTCATTGCCGATGCAAAACAAAAATATGATGCGATTTGTTTAAACGTACGGGAGGAAAACCGGGCCGCTATTACTCTTTATGAGAACATGGGATTTCGGAAAATCGAAGGTTCTGATCACGTTAATCGCGCCAACTCCATGTCCTTTTATATGCTTGCCCAATTTCAAAAGGACTAGCTTTTAGTTCCCTGAAACAAATCCCTCGCAATGACTTTTTTTGCTATGGCTTAAGCCTGAAGCACCTCAGCTAATATGTTATCGAGAATGATGAAGCCAGCCTCGACAGCTTCATCACTAATGTTTAATGCGGGCATAAATCGCAAGGTGTTTTCCCTTGGGGCATTGATAATAAACTTCTGTTCCAGGGACTTTGCGGCAATGTCTTTTGCCTTGTTTACGGGCAGTTCCATAGCCAGTAACAGCCCCTGTCCACGATGACTGCATCCTGCGTATTTATCGCAGAGCTTTTGCATATTTTCTTTAAAGAGATTTGATTGCTTATCAACGTTGGCAAGGAACTGCTCGCCACTGGTAATATTCAACACGGTTTCACCAATGGCTGTCATCAATGGATTGCCATTGAATGTGCCACCCTGGTCCCCAGGCTCAAAACAACAGACATGTTCCTTTGCCATTAAGGCTGAGATGGGGGCTCCACCACCCAGGCCTTTGCCTAGTGTGATAATGTCAGGCTCGATATCATAATGTTGATAGCCGAATAATGTGCCGGTACGGGCAATGCCCGTTTGAATTTCATCGCATATTAATAACAGGCCATTTTCTTTGGCGAGATTTTTTAAGGCCTGCACAAAATCATAATCCGCGGGGATAACGCCACCTTCTCCTTGCACCAATTCAAGCATGATGGCAACGGTCTTGTCACCGATCTGTTGTCTGACGGATTCTACGTCATTGAAAATTGCTTTTTTAAAACCCGGAACCGCCGGTGGAAATAGCTGCTGCCATGCATCTTTTCCCGTGGCGGCCATGGTGGCGAGTGTTCTGCCATGGAAACTGTTCTGAAAGGTAATAAATTCGTAGGCACCATTGCGATGGAGTTTTCCCCATTTGCGGGAAAGTTTGATTGCGCCTTCATTGGCTTCTGCGCCGGAGTTGGCAAAGAAGACTTGATCTGCGCAGCTTTTCTCGGTGAGGGAATGGGCGAGTCGAAGCATGGGCGCATTGTAAAAAGCCGGGCTGCAATTGAGTAACTCTTTTGCCTGCTGGGTAATAGTGTCGAGGATTGACTTGGGGCAGTGGCCCAGACAATTGACAGCCCAGCCCTGAACCCAATCGAGGTAACGTTCGCCGTGCTGATCATAGAGCCAGTCGCCTTCACCTTTTACAAATACGATTTCTGGCCTGGGGGTAATATTAATAATTGAGTTGTAGGCAAATTCTTGCTTATTGGCATTGTCCGCGGAAGTCATAATACTTGTGTCTCTAGGCAGTGTCGTACTTGCGTAAATAGTTGTTGATGGCCTCGCGGTTCCCTTGCTGAAAGTGAACTTCCATGAGGTTCGCCAATTCTGCTGCGTTATTGTGCGTTTGGCTGCGTAACGCAGTGGCAAGGGCTTGCACATCGGCGAGGTCTTTGTGCTGGTTTAGTTTAAAGCACGGTTCGAGCTTCGTCACTTTGATTTCAAAGCCAACTATCATCGACTTGAGTTTTTCCGTTAATTCCTCTGGCATCGTTGTGATCTGCCAGTTTTCGCCCTTGTCGAGTTTTGATTCATGAGAATCAATCAATGAGAGCAATTGTGCGGGTAGCTCCTCACCCTGCATCAGTCTGGCCTCGCCATAAGCATGCACTGAGGCGTAGATCCATGTCGGGTAGTGATTTTCATGACTGTACCATGTTGGGGATACGTAGGAATGCGGGCCGCTGAAATGAACCAATATCTCCTGGCCTTCCAGATGGCTGCTGATATCGTTCACCCGCGCGATATGTGCCTGGAGCAGGATATCCTCGTCGGATTCAACCAATATAAACGGAGCATGGACAGATTTCATCCGGCCATCGACCAGCAGCGTCATAATGCCAAAAGGGTAATTGCGGATTAATTCATAAGCATCGCGCAGATCTGGTGCTTCATAGGGTACGGGTACATACATAATCTTTTATCTGGTGGTGTTGTTTTCTAACTGGGTTACGCGAGGCTCAGGCTTCCAGTTTCACGGTAGTGAAGCAGGTTATTATTCATCACCTTGCGCGCGGGTGGGTGGAACATGAGTGCTCGACATGAGTTTGCCAGTAATGTTGATTCTTCTGAGGTGGCGAAACGCAAGCCACCCAGGTACTCCATGGACTGCGATGATATTGTCGCAATAGCATCTTGCGTGGCATAGCGTATTCTCAACAGTCGGGCCAGTAGTTTTTCACTTAGGCTGTCTCCGTTATCTATACGTAACGCGACGTACTCTAAAGCGGCAAGTTGCGAATCAAACAGGATATCCAGTGCGGCGATATCCTGGCGAGGGATTTTGTTTTCCTCCATAAGTATTTCAATCAGCCGTCCCGCCATGCCTAGGTAAGAGCCGGTTGCCAGTGTTTCAAACCACAGGAACGCAGAGGTCGCGAAGGCCTTGGCATTTTGCGGCGTGCCTACTGCAAAAACATTGTCGTCGCTGACACGGGTATTGTTAAGGGTTACCGCATCACTTTCCGATGCCGCCAGTATTCTATTGTTCCAGAACTTTTCCCTTTTGATTGTCGGGTCACTGGCGTCAACAATAACGTTGACCAACTCGCCACGGTACTTCGAGTTTTCTTCGGTAACCAGCAAAACGGAAAGAATATCCATGGACCAGGTCAGGCAGCAGGGGCGCTTGGTGCCGTTAACGAGCAAGCCATCTTCGGTATCACTGGCGGTTACGCCGGGGTAAAAAAGATTGCCATCGGTATTACCTTCGGAGCCACCGGAGGCAATCAACAGGTTTCCACTGCTGATTTTGTCCAGCAGGGCGGACAGGTCGCGGTTTTTCGCCATTTCAACAAGGGTCGCTACTTTATACTGGTGCATGGTGGTCGCGATGGCCAGGGAGGGGGCGAGACTGCCTAACGCGACCTGGTATTTGAGGGCCTCGGTGGCACTGACACCGAATCCGCCAAATTTTTTCGGAATGAGCAATTGCACGGCGCCGTGTTCTTTGAATAGCGCGATGCCCGGAGAGCCTTCACGCTCCAGGTTTATCAGCCCCTGCTCCTGTAATTTTCCTGCCAACTTCGGCGAATAGCAATTTAGAACATCTTTTTCATTCTGTAAAAACTTCATACCAATATCCTGGGGAAAATATCACTAAAGTGCCATCGACATATGAATCACATCGATATAGTCGCCGGAAAGTTTTAAACCGGCTGGCTCCCGGCCAAATTCCGAAAAACCGAAACTTTTATATAAATTGAAAGCTGGCGCTTGGCTGGCGGATAACTCAAGTTTCAGCTGCTCCAGCCCCTGAATGTGTCGTGCCTTGTCGATCACGCCCTGCAACAATTTTCGCGCTACACCTTGGCCTTGATGGGAAGGCCGTACGAACAAATTCCAAACGACTGCGATGTGGCGGGCATTACCTTCCTCGCAGCGCAGCAATCCGATGGTGCCGATCAACTGCTTCCCATGCCAGGCGGCCAGGAGAAAATTGTCATCGACACCCCAATGATTTTGAAAACACTGCTGGCTGTGGGACAGAGGCAATTTTTTCAATTGCTCGTTCGAGGGGCCAAATGCCCTGGGTAGGGTGGCGGTCATATCAAGGCGCATTTGATGCAGATTCGGGACCTGATCTGAAGTTAACACCGCGATGCGTATCGCTTCGTTTGGCGCATCGGATGCCTGTGTAGACGCAGTGCTTACAGCTTCTTCAAATCCTGCCGTTGGCGTAAGGGTTTCGGTGAGTTCAGTTGTCATATCAGTCATTGTTTTTCTTCCCGGCGTTAATGTCGGCGTCAGCTTTTGCGACAATGTCGACCCAGTTAACCAGGGTGCTAACACCCCAGCCGGTCGCGCCTGCATTCAGGTATCCATCGACCACTGCCGACCAGCTGGTGCCGCTTATGTCCATATGGCTCCAGTCCATCTCGCCGACAAACTGCTGTAAAAACAAGGCGGCCAGTCCTGCGCCGAATTCTTCTCTGGGCGTGCGGTAATCTGCAAAAGGCGATACCAGTGTGGCCTGGTGTTCATGCACGATGGGTAGTGGCCAGACTTGTTCACCTGCCATTGCCCCGGCGCGGATAAGCTGCGCAGTTGCCGCTTCATTGCTACTCCAGGCCGGCGCGATTTGGGTGCCGAGGCATGCAACCGGGGCGTTGCTTAATGTTGCGGTGGAAACGACCCGCTCTGCGCCAAGTGTTTGTGCAAAAAGCAGGGCATCAGCCAGCATTAGATGCCCTTCAATGTGTGGGCCGTTAATTTCAATGGTTTCTCCGTTACTCAGGGTAATGAGGTCACCGGAACGAAGGGAGCGATCACGTTCTGCCAGTGGCAGAATAAAGTCCACTTGCCTGGCCGGTTGTTGTTGGCCAATAATTTCCGCCGCTGCCAGGACGTTTGCTGCGCCGGCCATATTCTTTTTCATGCCTTCGATGGTGCCGCTGTGTCCCTGAGAAAGACCGTCGGGATCAAATGTCAGGCCGAGGCCGATCAGCGCCAGTGGCCCCAGGGCAGTCTCCATCGCCGGTTTATACCGCAGGTGTAAAAACAGCGGTCGGATTGCACCACTGGATACTGCACAGATGCCGTTCATGCGGTTTTTCTTTAACGCATTCTCATCGAGAACGTTCAGTTGCAAGCTATGATTTTCCGCGATGCGTTGTGCGTGGGCCAATAATTCCTGAGGCGTGGCTATATTGGCAGGCGTGGCGACCAGTTCTCTGGATAAATGAACTGCGCGACAATAGGAACGATAAGCATCAAGTTCTACCTGGGAGCATGATGGGTTTACAAGCTGTGTCTCCTTCAAGTTTTGATTTTCCCAATCGTTCGCGAGGTTTTCGTCGGATTTGTACTTGTGGGTTTGCCGAACCCACAAACCTTCAAATACGGATAAGTCTACGCCTTCCAGTATCGCCAAGGCTGCCTTGTCAAGGTTGTAACAGGAGGCGGGTAGGTTGATGCACAGTGTTGAAAATGGCTTCTCCTTAACCCAGCGGGTTACCTGGGCCGCGCAATGGCGCAATCTGATGTAGTCAAGCCTGGCGCGTTCACCCAGCCCAAAAACCAAAAGTGCGCTTTGCGCTGTTACATTTTCCGCGATTACTGATAAGCTGCTTAGCGCTGCATAACCGCAATCCGAAGACGTTGCCGTGGCTTGATGCATGGCTTGAATATGCCCCTTTGCCAGCGGCTGAAGGCTTTCAGGGAGGGCATTCAATACTTGTGCCTGTTCGTCAGCGCTTGCATCTGAAAACAGTCCAACAGCGTAAACAGCCGCCACATTATAGGTGGACGTGAGTTTTTCAATTGCGGTGTATTTCATTGGGTTTTCCTGCCGAATTTATAAAAAAATCATCTAGCGGCTCGTTATCGAAAGCGTCAATTATTGAATACGTCATCGTCATTAAATGACAACGACATCGATATCATCGATCTCTTCACTGGTGTTGCCATCTTTGAGATCTGTATTTGTTATCGATTGACTTTGAATGTCGGAAACAAGTGCTACCAAATCACAAAATCTGGTAGCGGCTAATAACTTGCGTAATGAAAATTCAATTCCGAATTCATTTTGAATCGCTGTAACAAGATTCATAGCCAGCAGGGACGATGCTCCAAGGATAAAAAAGTCCTCATCCCAGGCGAAAGTTAAACCTGTATGGTCAAAAAGGGTTTGCCACATCTTTGCAATGATAATGGCATTTTCCTCGAGGGCACCGACCTGCTCCTTGGTCGGTGCCGGAGTGATAAAGTCTGTAAGTACAGCGCTCATGATGCTAGCCTCCTGAATTTTTATGCTTCACGATGGGTAATTTTAAACGGGCCTATATACAGCGCATCGAAGGGGCTGTTCAGGAAGAAGGTGATGGCTTCCAATGCGGTTTCGATGATCGGTTGCCCCGGGCCATTGAACGACGTATTCATCAGTACGCCAACGCCCGTTAAGGCATGGAAGTGCTTCAGTACCCGGTAGTACTCTCCTTCTGATTCCTTAACGGTTTGAATGCGGGCTGTGCCATCCACGTGCGTGATGGCGGGAAGTTCCGTGGTTTTTACCTTGGCGTTAAACAGCATATGGGGTGAATGTTGTGGTGCGTCGTAGAACCATTGCTCGACATATTCCTCAAGTACAACCGGTGCGAAGGGCCGCCAGAGCTCCCGGGTTTTCAATTCATTAACCCGGCGCCAGTTGTCCTCATAGATAGGATTGGCCAGTATCGAACGGTGGCCCAGCGCCCGTGGCCCCAATTCGCTGCTGCCTTGAAACCAGGCGATAACACGGTTGTCTTTTAGATCTTCTGCCGCGCTGTGCGCGACGTCATCGCAACGTTGGTAGTTTAAGGTGTCGGCCTTGGCTTTGGTTTGCTCTTCAATCGCATCGGTTTCAACCTTTGGTCCCAGGTAAACGCTGTCATAGGGTTTTTCTTCGAGCCTGGGTTGTCCGAGAATATTATGGTAGAGCACCAGGGCTGCGCCGATAGAAAGCCCTCCGTCATCACAGGCCGGCTCAATATAGACGTCGGTAAAGGGCCCCTCATTGTAAATCTCACTGTTGGACGGGCAGTTCAGTGCGGTGCCTCCGGATAAACATAGGTTTTTTGTATCCAGCTTGTTGGACTGCAACTTATCAAACAGAATTTGAACCACGCCCATGCGAGTCATTTCAAATAGTTTCTGGGTGCTTGCGGCCATGTCTGCATTGATGGGGGCTGTTGCATATGCCGGGTCACGGTAGTGCGTCATATCGTAGCCCATTGCTCGCGCGCGTTTTACGCAGTGGAGCAACCAGGCGCTGTTGATATCGGTAGACGTCAGGTTTTTCTGGTCATAAAAATTGCCGACAAATTTACTGTCGAAAAACCGGGGTTTACCGTAAGCGGAAAGTCCCATCAGTTTACCTGCGGGCCCAGTCGTACCCAGCCCCAGATTCATACCGACACGGTCGTACAACGCGCCAAGGTTCAAGTGATGCGGGAAGAGGGGGTACAGGTGTTTGTCTTGCCCGTAGTAACACATACCACTGTGATAAGAGGTGCCGTCGGCGTGGCCATCATGGGTGATAATTCCCGCATTTTTAAAACCTGATGTGTAAAAGGAACTACCCGCGTGCGCCATATGATGATGAATAAAATAAGCGGGTATTTCCACACCATTTAAAAATGCAGTGACGGGGTAGTGGAAACCATTGCGGTAAACTTCACTCAGTTCGGTTTTGCTATCGCGCAGGTCTTGAAAGCTGGCGCCCTGTTCCCACTCGGCAACCTTGATATAATCGTCGGCCCAACCGACAAAGGATTGTTCTTCCCTGCTGCGCTCTTTGTATTGCGGATACATTTTGCTCCAGGTTTCATGCCACTGACTTTCTTCAGTGCCTTCGTAAAGTGTTTCAAACAGCTTGTTACTCAGGCTTGCCTGGAATTCACCGTCGGAGTACTGCTCCTGCAAGCTGTAACCGGCATGGGTTTTGTGTACGGCAGAAAAATCGATCTCCAGGCTCAGGTCACTGGTAATAAGTTCTACGCCCTGGGTGGAAGTAATTGCACAATAATCAATATCCGAGACATCTACCTTGGCTTCGCTGAGTGCGATCTTGAGCAGCGAATCGGTAAGACCAATGGCATGCTTGATTTTGTTTTGACGTTCCTGATAGAGGTACGACAATACTTTGCCATCCTTGATAACTGTGATACTGGCGTCGTGGCCAAAATGTAATCCTAAAACAATCATTGTAAAACTCCGTATGCCGCCTATTGGCATTTGCCATAATAAAGATGAATTGGAGTTGCTAAATTTCTTTCAGCCAAGTGTCTATAATCGGCATCAACTTGTCAGCTTGTATGATGTCCCAGTGGGAAAGCTCAGCTAACTGCTGCACACTTGAAATGTTGTGCTCGGCGAACTGGGGGTTATCCCGCGATGTTACGGCCGGTTGTAAGCCCGGGAACAAATGCGCCTGTCCGGCGCTGGTCTGAAATAAACAGTAATCGCCCAGAAGGGTTTGCGGACCGGCGAGCCTGAGACATACCGCGTTGTGGAAATACTGTAAAAACAACTCCAGCAGTACGAATTTATCCATGCCGGCTAACAGTGCAACATTTGCTATTTCCGCGTGTTTACAGACAAGATCAATACATTCGCTGAGGTAGGCTTGCGTGGATTGATTTGCAGGCTTTTCCGGTAGTGAGATCGGTAGACCGCTGCCCAGTAAGTCTGTGATGAATCCGCGTATAGCTACTTTTTCATCGTAGTCACTGAGTGCTGAACCGTTTGATACCCAGGGGTCGATCAACAGGGTTGGGGCGAGTTTGTAGCCTTTAGTCCTGAGTATTTCAGCGACCAGGTTGGAAAGTACAGCGCCCATTGACCAGCCGCCAATAAAAACCTCTTCCCGCTTATTGTGGTTAAGCTGTGTTTCGATTAACTGCGCGTAGTTTGCGGCCATATCGATAAGCGGAAGAACATTTTTTCCGTCAATTTCTTCGATATCATGTGCGATACCCGCCGACTGAATACCAAAGCACTGAAAATCTATGAGCCCGCTGGCCAGTGCCTGGTAGCAGACAACATTGCCGCCCATAGGGTGGATCAGGAACAGTTTCTTGCTCGCTGTGGAGGGCGCGAGCTGAACGATTCTGGCGCGATGGTCCTGGTCGCTGCGTTGTTTCCAGCCATGGTTCATGTTCGCAATGCGCTCGTTGATTTCCGCCGCAAGTGCGTGAACATTGCTGTGTTGAAAGAAAACCGACAGAGGCAATTTTAGAGAAAATGCATCTTCGATATCGTTTGTAAGGCGTACGGCTACCAGGGAGTTACCACCGATTTCAAAGAAGTTTTCGTGAATGCCGAATTTGGCTTCAGGTAACAGGTTTTGCCAAAGTTTATATAGCTTAAGTTCCGTTGTCGTGCCGGGTTTAACGATCTCGTCAAAGGTTTGCTGTTCAAGTTTGACAAGGCTTAACAACTTTTTGCGGTCCACTTTGGCATTACTGCTCAACGGGATGGTATCAATATTTACCAGTAAGTTGGGCACCATGTAGTGTGGCAGTGTCGACTTAAGATGTTGGCGGATGTATGTTTGTGTATCATCGTCATTGACCTGGCTTACATAAAAGCCAACCAGTTGCTGTTCGGCATTGTCTTCGCCCAACATGATGACAACGGACTTTTCGATGAAATCTATTGTGTTAAGTTGCGCTTCGATCTCCCCGAGTTCAACCCGGAAGCCGCGTACTTTAACCTGAAAATCCGTGCGACCAATAAATTCGATCAGACCATCGCGAACACGCGCGAGATCACCGGTGCGATATAAGCGCTCGCCGGTATTGGGGTGCACGATAAAACTGTTGGCGGTTTTTTCGGAGTCGTTCAGGTATTCCATCGCAACGCCATCGCCACCGATATACAGATCACCCACCACCCATTCAGGGCACGGGTTCAGTTGTTCGTCGAGGATATGCATGCTTTGGTTGCTGAGGGGGACACCGTAGGGAATGCTGCTCCAGCCCTGCGGTACTCCATTCATTCTGTAATAATTTGACCATATGGATGCTTCGGTGGCTCCACCCAGGGAAATCGCCTGCACATAGGGCAAAGCCTGAAGGTTTTCCGCCAAGGTGCCTGGTATCCAGTCGCCACTGAGCATAGCCAGGCGCAGTGAAGCCAAGCTTGATGCTGCTTCCCCGCGGAGGTATTCAAGGGTGATCTGCAAGAGTGCGGGCACTGAGTTCCACACGGTGACTTTTTTATCACGCAAGAGCCCTGTCCAGGCGCTTGGATCCGGCACTTCCATCTCAGGGGGAATTACCAGGGCAGCACCCTGGGAAAGGGTGGCAAAAATATCATAAACGGATAAATCAAAGTTTAGTGCGGACAAGCCCAAAACCCGGTCTTCCGGCATAAGGCCAAAGCGCCGGATCATATCTTCGATGGTTGTCATTGCACCTAAATGGTTGATGACAACACCTTTGGGGTTGCCCGTCGAGCCGGAGGTGTAAATGATGTAGGCTCGTTCTTCGAGCGCACGTTTAACTGGTGTGAAACCTACGTCAGCCGTATTGTTTTCCAAGCTATCAATGGCTATGACCAGACTGGAAGCCTCACCGCTGACGCACTGGCAACCGGTGGCGTCCGCCAGAATTGCGGTTGTGTTGCTGTGCGCTGCGATATAATCAATACGGGCTGCCGGGGTTTTAACGTCAATGGGCAGATAGGTATAACCGGCAATCAAGGTGCCGAGCACTGCGGCTATCTGGTCCGGACCTTTTTGGCAGCATACGCCAATGACATGATTGTCAGTGACATTGAGGTCGGGGCTGGTTTGGCAATGTCGGTGAAGTGCCACGGCGATTGACAGGGCGCGATGATAAAGTTCGCCGTAGGAAATCGTTTCGCGACTGGTCATCAATGCTGTGTGCTGGGGCCACTGCAAAGCCATATCCACAAAGCCTTCGTGCAGTCGGCGTATGGGGCGTGGCGCGTGTTTACTGTTAAAAGCGTCACGCAGCTGTAGTTGATGACTGGGCAGTGGAAATGTACTGCCGGCCCGATGCCAGGCGTCATCGTTATTGGCTAAAAACCTGAGGTAGTCTTCGTAATACGAAAACATGTCCGGTATCAGTGCTTGGGGAAAAACCTCGGGCACATAATCCCAGTTATAGACAAGCTCTCCGTCATCCTGGTAAACTTGGTGATCCAACCAAACCTGTGGGGTTTTCAAGTGGGTTTGATTGAGAGCCCAGTTGGATTCGTGAATGGTAAAATCGCTGGCGGCGCCGGGGATATCAATGCCGCTGGTAAATACCACAGGCATGGGCGGCTGATCTCCGGTGCTGGTATGCGATTGCAATAATCGAATAAGTTCAACGCCAGCCACCGCATTATTTTCGATGTCGCGATAAAGTTGCAGGCGAATATTTTTCGCACGCTCGATAAAGCTGTCTTGCTGCTGATGCACCTCTAGTAAAACGGTGGTGCTGCAGTTGCCTACCAGTTTATCAATACCAGGAATATCACCGGGTCGATCGGAAACCAGAACATTGAGCGTAAAGTCCGGGCTGGCACTCCAGCGGGCGACGACATCCGCATACAGGCAGCAAAGCACACTGTTTACCGTCAGCCCCAATCCCTGGGCGCGTTCGCGCAGGCGTTGCCACAAAGCTCCTTCGAGTCGGCCGCGTAAACGCTCAAAATCTTGCAACCCATTTTTCTGTTCGCCTGCTGTTACCTCCCGGTAAGGCAACTGGGGAGCTGAGGGCAGTGAGTCTGCGCGCTCATACCAATAATTGTAGGCTTGGCGATATAAGCGGGTCTGCTTACGGTTTTCGAGAAACTTAATATAGTCGTAGTAGGTATGCTTGGGGGGCGCAGCCCTGGCGGATTTAGCCTGAGGGCCTGTTGCATCCTGGTAGGCTTTGATAAGTTCGTCAATCAACAGGTTAAATGAAACCGCGTCGACGGCAATCAGGCGAAATGTAAATGAAAAGATATCCGTATCGGGTAAATGGTGAATGCTGAAAAGATACGGTTTGCCAGATTCGATAGGTGGCAGCTTGTTTTCGATATTGTAACGATAATCTGCGAGGTGTTGTTCTGCTTCTGTGCTGGAACAGTGTCTCAGATCGATGCATTCGACCTGTTGCGGTTCAAAGGGGGTGAAGTGCTGTTGGCCGTTTTCATTGACGGCCATACGCAGTGCATGGTGATCACTCAATAGCTTGTTCAGGGCGTTTTCCAAGCGCGGCACATCGATGCCTTGCACCCGGTATTCATTGTAGTAATAGGCTTTGCAGCTCTGCTGAAAAAATTTTTTTTCACCTACCCAATAGGCCTGTTGCAGCGGGCTGAGGGCGAAGGCGTCGGGAATGTTTGCACTGGGGGTACTCAGTTCCCGATAAGGCGTATCGTTCTCCATTGCAAGCAGTTGCAGCAGTTCGGCTTTATGTTTTTTGACATCATTAATGATCGCTTCATTGAGCTGGCCCCGGGGTGCTTCAAAACGCAGTGATTCACCGTCTTTAACCAGCGAAATGCCCTTTGCTTCAATTCTCGACAATAACTCTATAACCATACTTATTCCCTGCCAAACGTTACTGCTTAGCATATGACACTGACATTGCGACTGGATTTGATATCAAGTTCTATGCTGTAGACGCCAGTCAGGTTATGCGCGATAAAATCCGTATCCTGACGGAACGTTGTATCGGTACTGAAGTATTCAACATAGGCGTCGTTGATGCGATTCATGGGAATACAAAGAACCGACATGATGGCGAATGTACCGAGCAGCGATAAGGTGAGCTTCGGCGTATTAATAACGCTTTTTACAAGCTTTTGAAGTGGGTTGAGGTTCGCGGCTATAGCGGCTGGAGTTGTGTCTGAGAGTACTTGAGCTGCGGTGGAGCTTCCTTTGGCTTTGGTGAACAGCTTATCGATATAGGCAATCTTATCGAGAGGAAGAACACGCAGCAAGGCGGTCAACCAAAACACACTGTAGAGGTAAGCCGCGATAACACCAATGGCAACCACGTTACCCAGATCCTGATACGGCGGTGCTTCACTGAAGTTTAAGTTGAGAAAGCCAATAGCTGTGGTTATAGATGTCAGTGTGATGGCAAATAAGTTCGCGTGCAGGCCATGGGATAAGGCTTCATCTTTAGGCAAACCGCTGCGCCAGCGCTTGAGGAAGCCAGAAAGAATATGCACTGCGTCCGCTACCGCAATGGTTAAAATAATCGTCGGCGCGATGGAGGAGGGCGGGGTCATTAAAATACCCAGCGATGCCATCATGCCGGTGGTGACAACGTTGCAAACCCAAATAAGAATGACCGCTGCAACGACGCCGATAACACTGCGTAGTAACAGGCCGACAAAAACGATTATCACGCCTTACATGATGGGAGTTAGGTTGGTGGCGTCTTTTTGAGCTTCATCGCCGAATGCAGTATTGAGCATGATTGAGCCGCTCATGGCTAGGTTAACAGGATTGTCGTCTGCTTCTCTCTCGGAGAATGTCTTAGTGACATGGATAAGGGGGCTACAACAAAGGTCAGCAATTCCCGGCGGATATTATGTGATATACTTTTGATTATATCTCAGATAAAGTAAACTTTTAATTGTTAAATGAACATAGCTAAAAAAGACTTATCAAGTTACACTCCCGCTTTTAAAAAAATACTATCCCTGCCCGCGCTTCTTAAATCGATCAGAGAACAGTTTGATAAAATAGCCGAGCCAAAGACAACCGTCAAAGATCCCGAAATTAGTTTCTCTAATGTCATCATGTCAGGGCTAGCCGTTTTTGCTCTTAAATACCCATCATTGTTAAAATTTGATAATAACAGAAAAAATCATAAAATAAAATCCAACTTGTCTAGTTTATTTGGAATTGAAAGAGCACCCTGTGATACCCAAATGAGGGAGAGACTGGATCAATTGCCTGCTTTAATGTTACGTCCAGCGGTGATTCATATTCATAAAAAACTTCAGCAGACCGGCGTGATAAATTCCTACCGGCATATTAATGGAGAGTTACTCATCGCCTGTGATGGTACCGATTATTTTAGGTCAGAAAAGGTATCTTGCTCCAGCTGTAATGTTAAGAAAAAATCAAATGGGGTGATTGAATATAGCCACCAAGCATTGGGCTGTTCAATCGTTCACCCTGATAAAAAGCAAGTATTCCCTTTATTCCATGAAGATATCCATAAAAAGGGAAATGAAACAAAAAATGACTGTGAGCAGAATGCAGCCAAGCGCTTATTACCGGCTATCAAGGAGGTGTATAAAAATGATAAAATAACCATCCTGACTGATAGTATAAATTCTAAGGCTCCATTCGTTAAACTACTGATTTCAATGGACTTTAATTTCATTCTTGCTGCCAAACCCGGTGATCACCCTTTTTTATTTGATACGTTTGACCAGTTTATCAAGGAAGGAAGAACAACAGAGTTTGAAATCATCCGGAATGATGGAACTATTTTAGGCTATCGTTTCTGCAATGATTTGCCTTTAAATAAATCGAACCAGGACATTCGTATTAATTTTCTTGAACATTGGGAAATTCCAGCTAAAGGTTCGTATAAAAATAAGGAAAAGGTTTTTACCTTTGTCACTCAACATCCACTAGAAGAAAAAACGGTAGCTGCTGTTGCAGAAGGAGGCCGTACACGATCTAAAATAGAGAACGAAACATTTAATACACTGAAAAATAATGGTTATCATTTTGAGCATAACTATGGTCATGGAAAAAAACATTTAGCTAGCGTTTTTGTCAGCTTGATGTTTCTAATGTTGCTCATTGACCAAAGACAAGAAGCCTGCTGTAGTGTTTTTCAGTCGGCCTATAGGGCTGCGCAATCACGGACTGCGCTATGGGAGAAAATGAGAGGGCTATTTTTTGCTTTCTATATTTTAACATGGGAAGACCTCTATCTCTCCATTGCTAATGGAAACCGTGCAGGTATTTTAAGGCCTAATGCTTATTATGACACTTCTTAAATTAACCCAGGCTAATAGTTGTCTTTTGGGTGTCGTTTCTTTTTGGCCCAAAACCAACGTTCGTGTCACCAGGGGCAATTAGCCGGTGACAGTCTCAATTCCTAATCGCGTACTCAAATCCAACGGGAACAAGCCATATGGATTAATATGGCCATAAAACAAGGATGTCATGCCCCGCCGATCTTCCGGTGTTAACCGGTCTTGCCATTGAGGTTCGCTCAGTACTTGTTGCAACATCAGTGTGTTGATATACACCAGGTGAATTCTGTAACAGATGTAAGGCCAGCATGGTTTCTTCCTGCTGATCACGCCGGTTACTGGCAATTTCACCGCCTTTACCAAACAGAATAAAGTCATTGGCACTGTTCCAGTTCTCCACCACGTTCAGACCTTCCTGAATTTCACATCGTAATGCCGGTGAACTCAGGTAACGGCAAAGGAAAATCGTTCGGCAAGCTTTACCCAGTTCAGTCAGAGCCTGGTAGGTCGGGTGCTGAAGGTTATTACGGGTGAAACGCCGCAGGATAGATTGTGCATCAGCAGTACCCTCACGTAACGCGGTGGCAAACTTCACTAACTCATCATACTGTTGTTGAATCAACTCCCACCGGATCGGTTTGGACAAAACGGGCTGAAGGTTTGGGTAGTCATCAGGTCGGCCCCGGAATGGCCGATATAATCGTTTGCTGGGAATGGCTTTGAGCCGGGGAAGCAATTCAAAATTCAACAACTCACAGAATGCAA
Organism: Pseudomonadota bacterium; assembly: GCA_002747395.1. Classification (GTDB taxonomy): domain Bacteria; phylum Pseudomonadota; class Gammaproteobacteria; order Pseudomonadales; family Oleiphilaceae; genus LZORAL124-50-18. Next base: position 18,207 of record PDPE01000019.1, read on the forward strand.
AACCCACGGTACTTTGCCCATGACTGTCTACGTATTGGCGGTCTACTTCCATCGTTGTGCAATGGTGCAACACACCCTGAATCATGGCGGCCACCTCAGAACTGGAACAAGTCTTGAGCTGTGAGTAAATGCAGGTGGCATGACGTTCTACGTGCCAGTAAATCCCAATCACCGGCCCACCATAGCGTGCTCGCCATTCGGTCATCAGGTTCTGATCCCAGGCCCCAAAGTAACGCGCATCGGAGGCACAAGCACTGGTGCCTTCACCCCAAAGGCTGGGTAGCCGAATTTGTAAGGTCTGGTTGACTACTTCGGCAATAGCATGACGCAAATACGCTTTATTGATAAACCGCTGACGGGTGTACAACAAGTCGCGATAGGACACACGATCCTGACCTGCTGCTACCCGCTTTAATCCAGCATTGGTTCCCATCCCGTACAGGCACAACAGGATACAGTATTGCAAAGTCTGCCTGTCAAGGTGCTCACGGGGTGTAGGGCTTTGGAATGCCTGGGTAAAGTCTACCCGTAAATCGGTTTCTTTGAGCACATCCAGTAAGCTGGTCATTCCCCAGCGTTGGGCTATATCCGACTTCAGAGCCGCGAGGTTAGCAGGTTCTGGTTGGGCTGGCATTTTAGCCAACTTGATGAGTCCCTTACCCCGATCCAGTATTTCGACATCTGGATTCTTGGGTAATGACTGATCGAAGTTAGTCAGGGCCTGGTGCAATCTATTCTGCAGTTGCTGAGTAAAGGTTTCAGCCTCCAGCGGTAGATTGAGTTTTTGGTAGTACGCCACACGCCGGGTTTCAAAATCTGGTGGCAAATCATTATCTGGGTTGCCATAGCGATGAGCACCTTCCACCCAGATTTCGCGGCTACGCAGCTTATTTTTTAAGGATTGCAGTACACTGATTTCATAATTCAGTCGATTGATCTTTTTCGCACTTGTTTCACCGTTTTCTATGACAGCGGCTTGCCAATCATTTGGGACAACACTTTCTGTGGGTGGTGCCACATCATCTGGATAGTACTGTATCCGACTATTCAGATAGCGCTGGATAATACTCAGTGCTTCTATAACCGGCTGATGATGCTCATTGTTGGAACGAAAGATCAGGTGCTTAAACAATGGGGATAACATACGGCGGTAATGGGAACGGTAGGAAGAACGAATGCGGGTCTGTACCCGGTGTTGATAAGGACGGCCTGATCCCATCCACTCTTTAACAATCGCCTGCAGTGTGTCTTCACTCACTACCGGAAAAATAACATCCTCTACCCGACCTTCCGGTTTTTCCAGCGAGGCTTCAGCCAATCGGAACAACAAACCGGTTTTCCCTGTCACCCGTTTAAAGTCTGCCAATAATTCCTGCTCTACTTTACGTTCGGCCCTGGCTCCAATGCGCTGAATCAGCGTGATTAATAACTCAATCAGTGTATCGGTAATTTCCTGGCTACGTTGTTGGCAAAATGCAGCCAGTAATGTCATGCGCAAAGCGGTTGGGTGGCGACGTAACTCATGGGGCTGTTCAATAGCAACCCGCTGTTGCCATTGTTTCAGGACAACATCCGGTGTTGCTGTAAACAGAGAACGGGGTATAGCCAATGATCGTAGCTGCTGTAATCGCTGAATGGTTTGCAGTAGTGAATCCAATGTAGCCGGGCCAGTTTCTTTGCGTAGTGTTTGCAACCCTGTTTGGCTTTGACTCTCCGTTTCTGCTTGTTTGGCTGGATTAAGCAATGCATCCAGCTTCTGACAGGTTGCCGCAGACAATTGTTGATGGATACGCTGGCATTGTTGCTGATCAAAAGCGGCTTGAGCAGAACGAATTAGTCGTTCCAATCTTTCTGGGGTGGGTGGCTCAATGTACATTGAACGAAACCAGTCATAGCTGTGAGATTCAATGTGATCCATCCGTTGGGTGTGGGATAGACAGCTTTGGCACAGCCATTTCACCAGTTCCTGAGCATCAGCCACGGTGGATTCCCGAAACCCTAACAGCTTACGAATTTCAGCCCGGTGGTATTTGATGGTACGACCTGACCAGTCATAGTCTTTCCAGGTGGAAACCTCCAACATCAATTGTTCGGCGATATGTTCAATGACCAGGATCGGAACATCACGGGGCTGTCGGGGAAACTGCCCCTGATACTGGAAATATTTGAACAGCACGGCAAAACCTAATTGTTGAGGTGGACGTTTTTGCTGTACCAGTTGCTGTTCTTCTGGGTTCAGTGTCCAGTGCAGTAATAATTCATCCGTATGCCAACGTTGTTTCATGATAATTCCGTCAATTTAGGGGTTAAGGGGTGACAAATAGGGTTACTGGCAAAATAGCGGTTCCAGGCCCTGTAAAAACAAGCATTTCCGCTCTGGCTGGGGAATGACAAAAAGGCTATAGTCTAAATGACACTCACTGAATTGTTGGAATCCTGATTCATGAACCTGATTGCCTGTTATTGCCGTGTTTCAACCCGTCACCAGAAGAATGATAGCCAGCGGGTAGCCATTGAACGGTGGCTAAAACACAGTGGTTTGAAGCAAACGACTGTTCGCTGGTTTGAAGACAAGGAAAGCGGTAAGACCACCCAGCGTTATGCCTTTGAGCAAATGCAGAAAGGGATTTTTGAAGGCCAGATCAAAACAGTCGTGGTGTGGAAACTGGATCGTATTTCACGCAGACAGCGAGATGGCATTAATCTACTGGCAGACTGGTGTGATCGTGGTGTCAGGGTCGTTTCAGTGACTCAACAGATTGATCTCACTGGAACGATTGGAAGGATGGTGGCTAGCGTGATGTTTGGACTGGCAGAGATCGAGCTGGAATACCGGAGAGAAAGGCAGGCTGCAGGTATCCAGGTGGCTAAACAAAAAGGTGTCTATACCGGTCGGCAGCAAGGAACGACTAAAAGAAAGCCTCAACGAGCACAAGCGCTGCAGGAGCAAGGATTAACAGCAGAGGAAATTGCTAATGCTATGAATGTCAGTAAACGCACGGTGTTTAGATACCTGGCTCAGGGGAACTCATCATGATATTTGAACAACCCGGAAGGTACCCATCGTTAGCCGCATTTCTTGATAACGGCGGGAGGTTGGAAATCGGTTATATCTACGAACTGGGAGTTAGTGTCATTGCTTTTGATGAGGGTGGTGTAGTCTGGGAAGGTAAGGAAAAATACGAATCGTTAGACGTGCTTCTTGCTGAAGCTGAAAAAGCTATCGTTGAATGGATTGGTAAGAATTGGTAGCTAAATCAGGTTGAGAGCAATTGCCCCTGGTGGCATGAACGTTGGTTTTGGGCCGACAACATTTTTATTGAACGCTTATGGCGGTCAGTCAAGTATGAAGAAGTCTATTTGAAGGCGTATGACACGGTGAATCACTTACGACAGTCGCTCAAAAAGTACTTTCACTTTTACAACGCAAAACGACCTCATCAAGGCTGTGATGGCAAAGCGCCGGACGAGGTATATTATCAGCAGGAGGAAAAGCCAGCAACCGCAGAGAACATCTGCCATGAGGTAGTTAATGGGATGGATAAAACGCTATCCAATAGGCAAGATAGGATGCCAATGAAGGAGGCATCTTAAATTTTTAGGAAACTGTACTGGACATGGGGTCCACTTTACCTCTCGAAAAATTGGTTTGTCAGTATTACTTTTCAACAGTACCGATAAGTTAAGATTGTGGATAACGACATGTCACATAGGGAGTGCAACCTTTCGCCCGCACCCCAAATTGCTGAGATTCATTTTGTTGGGCTTATAAGCGGTTGATCTACTGTTTGCTTTGTACGCCCTGCATGGCCGAAATTTTCGCCTTACATGCGCCCAATTTGCCACCTTTAGGTAGCTGATTTCGTTGAGAGAGGGGTATGGTACACTCTCGCATAGGTTGAAAAACTATCTATTGATTGAACCAATTAGAAAAATGGAAACCTTGGCCAAACAGCCATATCTAACTATTACATAGCCTGTACTTCAATGCACCTGCTATCTTTAACACTCTCCGTAATAAACACCACCCCACCCACCATGCGTTCAATCTCCGGCATAAAATCAAACCCCGGCTGTGCCTGTTGGGCCAGGCGGTTAATCCGGTGCAGAGCATCTTCCGCGCTACTGGCATGTACCGTACAA
>PDPE01000020.1 GCA_002747395.1 Pseudomonadota bacterium
TGAGGCACTGCTTCCGTGGAATGTTGACCTGGAGCCTTTTTCAAAAAATGAGCCTCAGTATGAATGGGGCAAGTAGGTCGGTTTAACGGCGCTTACTTTTCAGCTCTTGTTATTCGTCGCTTTTCATTCCGAAGTACTTGCGTGTTGTGTTGAGGAAAAACTGCAATGGGTCTACTTTGGGCGCATTAACAAAATGTTTATCATTGTCATCAATGCAACACAGTCGATTTAATTTGGAGCAATGAATAACGATACCCTTCCCTGCTTCATGGGTTTCTACCGCATTGGCACAATCCCACTCCCATGCGTGGTTACCAAAATGATCTTTGTATTTGGCGACCATATCCGGGTTCGGGCACTCGGGATTGATCTCCCTGGCACTCGGGGGCTCTTTGTTTGTATTCATTGTAAATACCTCAGAGCTTGTTTTCTAAAAAAGCTCACCTGCTGATGTCTAAAAAAGCGCTTACTGCTATCCGATACACCTAATCCTCTTACTTGTCTTTGATTAGACTCAAAAAAGCGATAATTACCCGGAAATTCACAGCAATGAGGCGTAGGCTTCCTTGCTGAACCAGAACTCCAAGGCAGCTTGAATGCCTGAACTGGTAATGGTTGCACCTGATATACCATCAACATCGAAGGTAGTTTTACCGGTTTTTTCCGGTTGAACAATTCGTAATGCAAAGCTGCCATTTTTATCAAACAAGTGCTTGCCAACAAAACGAGAACCAAAATCCGCCATCAATACATCCTGCCCCATTCCCGGCGTGTCTTCCGAATGATAAAAACGCACACCGGCAATCGTTTTTCCAGGTGAGTCAATCGCGACAAATCCGGCTGACAAACCGTATTTACCTTTGGCAACAACAGGAACAATGAGAATATCTGATCCTGCAAGTCGCCAGAATGGGAGTATTTCAGGCAGGTGTCTGATATGAATATTTTGGGCAGATGGCGGTGCGTCGTAAGGTTTTTTGGTTAAATCCAAAGGCCAATTAAAACGTTTTGTCGCACTTTCTACCGGCGTTACCTCACCGGTTTTACGATTCAGATTGAAACGCTCAAAATGCTCGTTGACACTCTGTTTGATATCGTTTTCACTTTTGATGTTAACGCTGTCCAGCAGTGCCAGTCGCCAGTCATTCGTTACCGGTAACGGTTTTTCTTCTCCCGGGTTTTCTTCCTGTTTACCGGTAACTGTTTGAGAGGGCGGGATATCATTCAACCAGCTCCAGGCTTTGGTTATCAGGGCAACAACGATAACGATACCGATAAAAATGTATATTTTTTTATTCATAGGGAATGGTGTTGTCAACAGAGTGATAGGGTTACTTTAAACGGCGCGGTACAATTTCGGCAATCACCAGAATTGGCCCCAGATTACTTTCCAGTTCCATCTTGAGATACTCACCGATCTCAAGGTCACGTTCGGGGTCAAACATCATAAAGTGGGTTCTGTTTGGTGAAATAACTGTTTTTCGATGTGCGGGTACAGTAATGTTTTTAATTTCATACATTACCCGCTCGCCATTTACAAAGCGCGTATTGTGCAACTCGGTACGACCAAAGGCTTCGCATTTGAAGCTGGTAATAACAAGATCCTGATCCCCGTTATTGTGGATGGTCATCTTGCTTCCTGTCGCTTTTTTTTCTCTGTGCACCTGAAATATTTGCGGTTTTTCAAATTCGATGGAGGGTATATTCCGGGCAATCTGTACAGGGCTGTAACCTGATTCCGCAGCGACATTAAATGCGGTAAACCCGAGCAGAAAGCAGAGACTGAAACGAAAGAAAAGACGATCAATCTTAATCATAATTACCCCTTTATCCTTTATGTTAAATACTTCGAAAAAGTAAAACCGGAAAAAGCCTCAATGAGTATAGTTAATACTGGCTATTTGCCCAGAGGCTGACCTTTTCGAACCAGTTCGGGTTTGTGGTTACGCCCTGCTCTATCGATTCCAGGATATGCTCCCGATTTAGAAACATGAGAGTAGGATAGCCCATAATCTGGTAGCGCTCCTGTGTGATCCCGAGTTGATCGGCAACCAGCGGGTATTTCATGTCATTTTCTTTTGCAAAGTCATCAAGCTCGGATTCCGTCAGGTCAGTTGCAACAGTAAGCACAACGAGTCGATCCCTGTTTTCAGCCTGAATCTTGTTAAACTTTGGAATGGACAACAAACAGGCACCGCAGGTTTTGGATAAAAACTCAAGTAAAATGGCTTTGCCTTTATAATCATCCAGATGAACCAGTTCACCCCGGGCATTTTTAGCTGCGATATCTGGAGCGGGTTTGCCGATTTCCATTTTTTGTTCTTTGCAACCTGTTAGCGCAATGGCGAACATGATCAGTAACAGGTATCTGCACAGGTCTTTCATCTTTTGCTATCCGTTTTTGCTGTTCGTTATTTCGAGGTTGCTTTTCTAATCACCTCTTCACCTGCATACTTGCCGTGTTGCAGGCGAATAATACGGTCACTGCGCATGCCGAGATCAGGGTTATGGGTAACCATCACAACGGTACGACCCTGGGCGTGTAACTCTTCCAATAACGTAAGCACGATGGTTTCGTTCTCTGCGTCCAGATTACCCGTCGGTTCGTCGGCAAAAATAATGGGGGGCTGGTTAACCAGAGCCCGGGCAATGCAGACCCGTTGCTGCTCACCGCCTGATAACTGATTGGGCAAGTGATCAATACGGGAACCCAGGCCGACCTGATCCAATACTTTTTTTGCCGCTTCAACGTCTGTCAGGCTGTGGTAATACTGGGCCAGCATCACATTTTCCAGGGCAGTCAGATAAGGGATAAGATGAAATTGCTGAAATACCAGCCCGATTTTTCTTGACCGAAAAATGCGACGCGCCTCTTCATCAAGCTCCACGGTATCCACACCGTCCAGAATAACATTGCCACTTGTGGCCGTGTCAAGACAAGTCAGAATATTCATCAATGTGGTTTTACCGGAGCCTGAGGCACCCATTATGGCAATGAACTCGCCCGAATGAACCTTGATACTGATATTATCCAATGCAGCGACGCTGCCAAAATGCTTGCAAAGATTTTGCGTTTCAATCACAACATCAGACACGTTATTCCCCTTTTAATACACGTGCGGGTTGATACTCGGTAGCTTTCAAGGTCGGCATGATAACCGCGACAAATCCGGCCAAAAGCGATGAGAGAACAGTAATTGGCAGCACCTGATAACGCCAATCAATAAATGAATCAAAGACCGTTTTTCCCAGAATCTGAGCCAAACCAAAACCCAGAGCGAGCCCCACCAAAATTGCCAGGGCAGCAATAATCGAGGTCTCGGTCAGAATTTGGCGAACAATTGCCGTTTTGGATGCTCCGAGAGCCTTTTGCAGGGCAAATTCCTTGCGTCGTTCTCCAACCAGCGCAGTCAGTGTCGTGTTTACACAAAGAGTCGACAGAATGAGAATAACAACCGACACGACACCCATTAATATCTTGACCTTGTCCAATACCTTTCCTTCAGAGTCGGAAACTTTGAGTATGGGGCGAATCACGTTTTGAGGCATTGCTTTTTGCAGGCTGACACTGAACTGATGAACCTGATCCTGGCTGTTTAGTACGCTGTACATGGCATAATCTATCTGGTTCTCCTTATGCAGCCACTTTTGTGCCAGAGACAAATTGACAACCAGGTAGTTGTCCGTTTCTTCCCCTGACTCAATAATACCGGTGATGGTTAACGGATGCTTTTTCCGGTCGGCAATCAGGTTTATTTTCTGGCCAATTTTTATACCGAGTTTTTTGGCCAGCTTGTCTCCTATCATGGCTCTATGCTCATCAAAACTCACCGTCACCCATTGACCCTTTATCTGCCAATATGGCACCAATGTCTTGAGTTGAGAGAAATCGACGCCCATGAGAACCACTTTATCCAGGTCAATACGTGCCAGGCCATACAGGTAGGGACTGGAAGCGGTAATTGAATCCTTTGGTGCCAGGGAAAGACTCTTCAGATAATCCTGGTTGCTCAGCGGTTTTTTGGATTGCGACTGGACAAACAGGTTTGCACCAAATGTCCGCAACTCCTGGCTCATTTTGATATTGATGTCGAAGTAAACCGATGCCATGGCAGCAATAATTGCTGCGCCTGTCATCAATGCCAGGAAAACGATTAACACCCGGTTAAATCGCAAGCGAATGGATCGCCAGATCAGTAATTGGTACAGCGTTGAAGATGATTTATTAGTGGCCATAAAGCACCTTCACGGGGTACAGATTGGCAATGCGACGAGCAGGAAACCAGGTGCCGATCAAAGCAATAAGAACAGAAACAATAAGCACCACAAGCGTCACGATCCAATGGAAAGGTATAAATGAGCCAAACAACGCATAACCCATTGCCAAAGACAACAGCCAGCCGGCCAGACACCCCAGCAAGCCACCAACCAGGGCACATAAAATCGATTCGGAATAAAACAACAGGTACACGTCCCCGACTGTTGCTCCCATAGCTCGCATCAAACCGATCTCTTTTGATCGCTGTAAAATGGCATTGGTCATCAATGAGGCGATGCCCATTGCTGCTGCCAGAAGTGCTGCCAATGTCACCATAAAGAGCAGGCTTTGTATTTTGCTGATCACCAATCCTTCTGATGCAGCAACCTGCCAGACGGGATTAACCACAACGTTGCTGAGTGCCTTGGCAAGCTGAAATGAAATGGAGGAAGCATAAGCGGTGCAAAACCACAGGTCATATTCATCTGCATCCAATGAATCGAGATCGTCATGGGCGCGTTGTGATAACTCATTTTCAGGCACGGTCAAGGCCGAAACGTTCACATGCGCCACCTTGCCTTCCAAACCCAGTAATTGTTGTGCCAGATCAAGCGGCAGGATCAGATTGTCTTCATCTGCATCACCGGAACTCAGTTCTCCGGTAACGGTTACCTCAATCACACTTTTTCCGGTCAGATGAATTACCGAGCCGACACCCCAGCCTGTTTTTTTGGCCAATGCCTTGCCAATCAGGGCCTGAGGCTTGTCGTCCAGGGGCCAGCTGCCTTCTATCTGCCAATAAGACGAGATAACCTTGTTGCCGGTATGAAAGTCTTCCTCGTCGCGAATAGGAAGATGCTTGTCAAAAAAAGTGCCTTGAATGGCGATCTTTTGTGGCTGTTCAGCACCGACTGTTGCACTGACTTCCCCTTCTACCCAGGGAGCAAAACCGACGATGTTGTTTCGCCAGAAAACATCCTTGATTTGTGGCAGATCCTTTTCTGCCAGATAGTCTTGCGTTGTCAGGCGTTGATTGGAGTCCAGCCATTTTGGCAGGGCCACCTGGCCCGCCGGGGTGATTTTGATATTGGCACCATAGCTTTTCATCTCGTGAGAGATTTTGTCGCCAATACCGATAGAAATAACCAGTAGCGCACTAATCAGGCTGGTAGCCAAAAATACAGTGAGTACAGCCATAAGTTTTCGATTCATATCGTGGCGCCAGGATTGACGCAACATAGTCAAAAACATAACTACTCCTTAATATAGGCCAGCGGGTCATCACGGAAAGTTTCGTAAGACTCTTTTGTGGTAAAGAAATAGGCTTTGTTACCATACTGGTATTGATACCTGGCTTCTGTATTGATGAGCTTTTCTCCGTTGATGGGGTCGGTCACTTCAATGGGAACAACGTCGTCAAAATAACGCAGACCTTCTTCCAGTGCTTTTTCTGTAATAATGATTTCCTGATCGGTCTGTACCCATTTGGAGATGGGGATCGGATTACACCCGCCCTTGCGCCCGATGGAAGGTATGAAGATATGCACGCCACAGGCCAGACAAATCACGTTGTTACCATTTTTGGCATAACCGGCATCGCCACACAGCATACAGGCATCAAACACAACACCGTATTTACTCTGATCGGGATTACTGCGAATGATAAAAAAGCGTACCTGTTTACCATCACTGCTTATCCAGGAAAATCGATGCAGTTCGCCATCTTCAAACTGATGTTCCTTGAAGCTCAAATGTACTGCCCGATCCGGGCCTGGTTCCACAGGTGTAGCCGGGCTTCGCTCTATCGGTTTTGAAGCGACCAGATCCCACCAGAGTAAAACAAGAAACAAGGCGACAGCCAGCATAAGCAACCGTTTGAAGTTTGCCTGAAAAGTCAGTTGTGACGCCAGCGCAATGCGTTTTTCGATCGCATCCGTTGTTGCTCCGGTGGTCGCAACTGCCGGTTGCACCTGCATCTTCCAGTAAACGCCGAGCAGACCACCAAAACAGGCCAGAACCACATAAGGATAAGCCCAGATATAATAATTGACTTTGGCAATATAACTGAGATTGAGCACGCCCAGCAGGCGCGTATTCAGTTTTATCATTACCAGCATCCATTCGCCGGATAAAGGCAGCATTGCGACACAGGCAAACAGGGTAAGAAGTAAATAACGGGATACCCTGGTTATCCTGAAAACGGACTGTAACGAAACCCCGACCAAAAAAACCAGAATAAACCCGAGAATTGGCATTAATGCATTCAGTACCATTTCGGTGTTAATGACACTTGTACTGGAAAGCATGCTTAATTGGCTGGTTCGTGCCCAAAAATAACTGGCGCAGAAAAAAATCAAAAAGACGATGGTATGGGCGAAACTGGAAAACGCCTTGCTGGCATAGAATTGCGACAGGTTGTTTTCTGATTTTTTTGTGAGCAAAGACCAGGCACCGTACAAGACAATAACCAGATAGGTAATCAATGCAAGGCTTGAAACCAGGAGAATCCATTTTTGCCGCCAGGGCAACAGGAGGAAAAATGCCGAACCTGCGAGAATACCGGCCAGGCTGATGATGATTTGTTTTTGATAGGATCGTGGCGTTAACGGCGTAAAAATCAAACCGGACAAAAAGGCAGGCAAAAGGAAATAGATAATAAACTGCGAAAGATAAAAGCTCATAACATGCCTGAATATTAAGTTCAATTAACCATAATATAAACAAAACGAATCAACATGCCGCAAACTATGTAATGCCTGTTACCAAATAAATCATACTCGCAGAGAGTTGCAGCATGTGCAGAAGGGTGTAAGTATAATGCACCTGTTGTTACAGGTGCATTGATCTGACCGGGGTACACTCAAATAATTATGGCTTGGGAGCGCCGAGATATTTGAATGTGTAATGTGCATCAAAAGGCTTGAACCACTTGCCTACACCTGTTTCCTTGTCAGTGTGACGCAGCAATTCGGTGACGGGAGGCTTGATGGTCCATGTCAGTTTATAGTTACCTACACCCAACATTTTAATATTTTGACCATAGTGAGGGCCGTCACTGGCAACCATAGGCATCAAGGTACCGGTTTTGCTCTTGCCTGTATCGGTATTGGTAAGTTTGTAGTCAATAGTCAGGTAAGGAACCCATTCGCCAGCGCCCAAACCGTTTACGTTACCCTTGGTTGCATGAATATCGGCCTCAATGTGCACGTCTGACTGTGAAGCCGGGCGCATCAAACCTTGTGGTTCCATGGTAATTGGCTGCAAATAAACTGACGCAATTTCCATACCATTCATTACAACCGCTTCACCGATTGGCTCTTCGCCAGCAAAAGCAACACCGCTTATTGCACTTATGACCAGGCTTGATAATAGAATCTTTTTCATAAATCACTCCATTTTGGGTTGAACAATCAATATTTAGCTACGCACCACACCGGCACGCAACCTTATAACAATCCATGCAGCAATAGCTGCAAGAATCAATAACACCTGAGGTGCCAGACTCTCCATATACGGAAATATTCCGAGCCATTGGACTTCAGGTACCTGTGAAATGATTGTTGGCGCAATAACCTTGCCTTCAACCAGTTCCATAACGCCCTTACCTGCAAAAATAAAGGCCATCACGTACATAAAGATACCGGTAAACAAAAAGAATGGTTTTAGCGGTAACTGGATGACGGTATATCGCATGATGAAATACACAACCAGCAAGACCAGCGTACCCGCGACAATGCCAGAGAAAATACCGGCCAGACCACCACCGGGAACGCCCGCTGAAAGAGCAAAATAAAACAGAACCGTTTCAGCGCCTTCGCGATAAATCGCCAGGAAACTGGCCAGCCACAACCCGACAATAGAACCCTTTGTCAGTGAGCTGCCGAGTTTGTTTTTCAGATAGGCCTGCCACTGCTGCGCTTCGATCTTGGAAAGCAACCAGTAACTCATAAAGAACAGAACAACGGTAGCCAGCAGCATGGTTACCCCTTCCAGAATTTCACGGCTCACCCCGGAACTGGTAAACATCACCTTGAAGATATACGCGGTAATCAGGCTGGCAATCAGGCCAACTCCGACTGATTGTCTGACCACCCACATTTTGCTGTTATGACCATTTTTTACCAGATATGCTGCGATGGCGGCAACAACCAGCATGGCTTCCAGCCCTTCACGAAGGAGAATCAGGAATGACTGTATGGCGACCTCCCAGAACGTTTCGGGGCCGTCATTCAGCATTCCGGCGGCTCTTTCCAGGTCTTTCTTCTGGACATTTCGTACCGCAACGATCTCCTTAACCGGCATTTTTGCAGACATCAAGCTGACCATGCGCGTGAAATGGGATTCCAGCCTGGCCTTAAACGCTGCGTCATGTGCACCAATCGTCCCCTCATACCCTGTCGCCTCGAAGACATCGAAATAGGTGTCCTGCACCATATCTATGGCAGAGCCAATATCGCCCTCCTTATAGCGACCAATGGCAGTGTCAACGGCATCCAGGATACGCCGGTTTACTGTCGTCCAGTCTTTACCTTCTACTCCGCCGGCTTCCCGGGAGGCGGTTTCTGAATCGACCCTGCCCTGCGAACTGTCGGCTGCCGACATATCAGAAGCCTGTGGCGCTGCTGATTTTCCGGGCAACCCGGGCAACACTTCGCTCAGCGCCTGGGTAAGAAGGTACCCCTGGTAGGCTATTTGTTTGATCTGTTTTTTACGCTTGACCGCCTCTTGCGGATTAAGCTCAATCCGGGTCACCATTTCCCTGAAGTAACCAAGAATCTCCGCATTGGCATCTGTACCACCTTCTTTTTTGCTGTGCCTGCCCAGTTGATCTGATAATCCCGAGCCCTTGTACTCTGCAAGGGCCTGATTGATCGTAGCCAGGGCCTCTGTCTTCTCGTTGTTTTTATAGGACCAAACCGCGCCATTAATAAGGTCGTTCACGCTATTGGCCACCTGTTGCCACTCCGGAGCAATGGTGCTGGCATTGAAGTCATTATCTTCCGCAATCAATTGATGCCCTTTCGCAAGCTTTTCCGGCAGGGAATCAATTTCTTTTTTCAGCCACGCAATTTCACTTTCAACGGTTTCCAGGGGGGCATTTTTTGCTATCAGAGCGCGGATTTCACCAAACTTTCCTTCCAGTTCAGCGCTGTATTTCGCGGAATAATTGATTCGAATCGGGCCCTCAATACCTTCATAAACACTAAAGTAGGCCATTTGGACGCTACGTTTGGCATCAGTGATATTTCCCGATTTGTATTGAGCCACGGCTTTATCAAGGCGCTGGCTGATATCATCGGCGGCAGCCTGATAATCAACCTGTGCAGCCAGGCAAAATGAGGTGATGGAAGCCAGATAAAGAATGAAGAGCGAGCGATACAGCGAATGCAAATTTTTCATAAGCCTGTCTTTATATACCAGAGTGTTGGAAACATACCCGTACAGCGTATATGTATTATCAGCGCACTTTTGTTGGTCTGGTTAACGTTGGTTTAATTAACTCCGAATTGAATTGATCACGCACAGGTGAAATAAATACTAATACTAACAATTATCATGTTTTTCAGGATTTTCATCACACTATCATAAATAAAAGGAAAAGTAACCAACTTTATTACGACCCGATTGCGACCTGAAAAATTGTCCCCCTGAGCGATAAATCAGTAACGGGAAAACCGCTTGAATCGCCAGACAGCAAAGGTCAAAATCAGCAAAACAGCCAGCCCTGCAACAATAACAATAACAATTTTTCGCTCATGGCCCGCCTTTTCCCTTACCTGTATTTTGTTCTCATCGGTTTTTTCCAGCGCTGCCTTCAGGTATGCAACTTCTTTCCCTACTTCTGCAGCAGGTTTACCTTGTTGAATATTTTTATACAGTCGGTCAAAAGACTGCTCGACACTGTGTCTATAATCCTGTGACAAACTGGCTTCCAACTCCGATGTTTGCCAGTGTTGATAAAAATTCGACCGGATTGATTGAAGCGCCTGAGTGGCATTGGATTTCTTGTATTGTTCCACTACCTGATCCAGTGCGTCGTTCAATGCCTTGATATCCTGACTGTAGTTTTTCTTTTCAATACGCTCCGCTTCTTTTTTTGCCAGTTGCTTCGCTTTTTCTCTTAGCAGTTTCGGCGTTAAGGGAAGCCCCGGAAGGGTGACGAGAATATCGGATTTAATTCCAGCCACCAGCGCCTTGATTTGCTTCTCCTGATTGCCTTCCCTTACAACCTGACGCGCCAGACTGAAAAATTTCTGGTTGATTTCTTCTGCATGCCTCATGCTGTAATTGGAACGGATTGCGGCTTCCAGATCAGAATTTCGATAGTGAGTAAAATGACTTTCCTGAGTGGCCTCCAGTGCCTCTTTTTTTTCACCTTTCAGATACAAATCCTGGATATGCTGTAAATCATTGTTTATTTCTTCAAGATGACCTTTCCAGTAGGGTAAAACAGTTTCTTCTTCTGCGATTTCTGCGATAGCAAACTGACTGTAACCCCCAAGAAATAATGAAACAACAACAATTACCCCGGTTAAAAAATTCATATGCCAGCCTCACTATTTTGATTTGGTCATTCTACTTTTTTTACAAATGAAAAAGTAGAGTTATCACCACAAGGACACAGAAAGAAAGATTATCGCTTCGATCGTTGGGCAAAGTGGCCCGTTTTGCTGATTTTACCACTAACTGATACTACAATCTGTGGATACCGAAATAATCAATAGCTGATAGAGATGATTGGCAAGTATTTACTGATTGCATTTCATCTCGCATTTATAAAAAATAGCGGGTGTTCGGGAAACATAAACAGCTGCCCATTCGAGTTTATTTTAATAGATACAGAGTACACAAATGCAATTATTGAAAACTGTCAGAAACTTCCTTTTCATCGCTATCACTTTTTTCGCTGCCGGTGCAACCGGTGCAGACTCCCACTCGCACAACCCCAAAGCTGTGATCAAGACCAGTCTGGGTGATATCAAAATAGAGCTGTTTAAACAGAAAGCGCCTGTCTCGGTTAAAAACTTCCTGGCCTATATCGACTCGGGCTTTTTCAAACAGACTATCTTTCATCGGGTCATTCCTGATTTTATGATTCAGGGAGGCGGTTTTAGTCAAAGGATGGACAGAAAAACAAACACCTTGCCACCCATAAAAAACGAAGCAAACAACGGGATTCAAAATAAACGGGGAACAGTGTCAATGGCGAGGACGCAAGATCCGAACTCGGCAACATCCCAGTTCTTTATCAATGTTGTCGACAACCACTATCTGAACCAGAAGGCAGGCAGTGCCGGATATGCCGTATTCGGGAAAGTTATCGAGGGCATGGAAGTGGTAGACACAATCAGCAAGGTAAAAACACAGATTACCAAAGGCATGAGAGATGTACCTTCTACGCCTGTTGTGATCCATTCCATAGACCTGATCAAGTCGGCTGAAGGCAAATAGCACCTTGAATTAATGAATAAACCTCGTCAACAGCCCTGTCTGTCTCACTCCACTCTTTTCTGGGATGACACTGGCACCCCCCGATCTGCCGAGTTCGGTGATATCTATTACTCAAGACAGGATGGTATTGCCGAGACAGACCACGTTTTTCTGCGTCAGAATCAACTCGAAGAACGCTGGAAGGCTTTCTCTGCCGATGAACGTTCATTTGTCATTGCTGAAACCGGCTTTGGCACCGGCTTGAATTTCCTTTGCGCCTGGCACTTATGGCGATCATTGCCGGAAACCCGGAACAAAACCCTGCATTTTGTTTCTTTTGAAAAGTACCCGGTAACCCTGGCAGATATCAAACAGGCACTCAAACGCCGGGAAGATACCCTGTGTTACGAAGCCTCTGCGCTGGCATCTCACTACCCTCCTCCGCTGAAAGGCATACACCGCCTCAACTTTGATGATGGCAGAGTGAAACTGACGCTTGTTTTTGACGACGTAAATGAAGGGCTGGAAAGCAATCATTTTTTTGCCGATGCCTGGTTTCTGGACGGCTTCGCCCCGGATAAAAACCCCCAAATGTGGCAGGATGCATTACTGGAGCAAATCGCCCTGCATTCACGACAAGGTGCCACACTGAGCACGTTCACCTGTGTGGGGCGAATCCGACGAGCCCTGATTGAACAGGGCTTCGATGTTAAAAAAGTAAAGGGCTTCGGCTCAAAACGTGAAATGCTTGCCGGGAAATACTGTCCGACCTATCAGAAACCGGATGTTCACCCGGTATATTTCAACAAAAAACAGCCCGGGTTCAACCCGGTCATGACTTCACTGAAGGTGACAGACCCTCACTCGCTGCCGGTGACGGTAGTTGGAGGCGGCCTGGCCGGTGCTTGGTCAGCCTTTGCACTGGCTCAACGGGGCATTAAGGTCAACCTGATTGAACAACACAAAAATTGCGGTTTGGCAGCATCCGGCAATCCGCAGGGCATTTTGTACTGCAAACCGGGGCGGGAATTTACAACACAAACCCAACTGGGGCTTCATGGCTGCCTGTACAGTGGCAGGGAATTTGCCCGGCTGGAAAAGCAGCGTGCCGGGTTGGAACAGGGTGCCTCTCCCATTTGGTCGGCAACAGGAACGGCATTGCTGGCTGTGAATGACAAAATCCTTCGTGACCAGAATATTATTCTGACCGGCAATAACTATTCAACCGACATAATTGAGCCTCTGAACCCGGAACAAGTATCTGAAAAATCCGGCACACAGATTGATTACAGTGCCCTGTTGCTCAAACCCTCGGGGTGGGCCAATCCGGCCGAAATCTGCCGGATTTTATGCAAACATCCTGATATCAAAGTCATTAATAATACTCGGGTTACCGATCTCAGGTTCTGTCAGGAAAAGCAGCTTTGGGATGTAGTCTGCAAAACAGGGAGCAATGAGTCACCCTTCACTATTTGTTCCGGGTCTGTCATTCTGGCGACTGCGGAAAACACCCGATCCTTCACGCAAACCTGCCACTTCCCGATCAAATCTATTAAAGGTCAGATCAGCCGGTTCAGTCTGGCAGACAATAAAACGCAGTCTCTTAAACTGGTGCTCTGTGGTGAAGGCTATGTTTGCCCACCTGTTGATAATGATTACTGTTTTGGCGCAACCTTTAATTTAAATGACAACAGCCCGGATATCACCCGGGCCAATCACGACAAAAATATGGTGCACCTGCGACAACTGGCTCCCAGGCTGGCTGACGAAATAGAGCTCGATACCGGCAAGCAAATACGGGGTCGTACAGGGTTCCGCTGTGCAACAGCAGATTATTTGCCCATTGTCGGCCCGGCTCCGGTGTATGATGACTTTTTATCCACTTTCGCCCCTTTGAGAAGCAATGCAAAAATGCAACTTGACTGCGATGCACCTTACCATCCCGGCTTGTTTGTCAATTTTGGTCATGGCTCCAAGGGCCTTGCAACCTGCCCTCTGGCCGCCGAAATCATTGCGGGTTATATGCTGGGCGAGCCGATGCCGGCACAACAAAACATACTTTCAGCACTTCACCCCGCTCGATTTCTGGTTCGGGGTTTGAAAAGAAATACGCTTTAACCTGAACAAACTGGCCTGAACAAACAGAAGCACCTGGTCAGACGAACTGTAAACGTAAAATCGGCCAATTGGTTATTCGCATTGACCAACCTTTTCCATTTCCTCCACAAACCTGTCTTCAGTCCAGATTTCAATCCCCAGACTGTCTGCTTTCGCTCGCTTGGAACCCGCTGCTTCACCGGCAATCACCAAATCTGTTTTTTTCGATACACTGCCAGTAACCCTGGCCCCCATGGCAATCAATTTGTCTTTTGCCTCATCGCGGGTCATTTGAGTCAAGGTGCCGGTCAGTACCACTGTTTTGCCGGAAAGAAACGAAGCGGATCCATCTGTCGGGTTGTCTGGCAGGGCTGGCGGGATGAGAGACACTCCCAGTTCAAATAACTGCCCGATCACTTCCAGGTTATGGGCTTGTCGGAAAAAAGTAAAAATATGATTGGCTACAATGGGCCCGATATCGGATACCTGTTCCAGCTCATCTGCCGTAGCCCGTTCTATTGCGTCAATTTCTCTGAAGTGAATGGCCAGTTCCCTGGCAGTAGCCTCGCCCACTTCGCGAATGCCAAGGGCAAACAAAAAACGGTTCAAATCGACGTTACGGGATAACGCGATTGCCGAAATCAGATTCTCCGAGGATTTTGGCCCCATGCGCTCCATTTCGACCAGGTCTGATACTTGCAGGCGATAGATATCTGCGATGGTAGTCAGCTTTTTTTTATCAACCAGGGCGGTAATCAGTTTTTCCCCCAGGCCTTCAATATCCATCGCTTTTCGGGAGGCAAAGTGCCTGATTGCCTCCTTGCGCTGTGCCGGGCAAAACAACCCGCCGGAACAGCGGGCGACTGCTTCGGATTCAACCTGAACGATTTCCGATTGACACACCGGACAATGGGAAGGAAGTTTTATTGAGCGCCGATTCGGTGCAGACAAAGAGTCAGCGTCACTTTCGGGTACCACACTGACCACTTTCGGTATAACGTCACCCGCCCGACGAACGATAACAGTATCACCCACCCTGACACCCAGCCTTTCAATCTCATCCATGTTATGCAAGGTGGCATTGCTGACGGTTACGCCACCAACAAACACAGGTTCCAGCCTGGCAACCGGTGTGACCGCCCCGGTTCTGCCCACCTGAAACTCGACATCAAGCAACCGGGTCATTTCTTCCTGGGCCGGGAATTTGTGTGCAATCGCCCATCTGGGAGCCCTGGAAACGTAGCCCAACAATTCCTGTTGTTCACGACTGTTAACCTTGTAGACTATGCCATCAATGTCATAGCCCAGATCCGCCCTTCGGGTTAACAGATCATTATAATAGTCAATACAGTGGGTTATGCTATCAACCAGCCGAACTTCGTTATTGACCTTCAACCCCCATCGCTGGAATTGCTTCAACATATCATAGTGGTTTTCAGGTATTTCTCCCTGTTCAATAAAGCCAAACCCGTAACAACACATATCGAGTTGTCGGCCAGCGGTTATTTTGGGGTCCAACTGGCGCAAACTTCCTGCCGCTGCATTCCGGGGGTTCACAAAAACCTTGTCCCCATTCGCCCTGGCAAGTCGATTGGCGGTATCGAACGCTTTTTGGGGCATATAGACTTCGCCTCGCACTTCAAGCACAGCGGGGATATCATCGCCAATCAGTTTGAGCGGAATTGACCTTATCGTTCGGACGTTGGCAGTAATATCTTCTCCTGTTCTGCCGTCCCCCCTCGTGGCCGCCTTTACCAATGCCCCTTTTTCATAAATCAGGCTCACTGCAATGCCATCCAGTTTAGGCTCGCAAACAAATTGACAGGCCTGATCATCAGGCAGTTTTTCGCTGATTTTTCGTGCAAACCGAGCCACATCCTGTTCAGAAAAAGCGTTATCCAGAGATAGCATGGGTACGCGATGGGTGACCTCGGGAAAAGCAGAGTCGGCTTTTGCGCCGACACGTCGGGTGGGAGATGTATCGATAACCAAAGAGGGGTTTTGTGATTCTATTTCCCTCAGTTCATTCATCAAGCGATCATATTCGCTATCAGGCACAGTGGGTTCATCCAATACATAGTATTGAAAATTGTACCGCTCGATCATCGAGCGCAGCTCTGATACTCTCTCGGTTGGGCTGGTCACAGGAAGTAACTCGTTTGAATATGGAGTAATTTAATTATGGAGCAATTTGATTACGGGCACCGGGTGCACGAGAAGATGCCAATGCACGAGAAGATGCGAATGCACAAGAGGGTGCTAATGCACAAGAGAAAGCTGCTTACGTTCGAACTCTCTTACTCTTTGCCGGTAATGCTCCAGTGTCTGGCTGGTCAGCGCACTCCGGTTTTCATCCTTTAGTTCGCCATCAAGGTTTTTGGCTACGCATTGAGCGGTTTCAACCATATAATCGAACGCGGTCATATTATCTGTCGGGCCAGGCAGGTTGAGAAAAAAACTGACCCCTCTGGTTCTCATATCATTCATTGTGGCAGGATCAAAATAGCCCGGCTCGAAAGAGTTTGCAACGCTGAACTGTACCGGGCTGTCACTTCCAATGTCTTCCCGACGATGATATATCATCATATCCCCGTGCTCCATGCCACAGGCTTCCAGCAGTACTCTTAAATCGTATCCGGAAAAGCCTTCGGGTTGCCGGCTTTCAACATTGATCACAATAAGCTCGGTTTGTCCGCTGGTCTTTCTGGTAGCATTTTCAACCTGATCATCAACTTCGAAGTGCTTTATTTTTCGGGTGATAGAGCCAAGACCTTTTTTCACCCTGTCACCAAATGACAAATGATCGCCTTCCGCATGAGAGTCAGAATCAGCCTGAGACGTTTCCTCAATCAGCTCTCGGTCCCGCCCAGATTCAGCAGCGACCTGTTCCTGACCGGCCGGCAATTCCTCACGGGCTTCAGGTTCCCCGTCAAACACTGTTTCCTGGCTTTCAGCGTGGACTGGTTGCTGATCTGGTAACTCCGCCAATTCACTCAGATCATCTCGGTAGTTACCCCAGCTTTCCTGGTCAGGCAATTCCTGATCACCCCTCTCCTGTTTAACAAGTTCCAGGTTATCTGTTTCGTCGGGCACGAGGTCACGGTGATCAGACACCTGGTGATCCGACATTTGATCAAAACCGGCATCAACTTCATCAAGTCTGTTATCGCTGTTTTTGGCGTTCACCTTCTCACACTGCGGGTCTGCCTGTTGTTTTCCCCGTTTTTTCAGTTCGTTGAGAAAGGGAGAAACAGGAACTTCCCCGGTGACGGTTGCCGGGCGAACTACCCTCGCTCCACCGTTTGGCAGTTCAGAATTTGTCGA
The DNA here is from genome assembly GCA_002747395.1 of Pseudomonadota bacterium. GTDB lineage: Bacteria > Pseudomonadota > Gammaproteobacteria > Pseudomonadales > Oleiphilaceae > LZORAL124-50-18. The sequence continues at coordinate 17,111 of PDPE01000020.1, forward strand.
ATCAAAGTTGGCAGGCGAGTTTGCATAGTCACCCCCCATGGCTTTCGATAATTCAGCCGACTCTTTTTGCTCCCGCTTCATTCTTCGCCAGGCATCAAGAATAATCGCCAGTATGAGCACGGCTCCAACGACAAATACCCACTCTCGAAAACTCAGTTCCATATATTTATTAACCCTTTGTACCCTCTTTGTGCCCTATGACTCCCTTGTACCCCATTAACCCGTACGAAGGTTTCAGCAATAGGCTAAATTAACAAATGACCGAAAAAATAAAAACCTTTTTATCCAAATTCAGGCAAATAACGGCTTCGACTGCCCAATACCGTCAGATTATGCAATCGCCAACGCAACCGCTTCCTCCACATCCACTGAAACCAGGCGCGAAACACCAGGTTCGTGCATGGTGACGCCCATTAATTGATCAGCCATTTCCATCGCAATTTTATTGTGAGTGATGTAGATAAACTGTACCTGTGCGGACATTTCACGAACGAGATTCGCATAACGCCCTACATTGGCATCGTCCAGTGGCGCGTCAACTTCGTCAAGCATGCAAAAAGGAGCCGGATTAAGCTGGAAAATAGAGAAGACCAGGGCAATGGCGGTTAGCGCTTTCTCTCCACCGGAAAGAAGATGAATGGTGCTGTTTTTCTTGCCGGGTGGACGCGCCATAATGGCTACGCCGGTCTCAAGCAAATCATCAGCAGTTAATTCCAGACAGGCACTGCCTCCGCCAAAGACTTTGGGAAACAGGTCTTGCAGCCCGCCGTTTACCGTATCAAAAGTTTCTTTGAATTTTGCCCTGGTTTCCCTGTCAATCTTTCGAATGGCATTTTCCAGCATTTCAAGTGCTTCGACCAGATCATTCGATTGTTCATCCAGATAGGCTTTACGTTCACTTTGAGCCTGGTACTCCTCAATCGCGGCCAGGTTAATGGCACCCAGACGCTGGATGCGTGTGCCCAGCTTCTCAATTTCAGCTTCAAGCTCCTGCTGTGATGCGTCCGGCGACAGAGCGTCAGACAGGGTTTTCACATCAGATCCACTTTCCGCCAGTTCATCCCGATAGCCGTTTTTACGTATTTCAAAAGCCTGCATTTCCATGCGCAGACTTTGTATGACAGCACGACTATCCTGTACCTTTTGTTCTATGGCAAGTCTTTCCCGCTCGGATTTACCCAATGCTGCATCCAACTCCTGTTTGGCCGACCTCGCCCGGGAAAGAGCCGTCTCATCTGAAATTTTTTGATCTAACAATGCCTCCAGCTCCATACGCATGCTGTCAACCGGATCTGCGCTTTGTTCATCCATCAATTCCAGTTCCCTGAGCTTTTCTTGCACTCGCGCAAGCTGGGTAGAGAGTCTTTGGCAGTTCGCCTGTGCCGTTTCCTGTTTGGAACGGACAGCCTGCAGCCTGAGTTGTAACTGATGTGCTGCATCTTTTTGATGACGGGTCAGTTGTCTGAGCTCGTCAAACCGGCCTCGAATCTGATCTCGCTGGCCCAGCAGCAACTCTCTTTCGTCTGCGTACTGCAAGGCCGAGTCCATAGCCTCTTGCCAGCTATCACGGCACAGGGAGAGCTGTTCGCTTTGTTCGGCATGACTCTCCTCAAGCTCTTCCAGATCAAGATCAAAGCGCCTGATCCGCTGTTCTATCTGTTCGTTTCGGGTTCGCACTACCTCGGCGTTGGAGCCAAGCTCGTGTTTCGTCTGAGTAGCCTCGGAGAGTTCCAAAGACAATGTTTTGTCTGTTTCAACCAGGAGCGCAAGTCTCTTAACCTGTTTTTCTATTTCTTCATCCTGCCTTTGGCATCCGGTTTTCAAACTGTTTATTCTGGATTGTAATGACTCTATTTCCTTTTGTCGGGCAAAAGCACCACTTTCAGGATGATTGTCGTCAAAAAAACGAACCCAGTTGGGCCCGATCAGCGTGCCGTCCTTGCAGGCAAACTGCTCTCCCGCCTTTAACAATGAAGCACTGGCCAAAGCGGTTTTGACTGAATCTACAAGATACACACCACTGACAATGGTCTCCACTGACTCGGGAACCGTTACCATCTCTTTCATAGCCTGCACATGATCAAGTGCCAACACATCCTGATTAAGAGGAAACCTCGCTCCCCCGTGCGCCTTGTCAATGAATGAAAGGCGACGGGTTTCAGAGGGTTGAGAACGGTCAGCGGTTCCCTCAAGAAAGCCGTCGATCAGAGAATCCGGAAACTCTACCAACGCCGAGGTCATATAGGGAGATAACACCGCTTCGGCAGCCTTTTCCCAACCTTGTGCAGTGGTCACTTGCCGGGCGACCAGCACCGAATCGTCCAGGTTCAAACGTCTCAGTTCGCCGAGTACATTGTCATTCTCAAGGCCGAGGGCGGCTTCTTGCAGCGTCTCAAGTGAGCCCAGCTTCCCTTGCATTACCTGTAACCGGCTTCGATCCTCATTTACTGAACGATTTTTCTCTGCGATGGCCTCCTCAATGCGGTTGACCTGCTCTTCGCCCGACTGTTTTTGTTCTGACAGTCGGGCAATCCGTTCTTCAATGTCTGCCGCTTGTTCCGTCAACGTATCCAGGCTGGTCAGATCAAGCTGTTGTGCTATCTCCTGCCGTTCACAACCGATTTTTTGTTTTCGCTTTTCATTGTCGGATATTTGTTGTTCTAACTGCCGGATTCGGGACTGCTCCAGCTCGGCCCTGTTTTTGACATCTGCAGAGCGATGATTGAAATCATCCCAGTTCTTTTGCCATTGGTGCAGGTTCTCTTCTGCATCAGCCAACTGGTCTGCGGATTCTTCGGAGGCAAACAAGGCTTCTTCAAAAGCAGGTTCGATCTCCTCCAGTTCTTCCTCATACACCATCAAGCGCTCTTTTTCGGTGTCTAGCTCCTCTCTTACTTCATCGGCCAACCTGGCATTTTCTTTCTTGTCCCGTGCAATGTTCGCGATTTTTTCCTGTTGATGCCGAATGGACTGTTCCAGACGAGAAATCGCGGAACCTGTTTCGTAATAGCTTGTCTGAGCTGTTTCATACTCATCGGCACGGTCAGTATAATCGAGTTTTATCTGATCAATGACGCTGTCGTTTTTTATTCGTTCTGAAAGGTGTTTTTCCAACTCAATTTCAGCATCACGCACCTTTATGCCAGAAGCTTCAAGTTGTCGGTCGAGGTCCAGCCACCTGAGCGCACCGAGTTGCGCTTTTTTATCGCGCTCTTCTTTTTTTAGCTCTGTATATTTTTCAGCAGTTTTTGCCTGCTTCTGCAAGTGCGCGAGCTGTCGATCCAGTTCTTCTGTGATGTCGGAGAGACGCTCCAGGTTTTCCCGGGTGCGACGGATTCGACTTTCGGTTTCTTTTCTCCTTTCCTTGTATTTTGAGATGCCGGCAGCTTCTTCGATGTAAACTCGCAACTCTTCGGGTTTGGACTCAATGAGTCGACTTATCATTCCCTGCTCGATGATTGCGTAGCTTCTCGGGCCCAGGCCGGTGCCGAGAAATATATCCGTAATATCTCGTCGCCTGCATTTTGTACCATTGAGGAAATAGTCGGAGCCGCCATCCCGGGTGACACGCCGTTTAATGGATATTTCGTTAAATCTGGCATATTCGCCGAGCAACTTGTCTTCAGTATTGTCAAATACCAGTTCAATCGAGGCCTGGCCGACAGGCTTTCGAGATGTCGAGCCGTTGAAAATAACATCGGCCATCGATTCACCTCTCAGGTGTTTGGCCGAGCTTTCTCCCATCACCCAGCGTACCGCATCGATAATATTGGATTTTCCACAGCCATTGGGGCCGACGACAGCAGAAAGATTGCTGGGAAACGGCACATTGGTAGGATCAACAAATGATTTGAAGCCGGCCAACCTGATTGATTTCAATCTCATTGAGGAAGGTTACTCGTCATAGATTATAAAAACGGTCAATGAATCGGTAAAACTAGCCAATCAGCGTAGCAGCATCAGCAAGTTCTTCAAGTATTGCCAACACAGATCGCTTTTGATGCTCACCGTAACTTTTGACAATCCTGGTGGTCTTTACAGTATCCTGTTCTTTTATGCTCGTTAACAGGTCGTTATAGAACTGCACCGTGTGATTTGCTATATTTTTTTCCCGGCTCAGTACTACAAAGCAGGTGCGACTCAGTGCCGGCTTGATATTTTCCAGCGTTTCTTCGAGATAGGGATTGTTGACTATTTCGAGACATCCATCCAGCAGGTCGAAGCCATCATCCATCAGCTGATCAAGATCAGTCAACTCGCCCCTGGATAATTGATTCATCTTTCTCACGTGCTTCATTAATGTTTCAAGTTGCCGGGGAGTCCTTATCAAGGCTGTTTTAACCGTTAGCATAACGAGTAAATGAATGTACATATCGTATAGGGATACAACCAGGTGCGGAGAAAGCTCTTCGACAATTGCCCCCCTTCTCGGTGCAATATGAATCAGGTGACGGCGCTCAAGGATTAACAGCGCTTCTCGCACCGATCCCCGGCTCACATTTAATTCCCGGGCAACTGTCAATTCCTGAATACGTTGTCCTGGCTTTAACTGGCCTTGAATAATTTTTTTGCCCAAATGCTGGGCAATCTGCTCAGACAGACTTTCTGGCGCTTTGAATTTCATTGTTTTTCTCATAACCAGTTTATGTCGGGCGGCATTCTAACATAAAGGTGTAATGGAATAGAAAGCTGCAACCTGATTGCAAGCATCAACCAATGAGGCAAAATTCTTGCGGGAAGTTTACTGCCGGTGTTTATTCAATGTGGTTATCAAGGCTGCCTCACCAGCCGTATCATACAACCCCCAGGGGTTGGGATTTTTTCTGCCAAAAGGATAGACATGTTCATCATTGCCGTCGTAGGAATTTTTGATAAACCAGGCATATTCTCCAGCCTGAACGGCGCTGTCGCCCCAAAAATATTTGGTCGTTGTTCCCGCCCTTGCGGCATATTCCCATTCGGCATTCATTGGAATGCCAATAAGCATTGCCTACTTCCTTATTATTCAGCCATTGAATAAAGGCTTGTGCATCGGCCGCCTGCTGTGCAGCTTGCACCCACCTACTGGCTGAATTACACTGATTTTATGGCTAGTCCCACACCCAACAGAAAACATAAAGATTCCGTTTTTATTGATCTTTTCCTGAACGATGAAACCGCCAGAGATAACTTTATATCTCTGTATAACGCCCT
>PDPE01000028.1 GCA_002747395.1 Pseudomonadota bacterium
CATTTCACCCGTCGCTTCACTACTGCCAAGAAAGAGAATGGAGCCGGGGTTGAGGGCAAAATTAAACATTTCCATTGCCCGTTTTTGCAGATTGGGCTGCAGGTAGATCAGCAAATTCCGACAACTGATAAAGTCGATATTGGTAAAAGGGGGGTCTTGTACCAGGTTATGCTTGGCAAAAACAACCATTTCCCGAATCGTTCGAGAAATATGCAAGTTATTGTCTTTACGGTAAAAATACTTGCTGATCAGTTGAGCATTGAGATCGGCGGCAATCGACTCGGGGTAGACACCTGCCCCCGCCTTGACGATGGCATCATTGTCGATATCCGTAGCGAATATTTTCACCTTGCCTGATATACCCAGCTTTTCCATACATTCACAAATGAGCATTGCCAGCGAATAGGCTTCTTCTCCGGTCGAACACCCGGCAACCCAAAACCGCCTTTCCCCCTTTTTGGCACTTTTGAGCAACCTGGGAAGAAAATGCTCCTCCAGCAATTTAAACGCCTCGACATCCCTGAAAAAGCTGGTCACGCCAATCAGTATCTCACGATAGAGCTGGGTTACCTCACTGGGATAAAGCGTCAGGTAATTCACGTATTCCTTGACGCTTTCCAGTTGATTGACTGTCATCCGCCTGCCAATCCGGCGAACCACGGTGGAAGGCTTGTAATAGGTAAAATCGACCTTGTGCTTATCTCTCAGAACGGCAAAAATCCGGGTCAAACCGTCATCGTCACTCAGCAGATTCCCGGAGAGTTCTTCGCGAGAGGTGTGGGGATGCTTGATAAAGGAGAGAAGCTGTGCCGGCATTTCTTCCGGTGACAGAATAAAATCCACCAGACCGGTACTGATTGCCGCCCGCGGCATGCCGTCGAATTTCGCAGACTCTTCTGTCTGCACCATGATCATACCACCAGCTTCCTTGATCTTGCGACTGCCTCGCATGCCGTCACTTCCGGTGCCGGAAAGAATGATGGCAATGGCTTTTTCCTCAGCATCTTCAGCAAGCGACTGGAGAAACAGATCAATGGGAAGGTTGATTCCCTGGAAACGGTCTTGCTCCTGCAACAGTAATTTCGAGTGGAAAATTGTCAGATTTTTCTTGGGGGGGATCAGGTATACAGTGTTTTCTTCAACCAGCATACCATCCTCTGCCCTGCAGACCGGCATTTGTGTTTTTTTGGACAATAACTCTACCATCAGACTTTTGTGATCAGGTGAAAGATGCTGAATCACCACAAAAGCCATTCCACTATCAGCAGGCATATGGGAAAAAAACAGCTCTATTGCTTCCAAACCACCGGCAGATGCACCAATTCCTACGATATATTTACCCGGGTCTTCCAACTTTTTTTTCATCATCAAAATCTCATACTTTCATTATTGCAATAATTGGACTATGCTCGCTTCGGACGACGTCGTTCAAACTAAAAAAAGGGGTAGCTGTTTTCTTACCAGGATCGGTATAAAAACACGGCAATTACCAGCCAAAAAATGAAAATTCGCACAATAATACACCCACCGGGAACGATACGAGACAGAGTATCTCTCATTATGATTATGAGAAATTCACTCGCTAAAACGCCTCGACATAAAAACGACGAACCTGACACATGAATCATAAACAGTGTAGCTGAATTCTGTAAAGACAGCATATAACGCAATAAAGCGGATCACCAATGAAAAGTTTCGTTTTTTCCTGTGCTTTGTTTTTAACTGTTAAATTTTGGTTATTTATTCTTAAAAAAATGGTTTTTATGGCATTTGTACCGCTAAAATCGCATTTCTTACCTGACCCCGGTTTTTTTTCGTGGCAGACAGTTTCCCGAAACGCGGCAGGCTCTTTTTACCGATAACAATACACCTGTTGACAACAATCATAGTAGTAACGAAAAAAGATCGTAAGAACGAAAAAAGATAGTAGTAGCGAAAAAAGATAGCAGTAACAACAAAAAGGCCATTGCGCCAATCACCATTAAGCCCCCCCAAAGCAGGGGAGTATTGCATTTATGTGTAGCAACCGAACAACTGGAGAAACCTGCCCGGAGTGCAACAAACGAAGCCTGCATCTCGAACTGTATCGCATGGTAACCGAACAGCAGAACATTGGCCTGATGATCGGAAGCAAGTCCGGATACCGCCCGTTGAATTCGATAATGGATGTATATATCGAACTCTACGGTCAGGATCTTTTTCTTCCTGGTGACGCAACAAACTGGCAGGTCTCCTTTCAACCGAAAACCGAGCATGGCCGTCATTTCGATCTGTCTCTGGTAAACCTGCCAGAGGGAGACAAGCTGATTATCGTCGCCGATATTACCAGCACTGTTTTGAAAATCGAGTCGATCAACACTCAACTTGAGGAGGCCTCGCACAACGCGACTCACGACCAGCTTACCGGGCTGGCAAATCGTGCCTACCTGCTCGAATACGCAATGCAAACCCTCCGGGAAGCCGAACGATACCTTGGTCGCGTTGCGATATTTGTGCTGGATATCGACAACTTCAAAACGATCAATGACACCTTTGGTCACGATACCGGAGACATAGCCATACGCTGGATAGCAGAGCGCCTGCGTCAGCTTTGCCGGGATTCGGACTTTATTGCCAGACAGGGAGGCGACGAGTTTTGCGTCATCCAGAAAAATATCAAGGCGCTGGATGACGTGACCAGCCTTGCTGAAAAGCTGGTTCATGGTTTATCTGACACCATTTCAACCCGATATGGTGACATCGCTATTTCTTCCAGTATTGGTATTTCCGTCTTTCCCAGTGATGGCCCGGATATCAACACACTGCTTGTCCACACAGACAAAGCCCTGTATGAATCCAAAAAGAACGGGCGCAACTGTTTTCAAATGTATTCCAAAGAGCTGAATCGGCAGGCAGTAAGGAAAGCAGCGATGGTCACCAACCTGTACTCTGCTTTTGACAAAAACGAGTTTTTGTTACGCTATCAACCGATACACGACGTGAATGGAGGCGGAGTAGTCGGGCTGGAAGCGTTCGTCCGGTGGTCACCCTCGGTCACCCCCTGGTCACAACACTTGCTGAACGGAAAAAGCTCTTCGGAAATCAGCTGCGATATATTTCTTCATACCGTGGAACGAATGGGGCGAGGGCTGGCTCTGCTCAAACAGGTAGTGACAATTGCCTGTCGGGATCTTGCCAGGTGGCGCAAAATCCCCGGACACGGCAACCTCACCACTTCTCTGAACTGCTCGTTGCGCCAATTAATGGATGGGGAGTTCCAGTCTACACTGGATTATTGTTTACTGACGAACGGACTGCCTCACAATGCCATCCTGATCGAAGTGATGCCGGAAGAATTTGATAGTGAGAATCTGAAAATCCGGCATTCACTGGACTACTTGCGATCTTCACAGATTCCGCTTGTGCTGGACGGTTTCGGCTGCCTGAGAAGCTCTCCGCTACTGCTGCGCCAATGGAAACCCGACATCGTCAAGATGGATATGAACAGCCTCGACAGTGAATATGGCTCGGCCATCAGTTCCGAGCTGATTATGGACATGGTCACCATGTTACGTCACTTGTCCGGTGTACCAATACATGCCGGGCGGGTAGAAACAGGCAACCAGCTGTCGGCACTCTGCCAGGGCGGGTGCCAGATCGCCCAGGGATTCTTCCTCAGCAAGCCCATGAATGCAGAGCAAGTCACACTCTTCCTGAAACAGCACAAAACACATGCCGGTTTTATGATATGAACCCGTACCGGGTCAAGCCGGTATGTGTGTGGTGAAGCCGTTTTTAAAAAATCAGGTTTAGTCAGTAACATATTTGTGTAAAATAGCCGGTTATTTAAACAACTTGTCATTTTATCCCATGTTACCAGCCAAATCTGCCACGCCTGCCATTCACTCGTATCGTAAATACTGGGCCGAATGCTTCGGTACCGCTCCCTTTCTCCCGATGAGTCGGGAAGAAATGGATGTGCTTGGCTGGGACAGTTGCGACATTATTATCATCAGTGGTGACGCTTATGTTGATCACCCCAGTTTCGGGATGGCGGTCATTGGCCGGGTACTGGAAAACCAGGGTTTCCGGGTCGGCATCATCGCCCAGCCGGACTGGCGATCCAGCACAGACTTTATGACACTGGGCAAACCGAATCTGTTCTTTGCCGTCTCTGCCGGCAATATGGACTCGATGATCAATCGATACACGGCGGACAGAAAAGTCAGAAATGATGATGCCTACACGCCGGGCAATCAGGGTGGAAAACGCCCGGACAGGGCCGTAATCGTTTACTCCCAGCGCTGTCGGGAGGCCTACAGGGATACTTCCGTGGTTATCGGCGGCATCGAGGCCAGCCTCAGGCGTATCGCCCATTATGACTATTGGTCAGACAAGGTAAGACGTTCCGTACTGGTTGACTCCAAGGCTGACCTGCTCCTTTACGGAAATGCCGAAAGGGCGATTGTGGAAGTCGCTCATCGTGCGGCGCAGGGCGTACCCGTTCAGGAGATGCGAGACATTCGCGGTACCGCCTGCATGATCAGTCAGTTGCCGGATACCTGGGAGAGCAGGGATTCGTCCCGGGTCGATACTCCCGGCAAGGTCACCCCCATGCCAAACCCTTATGCTGTCGATGAGACAGGCGGCAGCAATTGCAGTTCGAACCAGACGCAACAGTTACCGGATAAAAACCCGGATCAGGAAGTGAGAATACTGCATATTTTGCCTTCCGCGGGAGCAAAAAAAACATTTATACTGCTGCCTTCCTTCGAAAAGGTGCAAAAAGATAGAATACTCTACGCCCATACTTCCCGGGTTTTACACCTGGAAACCAACCCGAACAACGCCTGCACACTGGTTCAGCCCCACGGTGACCGCTACCTGTGGTTGAATCCTCCACCTGTACCCCTGTCCACTCTGGAAATTGACAACGTGTTTGACCTGCCCTACCAGCGGGTACCCCATCCAGCCTACAAGGGGGCGTCAATCCCTGCCTATGACATGATCCGGTTTTCGGTCAATATCATGCGAGGATGCTTTGGTGGCTGCTCGTTCTGTTCCATCACCGAACACGAGGGGCGAATTATTCAAAGTCGCTCCCATGATTCCATATTGAAAGAAGTCGAGAAAATCAGGGACATGACACCCGGCTTTACCGGTACGATTTCGGATTTGGGCGGGCCGACCGCCAATATGTATGAATTGAATTGTAAAAGCGAGGAAATACAGGCCAGTTGCAAGCGGTTGTCCTGCGTCTATCCGGGAATTTGCAAGAACCTGAAAACCGACCACTCGGCAACAACCGAACTCTATCGGAAAACCCGCCAGCTGCCCGGCATTAAAAAAGTGCTGGTTGCATCCGGGCTGCGCTATGACCTGGCGGTGGAAGACCCGGAATATGTGAAAGAACTGGTGACTCACCACGTAGGTGGCTATCTGAAGATTGCCCCGGAGCATTCCGAAACCGGGCCATTATCCAAAATGATGAAACCCGGTATGGGCACCTACTACAAATTTAAGGAAATGTTTGAAAAGTTCACCAAAGAAGCCGGCAAGGAACAGTTTTTAATCCCCTATTTTATTGCGGCACATCCAGGCACCGAAGACCGGGATATGATGAACCTTGCCCTGTGGCTCAAGGCCAACGGTTTTCGTGCGGATCAGGTTCAGGCCTTTTACCCCTCTCCCATGGCGTCCGCCACCGCCATGTATTATTCAGGCAAAGATCCGCTACACCGCATCAATTACAAGTCAGATGACGTATTGGTACCCAAAGGTGCCAAACAGCGCAAATTACACAAGGCATTTTTGCGCTACCATGACCCGGATAACTGGCCCATGCTTCGTGAAGCGCTAAGGGGAATGGGCAAGGCCCACCTGATCGGCTACGGGAAAAAGCACCTGGTACCCCCGAACCAACCGGTTAACCACAAGAGTTTCAAAGGGCCGGTTCCGAAAGGCAGAACAGGCAAGGTACTTTCAGGCAAAGGCAGCAGGCGGATTCGACCCAAAAGAGTGCTGACACAGCATACGGGCCTGCCCCCGCGCGAAAGTTGACTATGGCAGACTGATTCTGTTCCGGGTATGATTGCCCGATTTTTTTAAAAAAAAGCATAAGAAACACAAAACCGGAAAGACATTGCATGCGTCACCAAAACAAACCTGGTAACAGCCGGCAATTCAAACCATAAACTTCATCACATCATAAATAAAAACAGGAAATACAAGAAAAAATGGCTAGCACTAACATCATCTACCCCACCCCCCTGGAAAAAATTGCCCAGTGGGTAAAAAATTCACCAGATACGGTATTCTTGCACCAGCCGGTCAATGGCACTTACCGCAAATTCACATGGAAGGAAGTTGACAGTCAGGCGCGTCGAATCGCCTCCGCACTGGCAGGACTGGGATTGGAAAAAGGTGACCGTGTTGCCATCCTGGCCAAAAACTCCGCAGAGTGGTTTATCACCGACTTCGCCATTCAAATGGCCAGCATGATCAGCGTTCCCCTGTACCCGCAGCAAGGGCCAGAGTCTATTGAATATGTGTTAAGGCACAGCGAATCCAAAGCGATCGTTATCGGCAAGCTTGACGACGGTAAAAGCATGGAGCCAGGTATCCCATCCAATGTCATTCGAATCGGCATGCCTTACCAGATCGACATGAAGATCGACCACAAATGGAACGACCTGTTAGCCAGTTATGAGCCAACTACCGAGAACCCGGTACATGGCATGGATGACCTGATGACCCTGATCTATACATCAGGAACGACCGGCAACCCCAAAGGGGTTATGCATACCTACGGAACCTTTAGCTATGGCGCTCAGAATGCGATAGAAACCCTGCCGGTCGATTCAGGCGATCGGTTTATATCATTCCTGCCGCTGTCCCATATTGCCGAGCGCTTTATGGTGCTGGGGTGTGCCACCTACGCAAGGGCAACGGTGTACTTTGTTGAATCTCTCGACACCTTTGCGCAAAACCTGCAGGATGCACAGGCTACCCTGTTCTTCGCCGTTCCCAGATTATGGAAGAAGTTCCAGCAGCAGATTACCGCCAAAATGCCGGATGAAAAACTTGACAAGCTGCTAAAAATACCACTGGTTAACAGGCTGATTCGAACAAAAATCAGGAAAGCACTGGGTCTCGGCAAGGCCAGGATTGTTATCTCTGGTGCTTCGCCAATTTCATTGAGCCTGCTTGAGTGGTATGCAAAAATCGGCATCGACATCAACGAAGGCTACGGCATGACAGAAAACCTGGCTTATGGCCCGGCATTTAACATGCCAGGTGCGGTCAAGATCGGAACCGTTGGCTCCGTAACCGTACTGCCCGGCAACGAAGTCCGAATCACCGACCAGGGTGAGGTTATCGTACGATCCCCTACCCTGATGAAAGGCTATTACCTGGAGCCGGAAAAAACCGCTGAAACAATTCAGGATGGCTGGCTTCATACAGGTGACAAGGGGGAAATTGACAAAGATGGCTATTTGAAAATCACCGGCCGGGTCAAGGACGTTTTCAAAACATCAAAAGGCAAGTTTGTTCAGCCAAACAAGATTGAAGGCCTGTTGATGCGAAACACGAACATCGAACAAGTCTGTGTAACCGGCTCCGGCCATTCCCAACCTGTTGTATTGATCGAGCTGACGGAAGAGGCAGCGAGTCGTGTTCCTGCCAATGCAAAGGAAATCGAAGACAACATCATGGCAACAGTTCAGGAAGTCAATAAGGAACTCGACCACCATGAAATCATTGACCGCATTTTTGTTGTTGAGGATGTGTGGACACCCGAGAACGGCTTGCTGACACCCACCATGAAGATCAAGCGAAATGAAGTTGAGCGAAAGTACAGCCCGTTGTACGACAAGTATCGCGAGTCAAAGGTCAGGTTTGTCTGGGAAGCCCGGGAAGGCTAACCGCGCTGTCGGAACTGATTCCATTAAGTGCTCATCCGGAAATGGGCACTGCGGGCAATGACGGCAATGTGATACCGGCCTGGTTCGGTATCACAACCAACCGAAGAAAAACCCCGGCGGTTATCTTGGCTGTTGCGTCTGATTCAACTGATAGCGCAGCATGTCCGCGTCAACAAGTGCACAGAGATGCTCGATTATGGTTCCGGCAAGCCAGGGGCGCCTGCTTCGCTCCGAGCGCCAACGCACCTGCTCCGGCGCCAGGGTGATCGCCTGGGCGACATTATCACAGGCCAACCCCCAGTCCGATTCGGCCAACCGGATGGTATATTTGTAGTTATTCCGATTTTCATCCCGGTAGCGATCCGGCATAACCCATAATGCCGTATCCACTACACGAATATAATGCCTGTTCACGGGCATAAGACCGATCAACCACCGGGCACAGCCAACAAGATGACTCAGGTTTTCGACCAGCGGGTGAATGGAACCCAGGGAAACCAGAGGCACCGCCATTTTTAACCCTGCAACACTGAAAAGAAGCGCCTGAAAATCACTTTCAGCCCACACCGGTCGCCCAAAATCTGGCCCTGGTGTAAAAAAATCGGCTTTCCCGGACTCTTTCGCCTCTTCAACCTGAACAAGGGTTTCTTCTTCAGGCGGGGGTACATCCTGAACTTCGACAACCGGGGGCAACAGCTCCTCATGCCGCTCCGGTTCCGGTGAATCCGGCGGGTTATCATGTGCATCAGATGCAGAGAACATGTCTGCCAGGTAGTCTTCCAGGGCCTGTTGTGCACTGACCGTTATATCGTCCTCATGCTCAATCATACATTCGTGATCAAATCCGATAGCAACCTTTTGTAGGCTCTCACACCCTGAGTGTTTTCAGTCAACTCACCGGGAGCGACGCCCATACGGCTTGCATCCCGGAATTTGGTATCGACAGGAATGGCGAATCGCCAAATATGATCTGAGTAGTCTTTTTTTAGTGCCCTCAATGCTTGCGTCGATGCCAGGGTTCGCCGGTCAAACATGGTCGGAATCACGGTATATTTCAGGTCAGTATTTCGGGATTTCATCACCATCTTCAACGTATGCATCATTCTCTCCAGCCCCTTAAGTGCCAAAAACTCGGTCTGAACCGGAATAAGAATATGCTGGCTTGCAGCAAGTGCATTAATCATTGCCACACCGAGCGAGGGTGAATTGTCAATGAATACGAAGTCAAAATCATCCCGCAGTACGGCCAGTGCCCTGGAAATGATCAACCCCATTCCATCCACACCGATCATTCGCCGTTCCAGAGTCGCCTGTGCGATTGATGCAGGCAGCAGTTTCAGGTTTTCCAGGGAGGTATCTACAATCAGTTGCCCGGGCAATGACTCCGGCACTTTCCCGTTGTGAGTAAACAGATCGAAAGCACTCTTTTTTATGGTATCCGGGTCGTATTTGAAATAACTGGTCAACGACCCGTGAGGATCCAGATCCAATATCAGAACCCGCTTGCCTTTTGCTGCAAGCAACCCCCCCAGCGCAACGACCGTTGTTGTCTTTCCCACACCACCTTTTTGGTTCGCAACAGCCCAAACTTTCACTCTGACCTCGCTTTCTCTTTATTACAACCGGCGCAGACTCAATAAACCGTCTGGCCAGGGAAGCCCTGCAAAACAATCCACCTTTGCACGCGTTTGCCAAATGAAGAATTGAAACAAACCTCACCTCGACCACCAGGCCCAAAGCGCGATGTTTTCAATATCGGCCAATCTGTTCCTGGAATGAGCAGGGTAAGGGAAATTATTTTCCGCGGAAAAAGGCGACATCGTTTAATTAAAGCTGAAATTGTCGCCAATTTCATGCAAACAACCGACAGCAGGTATGTAAATGCAATTATTACACCATTTTTTTACAGGCTGTTTATTGTTGGCCTTTTTTATCCGTAAAATCGGGTTACATCAAACAGGGCAGAAATGGATTCTGCCCGAGTTACTGTCAAAAGCGGTGAGGTGATGTGCGTGAAAGCACCTGCATTATCGTGGTGAAAACTGAATTTTTCAGGGCTGACTATTTGGCCCGAAAGCTGACCCTGACATTTTTCTCTCTGGAAACCAGGATCACGACTCGTCTGTTTTGCTGGCGCCCTTCTGCGGTTTCGTTGGATGCAACAGGTTGGGTGCTTCCATAACCTACCGCAGCCATCCTCGTCTGTGCCACACCCTCGGAAACCAGCAAGCGAACAATCGCAGAAGCACGGGCGGCACTCAACTCCCAGTTGCTCGGAAATGAACGGGTTCTAATCGGTATATTGTCGGTAAATCCTTCGACCAGAATGGCATACTCCGTGTTTTTAAGTACGTTGGCGATTTTTTCCATCACCGGAAATGATTCGTAAACAGGCTCCGTGCCACCACTGGTAAACAGGATTTTTTCCTTGAGAGAGATTTCGATCCAGTCATCATTTTCATTAATACTGACCAATCCATCAGTAACCAGCGTGTCAAGCGTCGTGGCAAACTGATCAGCAATTTCCCGAAACGTATTCACCTCGGTCTGAATATTCCCCTCCCCCCCGCGAGGAGCAATCACAATAGCATGCAACGGGCTGGCATCTGACGATTCCGAAGGTTGGCTATAGGAGATATTCTCGCCAATGGCAATAGGGGTAATACTGCGCTGAGAAGCATTGAACACGCCTTCGAGTGTTTCGGATAACACCTTGTACTTCCCTTCGTTTACCGAGGATACGGAATACATCACAACAAAAAATGCAAAAAGCAGGGTGATAAAATCCGCATAAGAGACAAGCCAGCGCTCTTTATTATCGGGCTGTTCGTTATTTTTTTTACGCATTGCCAACAAACCTTTTGTGAACCATCCGACAGAGCGTTTTCACTCCGACAAAGCCGTAAACACACATCAAAGCCTACACAGGAATAAAACCTTTCAATTTGTGCTCAATTGCCCGGGGGTTCTCACCCTCTGCGATCGAGACTATCCCCTCAATCATCAATTCACCGTAGACAGCCTGCCTGCGGGATATCTCTTTCAGTTTGCTGGCGATGGGGAATAAAAACAGGTTGGCAAAGGCAACCCCGTATATGGTCGCAACAAAGGCAGTGGCTATCCCCGAACCCAACAGCTTGGGGTCTTGCAGGTTGCTCATCACATGAATCAGCCCCATAACGGCACCGATAATACCAATCGTTGGGGAATAACCGCCCATGCTTTCATAGAATCTGGCAGCATCCAGTTCCCGGTGTTCCCGAGCGACGATTTCCACCTCAAGAATACTCCGGATACTTTCCGGCTCGGTACCATCAACAAGCAGCTGCAATGCTTTTTGAGCAAAGGGTTCCTGCTCCTTCTCCGCAACAGGCTCCAAACCGAGCAAGCCATTTTTTCGTGCTCGCAAGCTCCAGGAAAGCACCTTGTCTATTCCTGTTTCGAGGGAAACATAGGGAGGGACAAAAATCCACTTCAGGCGTTTCAGGGAAAAAACCAGTAACGAAAAAGAAGTTTGAATAAAAATGGCAGAAAAGGTGCCGCCGATAACTATAACAGCAGCCGGGCCATTCACCAGGCCTTGAACATGGCCACCTTCAAGAAGGTTCCCGCCGATGATCGCAGCAAATGCGAAAATAACACCGACAATACTCAGAATGTCCATTTAAATAACACCGTTCGCCAGGTTCTCTCCGATATCTTCAATATTCATAACAATATCGGTAAGGCCTGCGCGCTCTACTGCCATCGGCATACCATATATCACAGAGGATTTTTCATCCTGGGACCAGACTGCCGAGCCGGTTTGCTTCATCATTCGACAGCCCTCCTTCCCGTCGGCTCCCATGCCGGTCAAAACAATCGCCAGGGTTTTGCCGGGCATCAGCCTGGCTGCAGAGCCAAAAGTGACATCAATACAAGGTTTGTAGTTAAGCCGACTGTCGCCGGGCAAGATTCTTACCCTGCCACGACCATCAAGCATCATTTGCACACCACCCGGTGCCAGAAGCGAAACACCCCTTTGCAGTTTGTCCCCGTCTTTTGCCTCTCTGACAGTAATCTGGCACATTTTATCCAGACGTTCTGCAAAGGCAGGGGTAAAGCTGGCCGGCATATGCTGGACAAGAACAATCGGTGCCGGAAAATCAGATCGAAGTTTGGTCAGCACTTTTTGAAGTGCCACCGGCCCGCCGGTTGAAGCCCCGATCAAAACACAACCGTAGGATTTCGCTGCCACTCTCTGGCCCGATGGAGCGGCTTTTTTAGGCCGTGTCGGGCGTTCGAGGTTTTGCCTATCAACGGTGTACTGTCTTTTTTCAGGTCGCACCAGGGTTGAACGGGAAGTGACAGGCCGCGCCTGAGCAGGCGGTGGAGGAGCCAATTTTTTCGCAGAAACGGCAGAGGAAATTTTCCCCCGGCTTTGGGCAATATCAATGATTCGCCCGGTTAAAATCTGCTTGAGTCGGCTGCTGTCCCTTGATATATCCTCAAAGTTCTTTGGCAGAAAATCCACTGCTCCCGCCTCGAGTGCATCCAGCGTGACGCGAGCACCTTCATGGGTGAGAGAAGAAAACATCAAAATCGGGGTCGGGTTGGTCGCCATAATTTCCCGAACCGCAGAAATCCCGTCCATCACCGGCATTTCATAGTCCATGGTAATCACATCAGGCTTGAGCCGGGGAACCAGCTCCACCGCTTCCTTACCATTGGAAGCCATTCCCACGACCGTAATTTCCTGAACCGGGTTGAGTATTTCGCTTACTCTTCGGCGAAAAAAACCCGAGTCATCGACCACTAGCACCCTAACAGCCATTTATCCCCCCGCTTTCACCACAACAAACAACTCCGACTGTTAGATTCGCCCCCTGTGAACATCACAAAAAAGAGAATCAGGCATAACGCTGCAACAGACTTGGAATATCCAGAATCAGCGCTATTCTTCCATCCCCCGTAATTGTGGCTCCCGCCATACCGGGAGTACCATGCAACATTTTACCCAGGGGCTTGATAACAACCTCCTCCTGGCCAACAAGCTGGTCGACAACAAACCCCACACGTTTGGTGCCAACAGAAACAATGACAACATGCGCGGACTCGGATTTGGTCTGCCCGACAGAACCCTTGACCAACCATTTTTTAATGTGGAACAGGGGGTACACCTTGTCCCTGACCACCACACACTCCTGACCATCCACCACATTGGTATGACTGATATCCAGGTGGAATATCTCTACCACACTGACCAGCGGAAACGCGAAAGACTGATCTTCAAGCATCACCATCAATGTGGGCATAATTGCCAGTGTTAAAGGTACCTTGATACTGATTCTCGACCCTTTACCCAGCTCCGAGGCGATACTGAGCTGACCATTCAGCTGGGTTATTTTGGTTTTCACGACGTCCATACCGACACCACGGCCGGAGACATCCGAAATTTTTTCCTTGGTTGAAAAACCTGGTGCGAAAATCAGGTTGAAACATTCACTGTCAGCCAGTCTGTCGGCTGCATCCTGATCATACAAGCCTTTCTCGACAGCCTTTCTTCGCAGCACATCAGCATCCATTCCTGCACCATCGTCTTCGATAGAAAGCAGAATATGATCACCTTCCTGTTCCGCCGACAAAACAACACGCCCCGTTCGCGGTTTATTTGCCGCTTCTCTGACATCAGGCGCCTCCACACCGTGATCGACTGCATTTCTTACCAGGTGAACCAACGGGTCTGAAAGTGCCTCAACCAGGTTCTTGTCCAGGTCTGTATCTTCACCTTTCAAAACCAGGTTGACTTCTTTTTTCAGGCTACGCGCCAAATCCCTGACCACACGGGGAAATCGACCAAAAACCTTTTTGATGGGTTGCATTCGTGTCTGCATAACCGCAGATTGGAGGTCTCCGGTAACGACGTCCAGGTTGGACACGGCCTTCTGCATACCCTCATCAGAAATTTCGTCGCCGAGTCGTTTCAGGCGATTTCTCACCAGCACAAGCTCACCAACCATATTCATAATGTCATCAAGCCGCTTGGTATCGACCCGAACCGTCGTTTCAGTGGCAATCAAAGCGTCTTTGCCCGGCTGGGAGCCACGCTTTGCAGGCTTTCCGGGAGCCTTCCTGGCGGGCGCAGGGTTCGGTGAACCAGCCGGCCTTGCATCTGCCCCGGGTCGGGATTCATGCGCAGCTTTTGGCCTGGTTTCATGGCCGGATTCTGACCGGGAAACCGGCCCGGAACTGTCTTTCGCAGAACTGGAACTGCCTTTCGCAGAAGAAGATGAAACCGGGCCTTTCCCCGCGCCGTGCAGTTCGTCCAGCAATTGTTCAAATTCATCTTCTGAAATAATTTCGTCGCTGTCAGTTTCCTTGCCTGAAGAACCGGTATCCTTGCCTGGCAAAGACGCATCAGCAGAAGATTGTGCCGGATTCGCCCCGGCCTGCTGGCCCACACTGCCAAACCGGCCTTTGCCATGAAGCTCATCCAACAGTTTCTCAAACTCTTCCTGGGTTATTTCATCTCCGGAGTCGGATTCCGGGGTGGCCGGCTCACTGCCCATTTCCAACGAGCCTGCGGCTGCGGCAGTTTCTTTTGCCTCTGCCTTGCTATCCGTATCTTCCAGCGCATCCAGCAATTGTTCAAACTCGTCATCGGTAATATCGCCGGCTTTGGTTGGCTCATCAGGAGTTGCTGCGACCGTCGAGTCTGCAGCAACCTGTGCCTCCTGACCAGATGGAGCCTCACCGTCCGCCCCGGCTTCAGAGGCTTCGGGCTCGGCCAATCTACTCAATTGGGCGAGCAATTCAGGCTCGGCCGGATCGGGTTCCTGACGGGCTCGAACCTGGTCAAACATTTCATTGACCGTATCCAGCGCCTGTAAAACCACATCCATCAATTCAGCGTCAACCGACCGTTTGCCATTTCGCAGAGTGTCAAAGACGTTTTCTGCCACATGACAGCAGTCTACAAGGTTATCCAGTTGCAAAAACCCGGCACCACCCTTTACAGTATGAAACCCGCGAAAAATAGCATTTAACAAATCGTTATCTTCAGGGTTTCGCTCCAGATCAACCAACTGCTCGGACAATAGTTCCAGAATTTCTCCTGCTTCCACCAAAAAGTCCTGCAATATTTCTTCATCGGCCTCAAATGCCATTAAAGCACCCCTTTAAAAACCCAAACTGGAAAGCAAATCATCAACATCATCCTGGCTCGACACAACATCTGTGCGTTCTTCAGCTTTCATCTGTGGACCTTCGCCACGGCTGACATCATTATCTTTTTGCTCAAAAATATGCTCTGTCCCGGTTAATTTGTCCAACTGTCCGGCCATCTTGACGAGCGCCACCAGATTGGCTTCCACTTCCGTCACCAGAGCAGTGACTTTCTGGATCGCCTGTCCGGTCAAATCCTGAAAGTCCTGAGCCAGCAAGATATCAGACAGATTGCAATAGACCTTATCCGACTGAACAGACATTTTCTCAAGAAATACGTCTACCTTTTTGTAAAACTCCCGAAACTCTTCGGGCGGCATTTCCCTTCTCCGCAACCTGCCCCAGCCATCTTTAAGCGATTCCGCTTCCTGCTTCATTCCGGAGGCAATCGGCATGCTTTCCTCAACCAGATCCATTGTCCTGTTTGCTGCCTTGCTGGTCATATCAATCACATAGGAAAGACGATCCGATGCATCTTCCATTTTGGACATTTCATCCTGTTGACTCTGTGTCATTTTCGAATCAATGTGAAAGGATCGTATCGCTTCATGCAAACTTCGAGTTAATCGCCCGACCTCCTGATACAAACTCATATCCCGGGTCTGGTTGAGTTCGGATATCACCTTGAGGGCATCGGGGTAATTCCCGGAATCGACCAGATGCTTGAGATTCGCGGCCTGATCCCTCAACTGGATTTCAAAATCCAGCAAAGTTTCTTTATCATCGCGTTTGTTTTCGTCAATCATAGAATTATTGTCCAACCAGATAAAGCTACTCGATACGCTCAAAAATTTTCTCGATTTTTTCTTTAAGTACCGCTGCAGTGAACGGTTTAACCACATAACCGTTCACACCGGCCTGTGCGGCTGCGACAATCTGATCACGCTTGGCTTCCGCTGTTACCATGAGTACCGGCAGGTTTTTAAGGCTGTCGTCTGAACGAACCGCACGCAAAAGCTCTATCCCTGTCATACCAGGCATATTCCAGTCTGTCACCAGGAAGTCATATTTCCCGGTTTGGAGCATAGGCAAAGCAGTGTTGCCATCATCTGCCTCATCTGTGTTTGTAAAGCCCAAGTCTCTCAGAAGGTTTTTAATAATTCGTCTCATTGTAGAAAAGTCATCTACAACCAGAATTTTCATACTCTTGTCCAAATCGACCTCCAATGCCGAGGTTGAAAACCCTAAATAAACCTAATCACACTACAATAGAGTCTAGCTTGAGTTCGGCGGGTATCCAGTTTTTTAGTGGGAAAAAACAAAGGAATTCAGCTTTGCCCGGGGAATATCACCGAAAAAAACGATCCGTCACCCGGGCTCAGGCCCACTCCGTTAATCGCGCTTTCAGCCTGTGGGCCGCCTGGCTGTGAATCTGACTGACACGAGACTCACTGACCGAAAGGATTTGCCCTATTTCCTTGAGATTCAGCTCTTCGCTGTAATACAACGACAGGATCAGCTTTTCCTTTTCGGGCAACCCGCCTATTGCCTCAGCCAATCTTTGTTGAAACAACTCTTTCTGAACACCATCATAAAGACCACCAGAATCCGGGTCATACATGCTGGCGGAACCCTCGTCGGACTCCAGCACCTCATCGAAACTGAACAGCTTGCCGCTTAATGAGTCCTGACTGAGCGCATAGTACTCTTCCAGGGTGATACCCATTTCTTCAGCGACCTCGGCATCCCGGGCATCGCGCCCGACACGATCCTCGACACGTTTGATGGCGTCGGCAATTTTCCTGCTGTTGCGATGAACGGATCTGGGCACCCAGTCACCCTTGCGAATCTCATCCATCATCGCGCCGCGAATCCGGATACCCGCATAGGTTTCGAACGATGCTCCCCTGGAGACATCATACTTGCGCGATGCCTCCAGCAAACCAATCATGCCACTTTGAATCAGGTCTTCGATTTGAACACTGTCCGGCAGGCGAGCCAGCAAATGCTGGGCTATCCGCTTGACCAAAGGGGCATGTTTGTGAACCAGTTCATCCGTCTGGTTTGAACGAACATCATTGTACATTGAAAGACCACCAGCCAATGTCATCGCATTTTATGTCTGTTTTTCGATCAGGTCGGCAAATCCCCTGCCCGGCCTGATTCGCACTTCAAAACGAACCCACCTGGTTCAGTATAGATCACTAAAAAAAACAGGAGGTTTTTTTGGCTGTCACTGTTTTCAGCTGTCACAGTTTTCGCCCCTCACTGTCTGGCTTCGACCAGACGTTCGACGAAAAACTCCAGATGTCCGCGCGGGGACGCAGGCAAGGGCCAACCATCTGCCTTTTTGGCAAGTGCTTTCATCGCAATGGCCGCTTTCGATCTCGGATAGGCGTCAACAACTGCCCGTTGACGTTGCACGGCCTTTTTCACCGCATCATCATGCGGGATACAGCCTGCATATTGGAGTGCCACCTCGTCAAGAAAACGCTCGATCACTTTAGACAGCTTGGCAAACAGTGTCATTCCTTCCTGTGGTGTCTTGACCATATTCGCCAGAATACGAAACCGGAACAGGCCATAATCCCGGTGCAACAGCTTCATCAATGCATAGGTATCCGCTATCGAAGTAGGCTCGTCACACACCACCATAATTATTTCCTGCGAGGCCCGCAAAAAACTTACCACCCCCTCGGAAATTCCCGCAGCAGTATCAACAATCAATACATCAACACTGTCACCAAGATCACTGAACGCCTGAATCAATCCGCCATGCTCCGCGGGACTCAGTGACGTCATCGTCTGAGTTCCCGAGGAAGCAGGCACGATTTTTATGCCTTTGGGGCCATCGACCAATATGTCTCGAAGACTGCACTGACCGCCAATCACATCTGCGATATTGCGCTTGCCCGAGATGCCCAGCAAGACATCGATGTTTGCCAGACCAAGATCGGCATCCAGTACGACAACCCGCCGACCAAGTTCTGCCAGACCGATAGCCAGATTCACGGAGACATTGCTTTTGCCGACTCCCCCTTTACCGCCACTTACGGCGATCACTTGTACCGGGTGAACGCTACTCATAGGCAGAACTCCCTCGTACCCCTGATAAAACCCTCTTACCCTTGAAACCCTCGCACAGATAACCCAGCACCACTAAAGCCATATTCAGTCAACTACCTTATTCCTGTTATTCCAGAGCTCCGTATGTGCCAAAGCCCGGCATATCGAAACCACGAGCGTTGAAAATTGATCGATCAGTTTGGTTACCGCATTTCACAGACTGATACCCGCAAATGAATTACCTGTGGATGAAGTACCTGCGGATAAACACATAACAACCTTGATAAACTATTAGCCTATTTAAGACCCTGTATGGCAATTAGACAAGCCCTTATTGCTTTCAAGCGCCAGATCCTGCAACAGGGAAACTGCCTTTCCAACCAGCAAGGCAGGGCTGGCCGGATGAATATCATCCGGAATTTTTTGTCCATCGGTAATATAGGAAACGGGCAGCCTTTCATTACACAAGAAGCCGATTACCTCACCCAGGCTGATTGCCTCATCGGTTTTTGTCACAATGCAGCCCTGCAAACCAACCGGCTCATGGGCATGAAACGAGGATTTGATAATCTGCAACTGACTTGTCGCGGGAATCACCAGGTAGTTCCTGATCCTGTATTTGCATTCGGTAAATTCTGCGATCTGGGCATGCCAGTCGGCACAGTTTTGATTGAGTCCTGCCGTATCGATCAATACCAGCTTTTTGTCTCGCAGCTTGTCCAGTACATCATTCAGCGAGTTTTCCTCATCCACAACACTCACAGGCACATCCAGAATCCTGCCAAACACCCTTAACTGCTCATGCGCGGCGATACGGTACCTGTCCGTGGTAACCAGGGCAACATTCCTGGCACCGTAGCGAAGAACAGTTCGTGTCGCCAGTTTACCGATGGTTGTGGTTTTCCCGGCACCTGTGGGGCCAAAAAAGGCCAGACAACCGGTTTGATCAATGACTTCCTGTTCCTCTACCAGGCATTGGCTCGCTATATCTCCCAGAACCTGACGCCATGCAACGGCCAACTCCTTTTCCTTTACAACCCGCTGCAATAATGCCTCCTGAAACGATGCGTCCAACCCCATCAGACAGAGGCGATCCTTTAACTCACGGTAGACGGCAGAGGTTTTCTTTTCTGTTTCGGTGATCTGCTGTTTCAGCATGTCTTGCAACTGAAGAATTTGCGATTTCATCTCGTTGAGCACTGCCGTATTTTCGTCATCATTGCCCTTCGAGGATTGAACCGGCTCATGGACAACGGCCTTGCCCGACGAGCGTATTTGGCGGCTGCTTGCGAGAAAGCGGTTTTCCAGATTATCAACCAGGGTTTCCCTGCTTTTGTGGTTGGCCCTTTCTCCTCCGGGATGGGTGATGGAGGAAATTCGCGCCCGGCTTTTTTGTTTTTGCTGTTCCAGCTCCAGGTGCCGTTCTGCCTGCATTCTCGCTAACTGACCAGGTGTAGGTGGCTCCCCGGAAAGGCGGCCGGAATAGTCAGACAGCATTTTCTGCTCATCGTAGTCCGTAGCGGCGACAACCTCGATCCCTCCTTCAACCTTTTTATTGGACAGTATCACGGCATCCGCACCCACTGCTTCACGAACCTGCCTCAAGGCTTCCTGCATGGTTGGGGCGAAAAACTTTTTAACATTCATATCGGGAGCCTCCGACTGTCAATTTATTGTCCAACTGATGCAACAATGGTTATCTGCTTGTTATCAGGCACTTCTTGATAGGAGAGCACTGACAATCGTTCCATACCGTAACGAACAAACCTGGCAAGAACCGGCCTGAGCGGCGCTGACACCAGTAAAATCGCCGGTTTGCCGAGCATTTCCTGACGTTGGGCCGCTTCCGAAAGCGATTTCTGCAACTTCTCGACCAGGGAAGGTTCAAGTACCAGGCCCATATCATCACCAGCGCCAGAATTTTGTGCTTGCTGCACAGACTTCAGCAAAATTTGTTCCAATCCTGGGTCCAGGGTAATCACCGGCAGCTCCGTCTCACCCTGGCAGAGGTTTTGTACGATCATCCGCCTGAGCGCATGCCTGGCCGCAGAGGTGAGCTGAGTCGCATCCTGTGTTTTCGGCGACATATTGACCAGTGCCTCGGCTATACTTCTCATATCACGAATAGGCACTTCCTCCATCAGCAACTGCTGCAACACTTTCAGTAACTGACTGATTGTAATGGTATTTGGAACCAGTTCCTCAGCCAGCTTTGGCGATGCCTTCGCAAGCTGATCAAGCCATTGCTGTACCTCTTCATGGCCTATCAGCTCATGGGCATGCTTGCCAAGCACCTGATTCAGGTGCGTTGCAACCACGGTACTTGAATCAACAACCGTATAGCCCAGGGTTTGAGCCTGATCTTTCAAACCTGATTCTATCCAGATCGCATCCAGGCCAAACGCAGGATCCTTGCCCGGTATCCCTTCCACTTTGCCAAAAACCTGACCAGGGTTGATGGCGAGTTCGCGATCCGGGTGAACTTCTCCTTCGGCCAGCCCTACTCCCATCAAGGTAATTCGGTAAACGGTGGGCATTAAATCCAGGTTGTCCCGAATATGAACCGATGGCATCAGAAAACCCAACTCCTGAGACAACTTTTTCCTTACCCCCTTGATTCTGCCCAGCAACTGACCACCTTGTGACTTGTCTACCAGGGGAATCAATCGGTAACCCACTTCCAAACCGATCACATCAACGCTCAACACATCGTCCCAACCCAATTCCTTTGTTTCCGAGCCTGGCGGTAATGCGGGTGAGGCTTCCCCGGGAGGCAGTGCATCGGAACCGTCAGGCCCGGCAACTCCCGGCGAACCGGGCCTGGCCGATTGCCTGGCGGCATTGCTCTCACCAGAGGTATCGCTGACACCATATTTTCTAAAGTACCAGGCCAATGCAGCCGCAACGGCACCAAGCCCGAGAAATGCAAAATGCGGCATCCCGGGTATGACACCCAGCAGGATCAAAATACCCGCGGTCACAGACAGCCCTTTGGGCCTGGTGAACATCTGCCCCATCACCTGGGTAGTCATTTCCTTGCTTTCACCCGTGCGGGTCACCAGTATTGCGGCCGCCACAGACAACAGCAAAGACGGAATCTGGGCCACCAGACCGTCACCGATCGTCAATAATGAATACTTCTCGATCGCATCACCAAACTCCAGGTCATGCTGCAACATACCAATACCCAGGCCACCGAGTATATTGATAAACAGGATAAGGAAACCTGCAACGGCATCTCCTTTGACAAACTTGCTCGCACCATCCATGGAGCCATAAAAATCCGCTTCACGAGCAATATCTTCCCTTCGCTTGCGGGCTTCGTCCTGCTCGATAATACCGGCGTTAAGGTCTGCATCTATGGCCATTTGCTTGCCGGGCATGGCATCCAGGGTAAATCGGGCGCTCACTTCGGAAACACGCCCTGCACCCTTGGTGATAACGGCAAAGTTGATAATCATCAAAATCATAAAGACCACCATACCTACGGCATAGTTGCCCCCTATGACCACCTCACCGAAAGCTTCAATCACCTTGCCCGCCGAATCACCACCCTGGTGGCCATGAAGGAGCACCACACGGGTAGAAGCGACATTCAGTGCGAGACGAAGCAGGGTTGCAATAAGCAAAATGGTGGGGAAGGCATCGAAATCCATTGGCCGAAGTGCATAAACACAGACAAGAAGAATGACCAGGGAAAGAGCTATGTTAAAGGTGAAGAGCAAATCCAGAAAAAACGGGGGCATGGGTAGCGTCATCATACCCAGCAGGGCAATCACCATAAGGGGAACACCAAGGTATCCCCTGGCCAATCCCTTTGCTTGTTCAAGTACCAGGCCGCGTTCCATCAAGCTCATCCTGAAGTCGGTTTTTTGACGAATGGTAAGGCAGTAGCATCTGTTGCAATTTGGAGGCCAACCTTCGCAATTTGGAGGCCAACCCTCGCAATTTGAAGGCCAACCTTACCCTTGCCAGGCAATCAAAAGGCGAGCAAGCAGGAAAACAGACAGGAAAACAGGTGCAAGGGCTGAAACCCTGCTCAGATGAATTTAATCATGTTTCAAGTCGTCAGGAACGGGAAAAGCCGGTTTTCGGGGGCGTTCAGTCTGGTAGCCGGAACGGTAGCGTTTGAGCTGAAAGACATACGCCAGTGCCTGGGCAACCGCCATATAAAGCCCGGCGGGAATCTCCCGGCCAATTTCTGTATGGTAATAAATTGCTCTCGCCAATGGTGGAGCACTCAGTATTTCAATATTGTGGGCCTCGGCAATTTCCCTGATTTTCATTGCCACGTGATCCGCTCCTTTCGCCACCATCACGGGCGCAGCCATTACCTCACCATTGTATTTGAGGGCAACCGCATAATGGTCAGGGTTGGTTATAATCACATCTGCATCCGGCACATCCTGCATCATGCGCCGTTGCGCCGCTTCTATCTGCAAACGTCGTATCTTGCCTTTTATCTCGGGCTTGCCTTCAATATCCTTAAATTCGTCCTTGACTTCCTGTTTGGTCATTTTCAATTTCTTTTTATGGGAATAAATCTGCCAGGGAATATCAATGGCAGCGACAATGATCATGGAACAGGATAAGGTCAGAAAAGCCCAGGCCAATATATTGACAGCCTTGACAATGGCCGGTCGTAGTGGCTCCTGGGGCAAATGAAGCAGATTTTCCGTTTGGCCCATTAACAGGAAAATCGCAATGGTCACCACCAGGGCTATTTTGAGAATCGCCTTACCCAGCTCTACCAGTGAATTGGGTGATACCATTCGCTTGAGCCCCTCGATCGGATTCAGTTTGCTCAGTTTGGGCTGTAACGACTTTGCACTGAAAAGAAAGCCACCCAGAGCAGTATGGCCGGCGATGGCTGCAATAAACATAAGTACAAAAAAGGGTAAGGCTCCCCAAATGACACTTTCTGCCGAGCTGACAATATGCGCCCCCATTTGGGTCTGGTCATACATATCATGGCGGTCGAGCACAAAGCTTTCTTTCAGCACATTCATCAATGCCCCGGCAATCCAGCCACCAAATACGAGCAGACCGACTGCGCCAGACAGTAATACCGCCATCGTCCCCAGCTCTTTGGAACGGGCAACCTGGCCTTCTTCACGCGCTTTTTGCAGCCGTCTTGCGGTGGGTTCTTCGGTTTTTTCCTGGCTGCTGTCACCTTCTGCCATCGTTATTACCTTCTGCCATCGTTATTGCCTTCTGTCATTGCAATCAGACTCCAAGCAGTTCTCGATTAATAAACACAAAGGTGTCCTCCAACAACAGGATAAAATTGTCCAGAAAACCGTTCAGGCTGACATAGACAAGCACCATGCCAAATATTTGGGCAATGGGAAAACCCAAAGCAAAGACATTGAGCTGGGGAGCGGCTCTGGTCATAACGCCAAACGACACATTCACGATAAAAACAGAAGCCGATACCGGCAAGGCAATCAGCAATGCTGCTGAAAACAGCCAGACGATTCTGTGAATCACCGCCCATACCGCCCCGGGATCAATCATGGATGCGGATATCGGCCAGGCATGAAAACTGGTCACAATCACGTCAATCATCAGGAGATGCCCGTTCATCGACAGGAAAACCAGGGTAACGGTAACAAGAAAAAACTGGGAAAGTACCGGCACGGAAACGCCATTGGCAGGATCCATCATCGCGGCAAAACCCAGGCCCATCTGCATCGCCATGATTTGCCCGGCGACGACAAACATCTGGGTAAAAAGCGTCACCAGAAAACCCAGTGAAACTCCGATTAACACCTGTTGAAAAATCACATACAGTGAAGGCAGAGAGAGAGGGTCAATATCCGGGCCACCGGCCACGGAAGGCAGAATCACCAGTGTGATCAACAGGGCCAGACCCAGTCGAATGCGCATTGGCACCAGACGGGCACCAACAAAAGGCACTGCCATCAGAAAGCTGGCGACACGAAACAGGGGCCAAAGGTGCGCCGCTACCCAGCGCGTTATATCACCGCCAGCAAATTCAATCATTCAGGTCGAGCGTTCATCGTTCGAGCCTGTCCATGCCAAATGCTCCTGTTCATGTGTGCTCCTGTTTATGTGTACCCCTGTTGTTCATGCGTGCCCTTGTTCATACTGCGCCCTGATTCATACCATGCAGTCCATCATCCAACCCGGAATGCGAGAGGTCTGTTGCTTCAACCAATGATTTGGGGAATATCCAGCATCAGCCTGGTAAACAAATCAATCAGTTTTTGCATAATCCACGGACCCGCCACCACAAGCAGCAAAATTGTCACAATGAGTCGCGGCAAAAAACTGAGAGTCTGTTCATTGATTTGCGTGGCCGCCTGAATTGTACTGACAATCAGGCCTACAATCAGGCTTGGCGTAATAATGACAGCCACGAGAAGCACAATAAGAAAAAACGCATCGCGCATAATATCCATCATAATCTGTGCAGACATTTTTTCATTTCCCGATTGCCAATAGTGATCACGCCCCGTTCGCGCCTCCGATATTACATGCCATAACTGGCCGCCAGCGTACCTATTATCAACCCCCAGCCATCAACGAGGACAAAGAGCATAATTTTAAAGGGCAAGGAAATGATCATTGGCGAAAGCATCATCATCCCCATTGCCATCAACACGCTGGCGGTCACCATATCAATGATAAGAAACGGGATAAATATAATAAAACCGATCTGGAAGGCCGTTTTCAGTTCACTGGTGACAAAGGCAGGCATCAACACATGGAAAGGAACGGTGTCAACGGATTCCACTTCTTCCCCGGATAACCGAATGAACAGTGCCAGGTCATTTTCACGAGTCTGTGCAAGCATAAACTCGCGGAAAGGCTGACTCGCCGCAATAAGCGCGTCTTTCGCGCCCAGTTTTTCTTCCATATATGGCTGCAAACCGGTTCTGTTGGCTTCTTCGAATACCGGCGCCATAATAAATATCGTCAGAAACAGGGACAACCCGATAATAATCTGATTGTTGGGCGTTTGCTGCAGCCCCATGGCCTGTCGCAGAATACCGAAAACAATGACGATCCGGGTAAAGGCCGTCATCATCATCACAAATGCGGGTATAAGCGTCAGCAGGGTCATCAACCCCAACACTTGCAGCGTCACCGAGTATTGCTGACTACCATCTTCATTCGTGATCAATTTGACAGCGGGCAAACCGGCCGGGTCGGCACATAAATCCGGTGAGACCAGCATCAACAGGGGCGCACAGCCCAGCCAGAAACCTGAAGTACGCATTACGTGCATAACATGCCTATGCCGATTTTCCCCTGGTTAACATACTTTGCAGCTTCTCTGCGAAGTCACTGCGCTCGGCCTGTTCGGGTATTTCCCCTTCATCAAAAACATACAAGGTACTGATGCGCTGGGGAGTAACACCGATGAGTATATTCCTGTTTCCCACTTCAACAAGCGCAATCCTTTCACGAGCACCCATCGCGAGCGTTCCGGTGATTTTCATCTGACCACCTCCCGCATACCCTGGCAGATTGGTAAAGCGTCTTATGGCCCAGGCGATGACCATAATGAGCACAATCATGGCGGCCAGCCCCAGCATCATATTGAATACCGCCGAAGACGTGTCCAATGGTTGGCCCTTTCCGATTGACTCCAGTTCAGCGCGACTATCTATCGATTCCCGGTCACCGGCCGCCCGGGCAGTTGCGTCGGGTTTGCTGTCAAAGGCCGCGTCCGTTTGCCCGACCGGTTCCCCAACCTTTCCTGCCTCGGCTTGCACTGTGGCAACCAGACAAAAGAGAAAGGCAACCAACCAGACGAACCCGGCCAGACTCCATGAAGCTTTCAGATTTACCATGCTTTCAGATTTACCATGTTTTGAGCCTAGCTCAGTTTTTTGATTCGCTCGCTTTGACTGATCACATCGGTCAGCCGGATACCAAACTTTTCATTCACCATCACAACCTCTCCATGAGCAATCAGGGTGCCGTTCACCAGCACATCAAGAGGCTCACCGGCGAGCCGGTCAAGCTCTATCACCGAGCCCTGATTCAATTGCAGCAGGTTTCGTATCGCAATCTGGGTATTACCGACTTCCATTGATATGGTAACAGGAATATCAAGAATTACGTCCAGATCAGGTGCCCCTTCAGGTGGGCTGACAGCCGGCTGATTATCGAAGTTTTCGAGTGGTGCCGGCTCGGCCTGCACTTTTTTCTCTGCCTCCTCGGCTTCGGCCATCGCTGCCGCCCATTCATCTTCGACTGCAGCCTCACTTCCTTCCTCCGCTTCAGACTCTTCCATTGCCGCCGCCCATTCAGCCGCCAGCTTTTCGTCTTCGCTCATCGCACCGTCTTTTGAGCCTGTTTCTTCATCACTCATCGTTATACTCTATCTTCCTGCCTTTGTTTGCATTCCCGGTTCTGCTCAGGCTCCTCTCGCTGTACCCGGAGCATTTGATGCCAGAACCGCTATCACTCACCCTGTTTTGCCGTTACCCTCTTCTGCCGTTACCACGTTTTACTGCCACTTCTTCTTTACCGCCACTTCATTTTACCGTTGCCAAACCTCTGCCCTTGCGGTCAATCTTGCCTTCTATCCTGAAAGCCAGGTTTTCATTCAAACATCCCAGTTTTGCCTTTAGTACCGGCACTCCGCCGGCCAAAACGGTAAACACTTCTTCCAATTCAACCGGAATAATGTCGCCCGGCTTCAGGTCCGATACCTCTCTCAGAGAAATGTCCTTGCGTGCCAGCACCGCATTCACAGGAACGGTGGCATCCATGATGTCGTTTTGCAGTGATGTAATCCAGCGCTCATCAACATCATCCACATCACTCTGCACACCGGCATCCAGCACATCACGAATGGGCTCAATCATTGAATAGGGAATAGCCACATGCATATCCCCTCCTCCGCCATCCAGTTCTATGTGAAATGTGCTCACCACAACCACTTCACTCGGGCTGACGATATTTGCCATTGCCGGGTTAACTTCAGAATTGACATATTCAAATTCCACTTTTAACACCGCATTCCAGGCTTCTTTCATATCAACAAAAACCTGGGACAAGACCAATTGTTCGATCCGCATCTCCATCGGTGTAAATTCACGCCCCTCAATCTTGGCGTGACGACCATCTCCGCCAAAAAAATTATCGACCAGTTTGAACACCAGCTTGGCATCCATAATAATCAGGCAGGTGCCACGCAGGGGGCGGATTTTTACAAGATTCAGACTGGTGGGCACATAAAGGGTGTGTATGTATTCTCCAAATTTGAGTATCTGAACTCCGCCGGTGGCTACATCGGCGTTGCGCCGCAACAAATTGAACAGGCTGATTCGGGTGTAGCGTGCAAAGCGTTCATTAATCATTTCGAGCGTGGGCATTCGCCCTCTGACGATACGATCCTGACTTGCAAGATCGTAGGTTCTTATGCTGCCTTCCGCTTCCGCTTCATCTTCAGTCTCGATATCACCATCGTCAACACCGTGAAGGAGCGCGTCAATTTCGTCTTGTGAGAGTAAATCCTGCACCTGTGTCCTCTCTGAATATAAATGACCAACACAAACACACCTTATGGCATTTGTGGCGCTATTGCATTACAAAATTGGAAAACAATGCCCTCTCGATTTCCATTCCATCCGATTCCTGATCCAGCACTTCCATGATAATCCGGCGAGATTCCTCAAGAACAAAGGCCTTGCCCTCCGGGGTTTGCATCCTCCTGAAATCCTGGGAACCATATAATGTGATCAGTTTGTTTCTCACCAGTGGCATATGCTGCTCGATAACATCAAATGCTGCCTGATCCCTGCCCATGACCGAAAGATGAATCTGCATATAGCGCTGCTTCCCGCCCACATTGATAGCGACGATAAATGCAGGACTGAATTCATAGTAGATAGCCGGTTTCCTGACCGGCACGGCTGGCACCGCCTCCACCGCTGCCTCCTGGTGGTCGCCGCCCAGAAAAAACATCGTCACACCTATTGACGCTCCGACAGAAACCAGGACGATGATGGCAATGATAATAATGAGTTTTTTCTTCGAGCCACCGGCATTCTCGTTCTGGTTCCCCGCTGCTTCTGTTGCTGCCATAGCCAATTCCCGACGTTTTGCGTGGCCCGCTTCCGCATTACCAACTTAACACAAAGGATAATGAAAACCATAATGCAAACACAATGCCACAATAAAATTAATTTATATCATAGAGTTATGAATTAAAATTCAACCCTGGCCTAAGTGTAGCAAAACATGGGAAATTGGAAACTTTGAACCCGAAGTCAAGAGCAAACTCCACCATCTGTCAGCGAGGAGTATAGCCTGACTGTTTCACCACCCGGACCCGGAATCAAACGAAGGTATCGACCAGACCTTCAGGGGCAACGGTCAGTTCCGTATTACTTACCTCTCCATTTTCTGCACTATCACCGGTTCCTCTTTCGCTCTGGCCGGCACTATCCTGCGCCTCGTCGTCAGAACCTGACGAGTTTTTTGCGGACTGGTCAGACACATCGACATCCGCCAGATTGACACCTGATGCGTCCAACATATCCCGCAAACGATGCACATTGAGTTCCAGCAGATCCCTGACAGAAGCATGCTGACTATTGAAAACAATTGAGGTCTGGTCATTCTGTACACTGATTTTTATTTCAATCGGGCCCAGCTCTGCAGGTCTTACGTGTATTTCGGCCGAGCGGAACTGCCTGGAAGTCAACCATTTGACCTTTTCCACAAACTCATCCGACCACTCCTCCTGATTCATTGGTGTCGGCAGGGAAGTGGTGTAGTTTTTCAATACCGAAAAATCCTTTGCGTGCAAACTGCCTTGCGGTCGCTGTTCCGCTGACATCTGCGCGACCTTTATTCCCTTGTTTTCCAGGCCGTTCATTACATTTTCAAATGCGTCACCCCCGGGTATATTTTTTTGCGAAGCCGCCTGATTTTGCATCCCGGGAAAGACTTGCATTCCCTGGCTCAGGCTTGACCTTTGCTGCCCCGATTGACCGGCTCCGTCGTCAGACAGGCTGGACCCGCTACCACCATTCTGCCCACCGGGTACCGGGTCTACCATTGTTTGACGCATCGCGTCACCCGCACTTTTGGACAGGGAAGATTCCGTATTTGCCGATGCCGTCACTGCGGACTGACGAATAGTCGCGGCTGTCGTACCGACACCATGATTCACTTCTTCAACTTCACTGCCACCGGCAACAGGGGACAGCTTTCCGAGACCTTCGGTTTCGGTCAGCCGACCGGAGTACACCTGCTCACCTGCCTGCCCTTCGCCTCCGCCATCAACCCCCGGTGCGCCTTCTATACCCTGTTCACCGATCTGATTCAGGCCCATTGTGCCTGTGACCGCGGCCAAAGGCTCACCAGCTCCATCAGAATGAATACCGGAGAGTTCGCCTGCCTGCCCGGATTCGATTTCACCACCCCCGATCGTTTGAACTGCACCATCGGAACCGGCAATCTGACCGGCTAACTCGACATCACCCGAAGCTTGCTGAAAAGTCGCATTGCTATCACCATCCCCGGCTAATCCCGACAGCTCCAGACCTGTCACTGACTCCACCGAATCCGGATCAGAATCGGCGGGCAATCCTGTTTGTATGGCCGAAGCTGCAGCCCCGCCGGGAGACACCCTGGTGCCCTCCGACTCTACCGGCACGACGAAATCAGTGTTTTTGCCCTCCAAAGAGGTTTCTTCGCCCGCGTCCGTCACCGCTGATTCACTGCGATCTTCACTAGCGGCATCCCGTTTCGGCGACGATGCACCTGCTGTTGCATCAGTACGATTATCTCTCGCGCTTTCGTGCTCCGCATCCGGCTTGTCATTCTCGCGTCGATCATTGTCTGCCCGACTCTGTTTGACCTGTTGCGCCTGATCATTCTCTGCCGATTTTTTTTCTTGCGCCTCCATTCTTGATTTTTCAGTATCGTTAACCCGGGAGCGTGCTCTTTCAACCGAGTCATTGCGAAGTTCATTGCGTTCGGGCGACTCAGGTTTCCGGTGCCCGGTTGACTCTACCCGGTGCAAATCATCATTTCTTCGGATCATCCCCGTCTCACGACCCAATATATGAGCGAAATCCGTCGATTCGCTCTGCGCCAATCCGGCCAACTCGGACTTGATACTCCGTGAATAACTTGTAATGACATGATTCAAACCCATATTTGAATTGAAATTACTCATTTGCTTGATCCCATATTACCCGGTAACCAGGGCAAATCGAAAAAGTGTAAGTGTCAGAAAGAGGCAAAAACCTGCCTGTTTTTCAATTTGTTTGTCATTCAGGCACAGCTTTGCAATTAGCAGGCCAGAACGATAAGCAACCGGACGACACACGCCCTGACCGGCACACCGGAACCTGCCGATCCGGGTGATATCAGACCTGCCGAATTTTCAAATGACGCGAGGGTCAGGCTGACAATGCGCCTGCCCTCTGCATTCAGGGAGGCTATCGGTCTTGTGGGGGGGCTTGTGGAAAGGGTCTTGTGGAAAGGGCCTTGTGAAGAGAGTCTTGTGGAGAAGGTCTTGTGGAAACAGCTTTATAAAGATGGCCCGGAGACAATTTTATGCAAGTGGCCTCGCCAAAATGGCAAGGATTTGAAGGTTACAGGTATTCTCTGAGAATACCATCTACCTCCCTGAACTCGGCTTCGATTTTCCGGTACGTCGCCATTCCCTCCCGAGTATTGCCGCTTTTACCCATTTTTTCGGCATGCAGGCAATATTCAGCCAGTACCGGAGCACCGATATTCGTGCAACTTCCCTTGAAGCTGTGGGCAGCGCGACTGAACTCTACCGGATCATTTGCCTCCAGCGCGGATTTCAACTGCCTGAGCCTTTCGACAGAGTCTTGCAGATAGGTTTCGATAAGAATACCAAACTCTTCTTCCATTACTTCTTTCAATTCTGCAATGGCATTTAAATCTATGTGTTCCATTCTCTTCCCCTGTTTCTTCCCCGATCGGCGCTCTTGCTCAGGCTTTTGGCAGCCAGTGGTATTCTACTTCCACCGCAGTGCCTGTATCGTTAAATGTCACTTTATTGCACATTTCCATTAGCAGCGGAATACCGCGCCCGCTGAATCCGGTGTTGGCCTCCAGGTTATTTCCTGCATATTTCCCGCAGTCAAACCCTGCGCCGCTGTCTTCGACCCGTATTGTGATCACCCCGCCCTTGCCCTCGGGTTTATGATCAATAAAGAACCTCACCCAGTCACCGGAAAGCTTTTCCAGTCGCTCCGAGCGCATTGCGTAGTATTCACCAAAGCCCTCCGGCGTTTTCTTCAGCCTGGAGTCAAGACCCAACACACCGTGATCCAGTGCATTTGAGAACAACTCCGCCAAAACAGTATAGATAAAACCACTGTGAGAGCGCAGCCCCGGCACTTCCATGGTCAGATGAAGAAGAAGCGGCAAGGGGTTAAACTCTTTTAGCGTTTGTGCTCGCAATTCATAGCTGAATGACCAGTTCTTGGGGCCAACCAATGCGGACTTGTCAAGATGCGCCTCGTCCAGACCCAACTGATCCGGTGCAAGCATTTTAACTTCCACCATTGTGAGGTCATCATCCCTTTCACCTTCGCCAATAAAGTGCAGTACAGATTCGTGAATCTGTTCAAACAGCGTCTCAGACTGCGATTTTTTATGGATAATGTCAAGCAACCGGCTTTCTCCGAACATCTCCCCGTTGGCATCACGAGATTCGATAATACCGTCAGACCACATAAAAAAACGGTCGCCCAGATTCAACTCATACTTATAGGTTTCAACGCTAAAACGTTCGCTGGAAAGCACCCCCAACGGCAAATGATTTGACTTTACCTTCTCCACTTCACCACTGGAACGAACCAGCAGGCAGTCTGGCAGGCCGCCCATCCACACCTGCATTTCGGAGGCAACAAAATCAATATCGATCATACAGGCGCAACAAAAAAATCCGACTGGCAAAATCTGCTTCAGCTTCTGGTTCATCTCACGCAGGACATCTGTCATAAAGAATCCCTTGTTGGACATTCCATAAAAGATTTCCGCCAGAGGCATGGCTCCAATCGCAGCAGGAAGACCATGCCCGGTAAAATCTCCCAAGAGCACATGCATACTTCCTGAAGGTTTTTGACAGGCGAGTAAAACATCACCATTGAAAACAGACAGGGGAGACAGCAAGTGCTTTATGTTTTTGGCGTGAAAACACCCCATGTGGGCAACATTATCAAAAACAGTCTTGGCAACTTCCTGCTCCTGAAGCAAATGCCTGTTGTTCTCGGCAATTTGATCCCTCTGTTCCTGCAAGGTCAGGTGCATCAGGCGCATGCGATTGAACGCATTGATTTTCGCTTTGAGAATGATCCGGTTATAGGGTTTGGACAAAAAATCATCGCCACCAGCCTCCAGACACCTGGCCAGCGACTCGGCATCAGTCAGAGAGGTAAGGAAGATAACAGGCACCAGCTCCTCTCCGGCGAGCGCCTTGATCTCTCGCGCCGCCTCAAAGCCATCCATTACCGGCATCAGGGCGTCCAGCAAAACGATTTGGGGAGAATCTTTTTTAAACCGCTCTACTGCCTCACGACCATCAACCGCTGTAATAACCTCATACCCCTGTTTGCGAACAATCGCTTTCAAGATCATTCGATCAGAATCATTGTCATCGGCGATCAATATTCTCAGCGGATCAGATTCAGTCATGCAAAGGCCTGTAGATTTATTGATACAGCAATCAAGCTGAAATGAATACTGTAAATAGAACTGAAAAAATAGATATCACTACGGAGGAGGGGTATTCACCCGACGATGCAACTCACAGCAGACTATAGTTGCACCTGTAGAAACCTCACCGTATTTCGAATAACTGCTCAAAGTTTGAAATTGTCAGAATTTTCTTCACGTCATGGTTACAGTTGATAATAACGATACTGGCGTCATCCCCACCGGCAAAATCACGCAACAATAAAAGCATGCCGAGAGCGGAACTGTCCAGGTAGGTCGCTTCTTCCATATCAACGATGTATTCTTTTACCCCTTCTTCGCTGTTTTCATAGGCATCTCTGAATTCCTGATGCGAACTGAAATCAAATCTGCCTTGAATTTTTACTGTCAAAACACTGCCATCAGCAGATAAACTGGTGCTTATTGACATTTCTTCCTCCTGTGTATAACTCTATCTCATGGTACCCCGTAGCCCCATGCCCTGTAACCTTGTGTCCAACACCGTTGAATGGAGCTTTCCGGGATAAGAAAGTCACTCCAAATCAGGTTATTACCTCAAAGTTTAGCAAACAACTGTTGAAAAGTTATTTTTAACTGTTTTTTATTCAAAAAACAACAGGTTAAAAATACACGGCATACTGCTGAAGTGCCGCCTAAGCTTCCCCATGCAGCAGCACAAGGCTTTGAGTGACCCCATCAGTACTTTTCCGGTAAACCGTTTTCCCCAAAGATTCAAATCTGTCCGATACACGATGCAGGGTTTCAGAGTGCCCGATAAACAGGTAACCTCCGTCCGCCAATATATTTGCATACCTGTTGAACA
This sequence comes from Pseudomonadota bacterium, assembly GCA_002747395.1. Classification (GTDB taxonomy): domain Bacteria; phylum Pseudomonadota; class Gammaproteobacteria; order Pseudomonadales; family Oleiphilaceae; genus LZORAL124-50-18. The sequence continues at coordinate 33,631 of PDPE01000028.1, forward strand.
GGGTGCGCTGTGTACCCTTATTGAAATAAATGACTACGTTTCGGCAAAAAATAACATCAAACTTGCCTTTCATTGGCCATGTTTCAAGAAGGTTCAACCGTTTGAAACTGATCAACTGTGACAATGCAGGCTTGACGATGAACGAATCCGGCCTGGCAGGGTCTTTCAAAAACCATCTCTTTTTTCTTTCAACATCAATAGACTCAACCCGCGATGTATCATGGATGCCAGTTCGACCCTGATGCAGCTCGTGTTTCTGTTATCGGCCCTTTCCGGCAAAGGCTGTATGTCAGAGGCTGCAAAATCATGCACGCCGGAAATCGCATTGACAGTTTCAGTCATAACGGTGATTCAAATCCTGCACGGCACTATCGGAAGACCCTTATCAATAAAACCATCTTGCCGAAAAAAGGATCTCACGTGGCCCGGTTCCCCCCTCTGTTCAGCCTGTTATAGTCATCCCGGCTTACACCGGCCAGCCTAATCAAACCGGAAATATCGAGAATGAAGGCAACCGATCCATTACCCAGTATAGTGGCACCGAAAACACCTTCCACCCGTTTATAGTTTTCTTCCAGACTTTTGATGACCACCTGCTGCTGTGCAAGCAAATCATCCACCAGGAGTGCCACTTTCATATTATCGCCCTCTACGACCACCAGAAGGCTATCTTCCGTTTCCTGTTGCTTTGGCTCAACATTCAAAACATCATCGAGGCGAACAATCGGCACATATTCTTCATGCATTTTCAGCACATCGTGTCCATCGGCAACACTTTGCACTATCGCCATACCCCTGGAAACAGATTCGATAATTGCAATTAATGGCAGTACATAGGTGTGACAACTCACCCGAATGAGTTGCCCATCCAGAATCGCCAGAGTCAGCGGCAGCCGGATAGTGAAGACGCATCCACAACCAGGCTCGGACTCTACCTCAACTGAACCATTCAGTTCCTGAATGTTCCTGCGAACGACATCCATGCCCACCCCGCGACCTGAAATATGGGTAATCCTCTCTGTAGTTGAAAAGCCGGGCTGGAAAATCAGCTCGCAAACCTGATCATCTGTCAGTGCATCTTCCTCGTTGACCATGCCTTTTTCTATGGCCCTGGCCAGGATTTTGTCCCGGTCAAGCCCGCGACCGTCATCAATTATCTGAATGACGACACTTCCACCCCGGTGGTAAGCATTCAGCGTAATGGTACCTGTTTCGTCCTTGCCTGCCGCAATCCGTTCATCCGGTGTTTCTATCCCGTGATCAAGGGAATTTCTTACCAGGTGAACTATCGGATCACCTATTTTTTCCATCACGGTTTTATCAAGTTCGGTCTGCTCTCCAGATAATTTCAATTCGATTTTTTTACCGGTTTTGCGGCTTAAATCATGTACCAGGCGGGGAAATCGACTGAAAGTGAAGCTGATTGGCAGCATTCGTATGCTCATCATACTTTCCTGTAGCTCCCGGGTATGCTGGCTCAGCTGTTCCAGCCCCTCCAGCAACACGGGCAGTTTATCGATTTCAAAATCCCGACCAAGCTCACTCAGCATTGACTGGGTGATCACCAGCTCACCAACCAGATTAATCAGACTGTCAATTTTATCTATACCCACGCGAATGGAGGATGCCTCCTGCCTTTTGGGCCTGGCGACCATCTCGGGCGATTGGGCCGACCGGACGGGAACCTTGTCAGGCAGAGATGGAGGAACCGGGGTTGAAAGCGGAGGAATCGGGGTTGAAAGCGGAGGAACCAGGCTTGAAGGAAGCGTAACAGGCGTCGGAGCTACGGATATAGCGGCTTCAACGGGGCGTTCGGAATCATCAGGCTGGCCACAAGTGCCGAAACCGGAAGACGACCTGTTTTCCACTCTGTCGATATTGAGTTCAGATTCATCAATAACCCATTCAAATACGTCCTCAATCGCCGATCGATCGACATCTGCTTCCAGCTCGATGAGCCAACTCAGGTAGCAGGATTCAGGATCAATACTGCCAATGGGCGGGACGTTTTCCACTTGCGCCATAACCGATACAGGGCCCATTTCCTGCAATTCCCGAAACATGCGAAGCGGCTCATTGCCGGTTTTCAATATGCCCGTATCCGGTTTGAAAAAAATCCGCCACTTCTTCACTGCCCTGTCCGGGGAACCTCGAACAACCGGTCCAACCTCACCTGACACCTTTTTTTCCTGTGATTCTTGTGATGTCCCCGTACCGGTTACTATTTGTTCAAATTGTCTTTTCAGCAAATCCGCATTGGCGGTTTCAGGCTGTTTTCCCGCTGTCAATGACTGGATCATGGCTCTCATGCAATCTACGGACTGTAACAGGAGTTCCACATGAGAACCGGCCAGAGCAATATCATCCGAGCGAATCTGATCCAACAGGGTTTCCATTACATGCGCAAACCCGGCAACGGACGTAAAACCGAACGTTCCGGCTCCCCCTTTGATCGAGTGCGCCGAACGAAAAACTTCATTGATGGTTTCCGGGTCAACCTCGTTCACAGAGAGATTCAGCAAGGCTGACTCCATGACATCCAGCCCTTCGAGACTTTCTTCAAAAAAAACCTGATGGAACTGACTGAGGTCTACACTCATGTTATCACCCGATTGGCCCGGTACGTAAAAACAGGCGCGTAAAAAACCGTTTCACAAAGCACTGGCGGTTACAGAGCTCTTTTGATGGTCGCCAGCAACTGATTCGGATTAAACGGTTTGACCAGCCAACCTGTCGCTCCCGCTTTTTTTCCTGCCATTTTTTTGTCACCGGCAGACTCGGTAGTCAACATCAGTATCGGAGTAAACCGGTACGAGGGCAGGGTTCTCAGATTTTGTACCAGCAAAATTCCATTCATCACAGGCATATTGACATCAGACAAAACCAGGTCAAACTGTCGGGTTTTCGCTATGTCCAGCGCTTGCTGGCCGTCAGCAGCTTCCTGTACCTCATAGCCAGCCTCTTTCAGGGTAAAACACACCATCTGTCGCATTGACGCTGAATCGTCTACAGCCAATATCCTTGTCATTGCTCTCTTCCTTATTCTATTCCCTGTTCACTTCCTTCCAGACCGAAATAACCTGAAAAACCCAGGCGGGAAGCGCTACTCGAAAATGCCTCCGATGGCCTTGATATTTCCACTGTCAAACCTGCCTGCTTCATACTGGATACAAAGGAATAAACAAGCTGCACAATGGATGTATCGATACGCTCGACATCGGCAGCATCAATTATCACCCCCGTCCCGCGGCCAAAAAGCTGTGTTAGCGAATAACGAAACGACCCGGCATTCGCAATACCCATATTTTTGTCCAGTTTGAGTTGACTTTCGCCACTCATTTTACCGCTCGCCAATTCATCCGGTTTTCAAACATCCGCTTTTTCCAACAGTTATTTGCCATCAAACACCCCGATACCACTCAAGCACTATCCAGGAGCTGTCCAGAAACTGTCGCAGAACCTTCAAGTAAGAACGAAAATCTATATTAATCAATCAGTTAAGAAAATGCCGACCAGTTGCAAATCAAGAAAATCATTACTCCATTCCCTACTCACTCTAGCCGGAAATTGAAATATTGCTAAGAACACAGGTGAATTTTCACCAGTTCGAGGAAGACAGCAGCGGCGAGCATTGCTCAATCAGGGCGATAATTGTTACGCAATTGGGAAAACTCATCGAGCATACGCTGCTCCTGTTTGGCAAGTTCTTTCTCCTCACTTCGGCGGCAGGCAGCGATATGCTCCTCCATTCCTTTGGTTTTTTCGTGTGCGACACGCCAGTTTCGGGTGCAGACATCGACCTGTTGCGTTAAAAACAGCAGTTTTTTTTGCTGCTGTTCCAATGCCACCCCCAACTGGTACATAAAACCCTGAAAATTGGCATATTCCACCGCGCTGATTCCCGCCCCTCCCTTGCCTCGAATTTTGTCCTGGTAATCACCCATATAGGACTCCAGTTGTCGCAATCTCAACTGCTCGCCGTTCAGCTCTTTTTGGGCTTTGGCCAGGGTTTCGAGTGTTTCGGCTTCTTTGCGATGGGCCAGATCCAGCACGATTTTCAGTCGTTCAGATCGCTTTCCCAAAACTGTTTCTCCTCACATCCGACAGCCTTACCCACCAGGGTTTGGCGCATGATTTTGCTGTGGAGCCATCGGTGGCTTTGTCGACTCCCGCCGAACCACCGCTTTCAGAGAGGCCTCGCAATCCCCAAACAAGGCACTTTCTGTCAAGCCCTGCTGCAAAAACTTTCGCATGGCTGAAATTCTCTCTATCGCGAAATCCGTATCAGGATCCGAGCCTGGCACATAGGCTCCCACGTTAATCAAATCCCTGGCCTGATTGAATTTGGCAACGGTCTGCTTGAATCGCTGCGCTGCCTGGAGATGCTCCGGGGATACGATATGTGGCATGACACGACTGATCGAGGCTTCAACATCAATAGCCGGGTAATGGCCCTCCTCAGCCAGTGCCCTGGACAAGACAATGTGGCCATCGAGTATGGCACGCGCAGCATCTGCTATCGGGTCTTGCTGGTCATCCCCCTCGGTCAATACCGTATAAAAGGCGGTGATCGAACCTCCACCGGGCATACCATTGCCTGCCCGTTCTACCAGTTGCGGAATTTTGGCAAAAACCGAGGGCGGGTAGCCCTTGGTGGCTGGCGGCTCTCCCACGGCCAGGGCGATCTCACGCTGGGCCTGGGCGAAACGGGTCAGAGAATCCATTAGCAGCAAGACCTTTTTACCCTGATCCCGGAAGTATTCCGCTATACGGGTAGTCAGCATGGATGCTCTTAACCGCATCAGTGGCGAGTCATCTGCAGGCGAGGCGACCACCACAGAACGGGACAGTCCTTCCTCGCCCAAGATATCCTCTATAAACTCTTTTACCTCTCGTCCCCTCTCACCGATCAACCCGACAATGGTAATATCCGCATCAGTGAAGCGGGTCATCATTCCGAGCAACATGCTCTTACCCACACCACTTCCCGCAAACAACCCGAGCCTTTGCCCCACGCCCACACTGAGCAGGCTATTGATGGAGCGGATTCCCACGTCCAGGTGTTCGCGTATCGGAGCCCGCCTGAGCGGATTGATGATTTCACCGGTCATGGGTACATGAGCTTCCGGTTGCAAGGGGCCAAGTCCGTCAAGCGGCTCTGCGGAACCACCAATGACGCGACCAAGCATGGAGAAGCCAGCCGGAACCTGTGACGCACTCGCCACGGGGGTAACTTGCACTCCCGGTCGCAGGCCTTCAACCTGGGTCAATGGCATCAGGTAGACCTTCTCATCGGCGAAACCGACCACTTCCGCTTCCACTTTCAGGGTATCAGAGGCATGGATCAGGCAGCGGTCACCCACCACCATGGGACAGCCCACGCATTCGAGGGTCAACCCGATCATCCGGGTCAGTCTGCCGGATATTTCGGGACTGACCTCACCAGGGACTCGCTTCTGGTATTTATCGAATCGATCCGGGAATATCTGGTACATATTCGGAATCATGCTCCGGGTTAAAAGGTGTAACCGGTTCCGGTTGTGGTTCCGGTTGTGGTTCCGGTTGTGGTTCCGGTTGTGGTTCCGGTTGTGGTTCCGGTTGTGGTTGCGGTTGCGGTTCCGGCTCTGGTTCAGGCTCCGGTTCCGGTTCAAGGGCTGATTGCGGGGTTAGCAAAACCTCTTTGTGCAAATCACTCATTTCTCCCATTGAATCCACCGGAGTCGGTTTGTCCGCATCGATCTGCTTCCTGTTTGAGCTTTCCAGCATGCTTTGCACAACTTTCTGAAAGCGCTTTTCAACCGTGAAATCAACAATGCTGTGTAAAGTTTCCACCCGACAACCGCCGGGTAAGACATCATCGCATACCACGATAGCCGCCTCCCCATCAATCTGCCTGACCACCTCCATCACCTTTTCGTGATCCGCCTTGTTGACATAGATCCGTATGGACTGGCGAGTGGCGGGCAAAAGGGCAATGGCGTCCTTCACCACGTCTTTTATATGTGAAGAATCTGTTTCCAGCTCGCGAAGAATAACAGCGCGACTGATTGCCAGCACCAGGTTAAGCAAGGCTTGCTCCACCTGGTCTTCATGGCGCTCGATGGGGTCAAGCAACTCTTGCATCAGATTTTGAAGGCGGGATAATGACTCTCTGATTTCATGCTCTGTTTTCTCCAGAGCTTCCTCTTTCCCCTGTTCCATTCCCTGAGCCAGACCGACATCGTTCCCCTCTTTCAATCCTTGCTCGTAGCCTTCCTGATAGCCTTTTTCCCTGCCTTCGCCCAGTCCCTCTTCGAGTCCCGCGTTATGCGCTTCCAGCCTTATCTGCTCCAGGTCCTCCAGCGTAAGGGGTTTGACGGCTTCACACCCGGCTTCGGGCATTTCCCTGCCTGATTCATCGATAAGCGGCAATTCCCAGCGCTCGTAGGCCGTCAAATCTGATGCCTTGATTGTTCCCTTGCGATTACCGGTTCTATCCATCAACAGTTCACGCCGCGCGATAATGTGTCACTAAACCATTTCTTCACCGGCACCTCCCAGATTGATTTCACCCGATTCAGCCAGTTTTCTGGCTATGGTAAGAATATCTTTCTGAGCTGCCTCCACTTCACTTACCTTCACCGGCCCTTTCGCTTCCAGGTCATCCCGTAGCAATTCCGCAGCACGCTTCGACATATTGGTGAAGATTTTTTCCTGTACTTCTTCGTCTGCTCCCTTCAGGGCCAATATCAATACATCCGAAGAAACTTCCCGCAACAGGGTTTGAATACCCCGGTCATCGACATCTTTGAGGTTATCGAATACGAACATGAGGTCTTCAATCTCGGAACCCAAATCCGTATCTATCTCTTTGATCTGCTCCATCAAATCCGCTTCAATCGAGGTATCCATGTAGTTCATGATATCGGCGGCCACCTTTATGCCGCCAATTTTGCTGGTCTTGGTTGAAGATCCGCCGGAAAACTGTTTTTCAAGAATATCGTTCAGTTCCTGCAACGCCTGCGGCTGAACCGAGTCCAGCGCGGCCACTCGCATGACGATATCGAGCCGCACTTTTTCTTCGAGGTTGCACAAAACCTCGGCTGCCTGATCGGCATCCAGATAGGACACGACAATCGCCTGAATCTGAGGGTGCTCATAGCGGATGATATCCGCCACCGAACGGGGCTCCATCCACTTGAGCGTATCCAGTCCTGTGGTATTTCCACCCACCAGAATCCGGTCAATCAGGCTGGCAGCCTTTTCTTCACCCAATGCCTGTGTCAGCATCGAACGTATGTAGTCATCAGCACCAATACCCAGGCCGGTTTGACTCGCCACCGCTTCCAGAAACTCTACCGTAACTGCTTCCACCTGTTCCTGGGAGACATCATGCATTGCTGCCATTGCCGTCCCCACACGCTGCACTTCCTTTGGCCCCATGTGCTTGAGAATCTGTGCCGCGTCTGCCTCACCCAAAGACATTAACAAGACAGCCGCCGAATCAATTCGCGACAGCCTGGCCGGTTTTTTACCTCCGCCTTGCTGCGGCGCGTTATCACTCATCCGCATTTACCCATTGTCGTACCACCTGTGCTACGCGAGCCGGATCTTCTGCGATCAGCCCCTTAAGCGCATTCAACTGTTTGTCATATCCTTCCGACGCGCCCGGCAACAAAAATTCACCCGAATCGCCCAGGCTTACCTGATCGACCGCGCCGGATGATTCCAGCTCGTCCAGCGTCGCCAGGCCTTCTTCATCTCCGGCCAGTGCAAGCTCTTTTTCATGCGCCCCATTCGAAGACAGGCTCTTCAAAGTCGGACGAACCATTCCCAGGATAATGACCAGCATAACCAGAAATGCCAGTACCGGCTTTAGCATGTTAAGAAACCAGCTTTGCTGCCAAAATTCCGGCTCCTCAAAAGGAACCACTTCCTCAGGGGCGAAAGGACTGTTAATCACACTCACACTGTCCCCCCGGCGAGCAGAATAACCAACCGCGTTTCTTACCAGTATAGTCAACCTTTCCAGCTCGGCCTCCGGCCAGGGCGAATAGCTAATTTCTCCGCTTTCCGGATTGACTTTCCTGATATCGTCTACAACAACAGCGACTGTCAAACGCTTGATCCTGCCCTGCTGCTGTTTAGAGTAGCTGATGGTACGGTCAACTTCATAGTTTCTTGTCGCCTGCTTTCGAATATCAGCCATCTTTTCACTGCCTTTTCCATTGCCACCGGCAGCCACTTCCGGAACACTTGCCGCCCCCGGAGGCTGATTGGATAACGCACCCGGGATTCCCCCGTTTCGTCCTGAAACCCTCTGCTCATCCACTGTCTGCTCACTTCTGAGGGCTTGTAAATCGGGGTTGAAAATTTCTTCCGCTGTTTCGATTGCGGTAAAATCAATGTCAGCAGAAACTTCCGAGCGAAAGTGCCCGACACCCATAACGGGCTCAAGAATACTGGTGACACGTCGATTCAGCACTTCCTCCAGTTTGCGAGTGTAATCAAATTCCCTGGAAGCCATTTTCGCTTCGGTGTCCATCTCATCACCAGTAAGCAGCCTCCCTCTCTGATCAACCACTGAAACATTTTTTTTGTCCATCTCGGGAACGCTGTTTGCCACCAGGTTTACCACGGATCTGACCTGCTCCTGAGAAAGATCACGACCGGCATACACTTCCAGATACACAGAGGCGGAGGATTTTCTTCTGTCTCTGACAAAGACAGATCGCCTGGGTATGGCGAGGTGAACCCGGGCTTTACGGATGTTGCGCATACTGGCTATGGTGCGGGACAGTTCGCCTTCCAGTCCGCGCCGAAACCGGGTCGCTTCCATAAACTGGCTGGTGCCCAGACCCTGCTCCTGATCCAGCAATTCGTATCCGACTGTGTTGTTATCCTTTATTCCTGCCGCAGCGAGCTTGAGCTTCGCCTGATAGACAAGTTGTGACTCCACAAGTAAAATGCCGGTTTTCGGGTCTACCTTGTAGCCAATGTTATTTTCGTCAAGAATGGTACTGATTTCATTCGCGTCATAGTTCTGCAGATTGGCAATCAGAGGCTGATAGTCGGGATCCTGGGCCCAAAGTACAACGGCGAGGCCTAATGCAACACTTGCCGCCAACCCTACCATCAAGCCGATTTGTCGAATAAGGGTAAGCTTGTTGAAGCCCAGCAACATATCATTTTGCGATTCCGATGCAACCGGCAGACTGCCGTCACCACTTTCTGCGGGGGAAACATCATTTACTTCTGCGGGTACACTGGCCATTGTCAAATCCGTCCTGATTACACCTTTGGCTTGATTGCACTCATTGGAATATCCGGGTCGGGTACCCGTTCGTTCAGGCCCGTTGTTTATCCAGACCTGTCAAGAGCACTTGCTACACGGGCATTTTCATAATTTCTTCATAAGCCTTGACAACTTTATTGCGAACCTGGGTAAGTGCCTGAAATGACACTGTGGCTTTTTGTGACTCAACCATAACTCTGGTGATATCAATGCCAGGCTCCCCTTTTTCGTAGGCTGTCCTCATCTCTCCCGCGCTTTTTTGCACTTCATTGACCGAATCTATGGCCTTGCTGAACATTTCACCAAAGCCGGGAGTTTTTTCCATCGAGCCAACACGATTTACCTTTTCAGGAGAAATCTCATTGCCGACAACAGGGGGCCGCTGGATTTGAGCACGCATCATGCGCATCTGGTCTAAAACTGCTGTGATATCTGCTCTGTCAGTCATATTCAATCTCCAATGGCGCCAATTCTTTGACTTTCGAGACGAATAACCCCGGAATCGTCGGGGCAGGCAATACACAAGGGGTTCTGATGAGTGCCCACTGCTGGAAAATTGCCATACTTGAAGCCTCTACCCTCTTACTATGCAAACGAGGTGCCACATAAGCTTTTGACTGATGTATCCTTTCAGGCCGCTGTATCATTTCAGGCCGCTTATCGCAGTGAAAAGCAACCGGGCTGAACCGGGCGTGAAACTAGGCGACTGACAATTCACTTTCTATGTCTATGCCATAATCTCTCATCTGTGCCAGCTTGTATCTCAGCGTACGAGGACTGATACCCAGGCGTTCCGCGGCCAGCTTTCGTTTTCCGCACTTTTTAATGGTATCAATAATGATCTGAAACTCCCTTCTCTTCAGGTCTCCCCCCAGGCCGTTAAACTCACTCGCCCTTTCATCGGCAATCTGGTCCGGAACAGCAACGCCGCAAACCGGAAGCTCACCGGATTCATCAGGCTGTGCCAAACCGGAATCCCCCCGGCTTTCAGAACGGTTTGCATCCACTACATTCATCCAACTGTGGCCTGTACCGTCAAGGCACAATTCCTCGGCTCCGATTTCCCCACCCTGCTGCAGCACTATCGCTCGCTGAATCGCATTGTCCAACTCACGAACATTGCCAGGCCACGAATGATTCACCATCGCCGCCTGCGCCTCCTGGCTGAAACGCAGCTGAGGCAATTTCATTTTGGCGGTATGGTTCCGAAGCAACCTTTCTGCAAGGGGCACGATGTCTGCCGGCCTCTCCCGCAGGGGCTTCCAGTGAATCGGAAACACACTCAGGCGATAATACAGGTCTTCCCTGAACCGGTTTTTACTCACGTATTCTTTCAGGTCACGGTTAGTGGTAGCCAAAACACGTACATCAAGGGGAACGGGCTTGCGCCCCCCGACCCGCTCCACCTCTTTTTCCTGTAAAACCCGCAACAGTTTTGCCTGCAAGCCAGGATCCATTTCCGATATTTCATCCAACAGGATTGTACCGCCATTGGCTTGCTCGAATTTGCCCGGAGTACTGGCATAGGCGCCGGTAAAGGCCCCCTTTTCATGGCCAAACAAAATGGCTTCCAACATATTTTCAGGAATGGCCGCACAATTAATCGCAACAAAGGGTTGATCTGACCGATCGGAACTGGCGTGGATAAACCGGGCCAATACCTCTTTACCTGTCCCGCTTTCACCCGAAATCAATACCGTGGAATCAACCGCTGCCACCTTTCTGGCCATCTGGAACAAGCGCCGACTGAAGGCATCGACAGCCACCGGGTCTGTATCAGAGTGTTGCGTTTCGCCCGCTACCACCCGGCGAATGGTGTTGATCAGCGTTTTCGGATCAAAGGGTTTCACCAGGTAATCGATCGCTCCGGCCTGAATCGAACTCACCGCCTGGCTGATCTGCCCGTAGGCCGTCATCAGTACAGCTGGCAAGCCGGGAAAATGGCTTTGAATGTGGTCAAGCAAACCCAATCCATCCATGCCCGGCATATTCACATCACTCACCACCATATCCGGCAACTGATTCTCCAGCATGGGAATTGCCGCTTCCGCAGAATCGGCAGTAACACAATGAAAGCCTGCCATTTCTACCGTTGTTTCCAATGCCTCCCGGAGGTCTCTATCATCCTCTACGATGAGTATGGTTGCTTTCTTCGTGGTATTTCGAATCGCATTTTTCATTGTATCGCTCATTGTACATCTCCACTCTGAATCACTATTCCCGGACAACTCGCTGAATCTCTGGTTAATCAATAACAGGCAGAACGATAGAGGCGACAACACCACCTTCATACGAACCTATCTCAAACAACCCCTTATGTGCACTTACCACTGCCTGGACAACCGCCAACCCCAGCCCTGTTCCCTGAGACTTGGTTGTATAGAAGGCTTCTTTCAGTTTTTCCTTTTGGCCTGCATCAAAACCGGGACCATTGTCGGCCACCTGGATCGCCACCTTGCCATCCGGCAATACGTCAAACTTGATAGTCATAACCAGCTCACCTTCAGAGGCCTCAACACTGTTATTTACCAGATTCATACAGGCACCAACCAATGCTTCCTTGTTGCACAAAACTTCTACCTCTCCCGCACGGTTTTGCCATTGCACTTTCGCTCCCGCCTTGCTCAGTGGTGCTTCGGCCGCATGCCTGAGTGATTCTTCGAGCTCCTGAATGCTGACACGCTCGGCCAAAGGTGTTTCACCTTTGGCGAAAATCAGCATGTCTCTTACCTGCTGCTCCAGATGAACGAGTCGTGACATAAGCCTGTCCGCGCATTTTTGACGAAACCCGTCGTCTATCTGGTCGTGACACAGATGCCCGGCATACAGCATGGCAGTCGAAAGCGGAGTGCGTATCTGATGGGCAAGAGAAGCCACCATTCGGCCCATGGCAGAAAGTCTCTCGTATCGGCTAAGTCTTGATTGCAATTCACGGGTCTCGGTCAAATCAGTCAACAATATGAGCTGACCAGGCTCCTGATCAATGGATCGCGTGGCAATACTGACTCTTCGACCATCAATCATGGACACTTCATGCCCGTCATCCCGCTTGGGAGCAAAGCAACGTTGTATAATATCCAGCCATCTCTCACCTTCCAGCGGCTCACCCAAAAGATCGACGGCTGCAGCATTACATTTCTGAACAACCCCCTTGCCATCCAGCAAAACCACACCAGCTGGCAAAAGGTGGAGCAAGGTTTCCAATCGACTGGTTGCTTTCTCCTTTTCGGAAAGCTCCTGTTTACGATGTTCAATTTCCTCAGTCAGCTCCAGGGTGAGGCGATTCACCCTGTCTTCCAGATTGTCGTAAGCGCGCGTCAAACGATCCGTCAGTTGGTCAAACAGACTGATAAAATGCTCTAGCCCCGTTAATTTCAGAAGCATGTTTTCCTGGTCAGAAACGTAGTCGAGTAAGGGTTGTTCCCTCATTCGATGCAAATTTTTTCGACTCAAAGGAAAAGGGGCGACTCTTTCATCCCGGTCTTGCACCCTGGATGAAAGGGTGCAAGACCGGGAATCGACACCAAGAGAGTCAAGTTTGTGAGAGGTCGCCAAAAACGTATTGATACAATCGATGAGCTGCCCATGCTGCTCATCAGAAGAACGGGAAAAATCTGCTGATTCCTTGTAGGCTACAGTATTTCCTGGATGATCGGATAGCGCCATTTCAAACTCCCTGCCTACGCTTGTCGGCCTTTGGGTGAATCATACCGATGCCGGGTATGACGATGGTTCAGCTACTGATGCATAATGTGTTCCATATTTAATTTTGCTCTGTTATTCATCAAGTTAAAAAACTGACAGATACTCTGATGCTTTCGACAGACAATTTATTGACGGAAGGAATACGGGAATCGGACGCACGGTTTCGCGCCGGTTTTGCGAAACGCACATCTACGGCAAACAGGACATTTGCTCCGGGGAGTGCGCCTCAAGCGAAAAGAAAAAGGGACGAGGCTTGAAAGGGTGAAGAAAAAACCAGGGCAGGAAAAGGGGTCAGCTTCCCTTGAGGTCATATTTACGCACTTTTTCGACCAGGGTAGTACGCCTTATTCGCAGTTTTTCAGCCGCTCGCGCCACAACCCCCGAACTTTCCTCAAGCGCCTGCTGAATCAGTGATTTCTCAAGGTTGGCCAGATAGTCTTTCAAATCGATTCCGTTCACCGGCAGGAGAGCGGGGCTGTCCAGACCAACCAATCCCTGAGAGGCAGGCAAAGTGTCGTCCTCAACCTTGAGTGGCTCGGTAACGTCTTCAATATGACGAAATTTCGCAGGTAACTCGTTCAGGCCAACCACGCCACAAGGGTGCATAATCGCCAGACGCTCAACCAGATTCGCCAACTCTCTGACATTTCCAAACCAGTCATGTCGGCACAAACTCATAATGGCAGCAGAGTTAAACCTGATGGAACCTCGCTTTTCCTTTTCCATCCGGGAAATCAGTTCATTGATCAGAAGGGGGATATCTTCTACCCGCTCACGCAAGGCAGGCATCTCTATGGGAAAAACATTTAATCGGTAAAACAGGTCTTCCCTGAACTCCCCTGCCTTGATCATTTCCTCAAGGTTTTTATGAGTTGCTGCCACTATTCGGACATTGGACTTCAACGTTTTGGAGCCCCCTACCCTTTCATAGGTACGCTCTTGCAAAACCCGAAGAATCTTGACTTGCATATTCAGCGGCATATCGCCGATTTCATCAAGAAAAAGTGTCCCCCCCTCGGCCAGCTCAAACCTTCCCTTCCGGTCGGATATCGCTCCGGTAAAAGCACCTTTTTCATGGCCAAAAAGCTCACTTTCAAGCAACTCGGGAGGGATGGCTCCGCAGTTTACCGGTACAAAGGGCTTGCCTCTTCTCATGGAATGGTAATGCAGGTTACGAGCTACCACTTCCTTGCCCGTACCACTTTCACCGGTAATCAATACACTGACATCCTTATCAGCGACCTGACCCATCAAGTTCCTGACAGTGTGGATTCCCCTGCTTGTTCCTACCAGGCTTCTGAAAAGTTGCACGTCTCTTTGCTGGCCGCGCCGGGCACGCGTTAAATACTGCTCCCGAAACACCTGAGCCCGATAAATATCGTCAACAAATTTGTTGTATCTGGGTGGCCATTCCAGACTGCGGATGATGCGACCGTGGATGGTTTCCTCCACACTCTTTATATCTACATCGCCCATAACAATAAAGGGCATACCTGGCTCCCAGGCACCTATTTGAGCTATGACCCGGCTAATCGAGTTTCCGGAACCACCAACCATGGCAACCACAAACTCTTCAGGATTACAGTTTCCATCCGTCAACTGTCCTTTCAATTTACCCGAGTCGAGAATAACGGCCTCTTCCCCCAAAAAGCTGAGGATAAGAGAAATCGCATCCCGACACTCCTTGTCATCATGCACCAGCAGGATTTTCATTTCCCTCAACATGTACTGCAAACCTTAAAGTCTTTGTGTTACAGGTAAAAAGTTAATGCTCCAAACAGGCATAATGGCTTTCCTGAAAGAAATGAATAGCATTCCTCTGACACCAAATAGAACGAAACTAAGCGTAATTAAAGTACCTGAGAAGGGAATGGTCAATAATATGGCAAGAAAAACCGGGGGAAAACGCCAAATCGATATTCTGGACACTTTTCTGGCATACCAGGCTGCTTGCAACACATGGCTACTTGCAACATATAACCACTTGTAACAGATCGGACTACTTGCAAAAAGTTGAACGTGAATACTGCCTGATTGCCTCTTTCTCACTCTGCAGACGCTTCAGCTGGCTGCCCGCCTGGTCTTTTCGACTTTTCAACAATTCAATGAGGCTGCGATAGAGTGCCATCACATTATCCATTGCCTGTTTCGCGTCGGCTTCGTCAACTTGTCCACGATCAACCAGGCTCATCAATTCCCGACAATACTGATTTATGGAATCATCAACACCTTCAACCTCGTCCCAACTCTGATTGGAAAAGGCTGCCTGCATCTGGTTCTCAAGCTTGTTCAGATTTGCAAATATTTGATTCATTAAAAGCCTCGGAACAGTGGCTGCGACGCATCGTTCACCATGCTTCTCACGGCATGCGCCTCAGGTTTCACAAGCATTTTCATAGAAACGGTCAAGTTGTGATCATCTTCTCGGCAAAGCTGTGCAAGCTTCTCGGAAAAAATGAGCCAATTGGCTCACTATAGCCCCTCACAATCAGACTAGCACAGGTAGGAATACATGAGTGATGTTATGCGGCAGATATTTCAGACAGAGAATAAAAACAGATCAAATACGGATGTTTGCGGCCTCTCGAACTTACCACAAAACCGAACTCGCATCGCAGAAAGCGATATCAACCGGGATTTAACCGCCCTGGGGTTGCCAAAAGCACGCACCCGGGCCAGTTTTTCCTGAAAACATTTTTAACAAGAATGGCAATACAAAAAAACCACCTGAATACCAGGTGGTTTTTTTAATGAACACCCGTCCCCGGGCCGTACCGGCCCGAAAACAGATTTTGAGACGATTAGCTAAGCCATTTAATCATTACTCCGGCAGCAACCGCCGAGCCGATAACTCCGGCAACATTAGGCCCCATAGCATGCATCAACAGGAAATTGTGCGGGTTCGCATCCAGCCCCACCTTGTTGGAAACACGGGCAGCCATAGGTACGGCAGAAACACCGGCAGAACCAATGAGAGGATTGATAGGCTGATTAATAAACCTGTTCATCAACTTGGCCATAAGGACACCTGTCGCAGTACCCACACAGAATGCCACCAACCCCAGTATGATGATCCCCAAGGTCTGAATATCAAGAAACTTGTCCGCACTCAACTTGGAACCTACAGACAATCCGAGGAAGATGGTGACAATGTTGATCAGGGCATTTTGGGCCGTGTCACTCAGGCGATCAACCACACCACACTCTTTCATCAGGTTACCAAAACAGAACATACCCAAAAGAGGCGCAGCGTCAGGCAAACAAAGCGCAACCAGGACGACGAGTACGATAGGGAAAAGGATTTTTTCCAGCTTGCCTACATGGCGCAACTGAACCATGGTGATCTTCCGCTCTTCCTCGGTCGTCAACGCCTTCATTATCGGAGGCTGAATCATGGGCACCAAAGCCATATAGGAGTAGGCTGCCACCGCAATCGCCCCCAACAGGTGAGGTGAAAGCAAACTGGCAACATAGATAGAGGTCGGCCCATCGGCACCGCCGATGATACCAATCGCAGCCGCTTCGTAAATGGTAAAATCCATTATTCCGGTTGCAGTCAGCAGTGCCGCACCAAGAACAGTACCGAAAATACCGAATTGGGCAGCCGCACCCAATAACAGGGTTTTGGGATTCGCAAGCAGAGGCCCAAAATCGGTCATGGCACCCACACCCATAAAGATGAGCAAAGGCGCTACACCGCTTCCGATGGCAACATTGTAAAAGTTATTCAACATACCATTGGAGTAACCCGCATCCTGAGCCACATGCATGGCTGCGATATACTCTACACGATCCGAGCTATACGCATAACCATAGGCTTCCTTCAAGACGTCGGGAGCTGTAGCCACCGCCGCATCAAGATCCGCCATTACATGACTTACCGAATTACTCAATGCACCCGCCAGCGCGTCCATCACTTCCGGTTTGGCGAAGTGAATCGCATTTTCAACCGCCGATGCCGCCAGACCCGCCTCGGGAATATTGGCCATCACGCCACCAAAACCGATTGGTATCAGCAGTAAAGGTTCGAAACCTTTGCGTATCGCCAGATAGAGCAAAGAAAGACACACGAGCATCATGACCAACTGGCCAAACTCGATATTATACAGACCGCTACCGGTCCAGAGATTAAGCAGTTTATCCATTGATAGAACCCATTATCCAATCGTTAACAAGGTATCGCCGACAGTAACCGCATCACCCACTGCGACATTAATGCTACCAACAGTACCTGCGTGTGCTGCACGCACTTCCGTTTCCATTTTCATGGCCTCGAGGATCAATAGAACATCACCTTCCTGTACCGCCTGGCCGGGTGCAACCAGTACCTTGAAGATAGTACCTGCCAATGGCGCGGCCACAGGCTCACCACCACCTGCAGGCACCGCAGCAGGTGCAGCGGCTGCCGGTGCAGCTGGTGCTCCACCACCAACCGGCGCAACAGCAGTGATATCTCCACCTTCTTCTACCTGAACCACATAGGCCTGACCTTCAACCGTAATGGTGTAGGTTTCAGGGCCACCTGAGGAAACCTTGACCTCCTCACCAGTGGGCGCAGCCTCAAAGGCATCAGGGTTGCCGCGGTTTTCAAGGAACTTGGGGGCGACCTGCGGGAACAGGGCATAGGTCAACGCATCATCAATCTTGTCAGCACTCAGGGAGAAACCCTTCTCTTTTGCGAGTTCTTCAACATCGGCAACGAGCTTGTCCAATTCATTTTCAAGGAGGTCGGCAGGCCGACAGGTAATCACCTCTGCACCGTCCAGAACCCGATCCTGAAGCTCCTTGTTGTATGGGGCAGGTGCCGCTCCGTACTCACCCTTGAGTACACCCTGGGTTTCCTTGGAAATTGACTTGTACCGCTCACCGGTAAGAACATTGATCACAGCCTGGGTACCCACGATCTGTGATGTCGGAGTAACCAGGGGAATAAAACCAAGGTCTTCACGAACACGGGGAATTTCGGCCAGCACTTCGTCGAATTTATCCGCAGCTCCCTGCTCTTTCAGCTGGTTTTCCATATTGGTCAACATGCCACCAGGTACTTGCGCAACCAGTATTCGCGAGTCGGTACCACGCAAGGCCCCCTCAAATTTGGCATACTTTTTGCGAACACTGCGAAAATAGGCAGAAATCTCTTCCAGCAACAACAGGTCGAGCCCGGTATCCCGATCAGTACCTTCCAGTGCAGCAACAACAGTTTCCGTCGCCGAGTGTCCATAGGTCATGGACATGGAAGAAATAGCCGTATCGACCCGATCTATGCCTGCCTCGATTGCCTTGAGCAAAGACATATCCACCAGACCGGCAGTCGCGTGGCAGTGTAATTGCACTTCCAGATCAGTTTCGGTTTTCAGACGCTTGACCAGTTCGTAACACTCATAAGGCTTGATGATGCCTGACATGTCTTTAATCGCGATAGAGTCAGCACCCATATCCTCTATTTTCTTTGCCAGATCTACCCAGGCCTGGGTGTTGTGAACCGGACTGGTCGTGTAGGAAAGTGTGCCCTGAGCGTGTTTGCCCTGCTTTTTAACCGCTTTCAATGCGGTTTCGAGGTTACGCGGGTCATTCATCGCATCAAACACACGGAACACATCTACGCCGTTGACAGCAGCTCGCTCAACAAACTTCTCTACAACATCGTCTGCGTAATGGCGATAACCCAGGAGGTTTTGCCCACGCAGCAACATTTGTTGCCTGGTATTCGGCATTGCCTTTTTAAATTCACGGATTCTGTCCCAGGGATCTTCACCCAGATATCGAATACAGGAATCAAATGTCGCACCACCCCACGACTCAAGAGACCAGTAGCCTACCTTGTCCAGTTTTTCTGCAACAGGCAACATATCATCAATTCGCATGCGAGTAGCAAGCAGCGACTGATGAGCGTCACGCAATACAACGTCAGTAATTCCTAATGGTTTTTTAGCATCTGTCATTACATTCAAGCCTTCCGTTAAAGGATTAATTCTATCCTATCTGTCTCACTTCTTTTGGTGTGAGCGATATTTGGCAACTGCAGCCGAGATAACAGCCATCAGCCGAGGATCATTCATAGGAGAAGCAGCCTGGGGGGCTACAGGAGCAGGTGCCGGAGGCACAACCGGAGCGGGCGGCTCAAGCTTCACGGCCAACCTGGACATTACTGTAGTAGCGCCGATCAGGATAACGAGGAATACAAACACAAACCCCATTCCGGCAATCATCAATCCGACCGCTTGTGACATCAAAGATTCAGTCATAATAAATTCGATACCTTTTTTCGTATGTAGCTCTTGTGTTTAGCTCTTCAAGCAAGCCGTCAGCCTGCCTGCTGCCGATGACACTGCAAGACTGCCCGCCAGAAGGCGAAGATACCTTGCAGCACTTCCTTTACCCGAACAACATGCTGAGAGCGGCAAGAAAACGAGCGTATTTTGCCTTTTATAACGTCCATAGGCAACTCAAACTTCACCCGCGGACACCACAAAACCAATCTTTCCTCCAAAAAAACAGTCTGATGTACAAACGACCGGCCCCTGCCAGAAAATACGGCAGAATCCGGGCACATCACACCGGGGAGCACCCTTGTCAGACAGATACCGACTCGCTCCAGGCAGAATACTAACATGGGAAAAAAGTGACAATTATGAGACATGTCAATAGACAAGTTATGACCAAATAAAATTTCAACAGATCAAGAGGATGGGTGGGGGGAGGAACAGGGATCAATCGAACGGCCGGTAACAGCCAGTCAATGAAGGGACGCAATGCGGAAAAAATGGCGCGGCTGGGAGGATTCGAACCTCCGACCGCCTGGTTCGTAGCCAGGTACTCTATCCAGCTGAGCTACAGCCGCGCAACAAAAACAATCCTAACAAGACGATAATTTTTACAAATCAAGGCGATGGCGGAGAGAGAGGGATTCGAACCCTCGATACCTGACGGTATACGCCCTTAGCAGGGGCGCGCCTTCAGCCTCTCGGCCATCTCTCCGAAATCGGCCGGAATAATAACAATAACAAACCAAAAATCAAAGGATTATTTTCAGTTTTTTATTCAGTACCAGTTTCAAGCTGACCTTCGGCCTTTTCTTTCTGGATTCTCTGATAAATCTCCTCTCTGTGCACCTCCACTTCTTTTGGCGCATTAACGCCAATTCTCACCTGATTTCCCTTTACACCAAGCACCGTGACCGTCACGTCATCTCCAACCATGAGTGCCTCCCCTACACGACGGGTCAATATTAGCATTGTCTATCTCCTTTAATAGGTGCTATTCACCTGTTCCACTCCCCAAAACCGTATTGGAAACTTCCACATGCATCGTACCAGGACAATGCGACTGCTCTATCGTATTTTGCAACGGAGCGGTATCCCCAAAATAGCTGTAAACCATTATTTCTTCGAGTCTATTCCTGAATTCAGCCTCCACATGAATCATCAGGAACTGTTTTTCTTTTATTGTGTCAGTGGCGGCTACGACAGGGCCGGTTTACGAACCGGTCTTGCCCCGCGCCATGTCAACCTTCCTCGACTGCCTCACAAGACAGGTCAAAAATACCATGCAATGATCTCACTGCCAATTCCAGATATTTCTCTGCAATCACAACAGACACCTTGATCTCCGATGTGGATATCATCTGTATGTTGATACCTTCTTTGGACAACCCTTCAAACATCTTCGTAGCAACGCCCGCGTGAGAGCGCATACCAACGCCGACAATGGATACTTTGGCAATCTTGTTATCACCAGCCGCCTCTCTCGCCCCCAGTTCAACGCGCAGCCTCTCCAAAATCCCAAGGGCTTTTTTGTAGTCATTGCGATGCACAGTAAATGTAAAATCGGTCTGGCCGTCATCTCCGGTATTCTGGACTATCATATCCACTTCAACATTGGCATCGCTCACCGGCTTCAGTATCTTCGAGGCTACGCCCGGCGTATCGGGCACCCCTTTAATTGTCAGCTTTGCCTCATCCCGGTTAAATGCGATACCGGATACGACTGGTTGCTCCATTTTACTGTCATCCTCAGTTGTAATTAAGGTTCCGGGGCCATCCTGAAAACTGGAAAGCACCCGTAACGGTACATTGTATTTGCCGGCAAATTCGACTGCCCTGATCTGTAACACCTTAGACCCGAGACTGGCCATTTCTATCATTTCTTCGAACGTAATCTTGT
Source organism: Pseudomonadota bacterium (assembly GCA_002747395.1). GTDB lineage: Bacteria > Pseudomonadota > Gammaproteobacteria > Pseudomonadales > Oleiphilaceae > LZORAL124-50-18. The sequence goes on from PDPE01000028.1 coordinate 54,773, forward strand.
CCATGCGCACAGCACTGTCAACAACGCGGGGGTCAGTGGTATAGACTCCATCCACATCGGTATAGATCTGACATTCATCAGCCTTTAGTGCCGCTGCGAGCGCAACCGCAGAGGTATCCGACCCACCCCGACCAAGAGTCGTAATATTCCCGTTCTCATCGACACCCTGAAATCCTGCTACCACCACCACCTTGCCATAAGATAAATCGGAACGAATATTATCTTCATCAATAGACCGGATTCGCGCTTTGGTATGCACTGCATCTGTCAGTATCCTGACCTGCGCCCCCGTATAGGAAATTGCCGGGCACCCCAGACTGTGCAAAGCCATACACATGAGTGCTATGGTCACCTGCTCGCCGGTTGACACCAGCACATCCATCTCCCTGGGGGTCGGTTCATCCATTATTGACGCTGCCAACGATAAGAGCCGGTTGGTCTCGCCGCTCATGGCCGACACCACGACAACAATATCATGCCCCTTTTCACGAAAGCCTTTCACTTTTTCAGCAACAGCGCGTATTCGCTCCACTGAACCCACCGAGGTTCCACCAAATTTTTGTACGTAAAATGCCATTTAGCTTTTTGTTTCCTTTTCCTTTCACAACGGTTTTCAATGAGTCAGGCTGCCCACGAAGGGTTATTCCGGACGGGCGGGCAGTTATACCCATTCTTGCCTACAATCGGGATTGAACCCACTCGGGAACCATTTCCAGCATCGCCGGTATGCCTGCGATGTCGCTCCCTCCTCCTTGTGCCATATCCGGTCGTCCACCACCTTTGCCACCCAGCCTTGAAGCCGTTTCTTTAATCAGCTCACCCGCTTTCACTTTTTTGCAAATATCCCTGGTCACTCCGGCAACCAGTATAACCTTGCCATCTTCAGCTGCAGATAACAACACAACACCCGACCCCAACCTGTTTTTCAACTGGTCAACGGTATCCATCAGCGCCTTTCTGTCTACGCCATCGAGCCTGGCTGCCAGCACTTTCACGCCGTTAACATCAACCGCCTGTCCGGCCAGATCATTTCCCGCAGAGCTGGCCAATTTGCTCTTCAGCCGATCCAGCTCCCGTTCCAGCATTTTCATTCGATCAACAGTCTGGTGAAGTTTGTCAACCACGCCTTCTCGCCCGGTTTTCAACAAGGCCGCCATAGACTTCAGCATGCCGGCATCCGTACGACGCCTGTCTTCCGCCAGTGCACCGGTTACCGCTTCGATACGACGAACACCTGACGAAATGCCACCTTCCGATGTCACTATCAGAGAGCCGATATCCCCCGTTCGATTTGCATGCGTTCCGCCGCATAATTCAACAGAAAAGTCAGATTCCCCCATGGACAAAACACGCACTTCATCGCCGTACTTCTCACCAAACAGAGCCATTGCTCCTTTCTTGCGTGCAGTTTCAATGTCCGTGATCAGGGTGGTAATTTCCGTATTGGCTCTGATCTGCCGGTTTACGATGGACTCAATCTGTTCAATCTGCTCTACCGTCACTGCCTCGGGGTGCGCAAAGTCGAACCGAAGCTTTTCATGGTCAACCAGAGATCCTTTCTGTACGACATGGCTTCCCAGAACCTGTCGCAAGGCAGCGTGCAGCAGGTGAGTTGCCGAATGATTCAACGCAGTGGCCTGTCTTTTTGCGGAATCGACCGCCGCGCTGACCTCGATTCCTTCTGCAATCTCACCCTTTAACACTTTTCCTATGTGCAGGTGGTTGCCACCTTCCTTTTGTGTATCCTGAACCAAAAACTCACCATCAGCCCAGACAATCACTCCCTGATCACCGACCTGTCCGCCGGACTCTGCATAGAAAGGCGTTTCTTCCAACACAACCACCGCCTGATCACCCGATTTTGCACAACCGGGCTTCCCGTCAACAAAGACCGCCTTGACAACATCACCCTGTTCAGCAAGGTGATCATACCCGGTAAACAGGGTTTCGCCATCAACCACTATTGCATTGCTGTAATCGACATCGAATTTGCTTGCTGACCTGGCGCGTTCGCGTTGCGCCTCCATTTCTTTTTCGTAACCTTCGTAATCCAGTTCCAGACCATGCTCTCTGGCGACATCATTGGTCAGGTCAACCGGGAACCCGTAGGTATCATACAGGGTAAACACGGTATGACCGGGTATGACCTTACCTTTCAGATTGCCAATATCCTGAATATCCTGCAGCAACAGCTTCATACCTTTGTCAAGGGTACGCGCAAACTGCTCCTCTTCCAGCAAGAGGACTCTTTCGATTTCCGCCTTTCTGCCAATCAGATCGGGGTAGGCATCTCCCATCACATCCGCCAGTACGGACACCAGTTTATAAAAAAACGGCTCCGTTGCTCCCAACTTGTTGCCGTGGCGAACCGCACGCCGAACAATTCGTCGCAAAACGAACCCTCGCCCTTCATTCGACGGCATCACTCCGTCGGAAATCAGAAACGAGCAGGCTCTTATATGATCCGCTATCACGCGAAGTGACTGCTCCGTTGTCTCTACGCCACCCAGCAGACGGGACGCCCCCTCCAGTATGCTTTGAAAAAGGTCAATCTCGTAATTGCTGTGAACATTTTGCATAACGGCTGAAATTCGCTCCAACCCCATACCGGTATCAACTGAAGGTTTGGGCAGAGGGTGCAGCTCCCCGTCCGCCGTTCGGTTGTATTGCATGAAAACCAGATTCCAGATTTCAATAAACCTGTCGCCATCATCATTCGGGCCACCCGGAGGGTCACCTGGCACCCACTCCCCGTGATCATAGAATATTTCAGAGCACGGGCCGCATGGACCGGTATCGCCCATAGCCCAGAAATTGTCTTTTTTGCCCAGACGGGAGAAGCGGGACTGGTCTATGCCAATATCGTTGAACCAGATATCTTCCGCCTCCTGGTCGTCTTTATAAACGGTGACCCACAGCTTTTCCGGCGGCAATTTCATATCCACCGTCAAAAACTCCCAGGCAAAGCGAATCGCATCCTCTTTAAAGTAGTCACCAAAGCTGAAATTACCGAGCATTTCAAAAAAAGTATGGTGTCTGGCCGTGTATCCCACGTTTTCCAGGTCATTGTGCTTGCCCCCTGCCCTGACGCATTTTTGGGAAGTGGCTGCCCTGGTATAGGGGCGCTGTTCCTTACCCAGAAAAACATCCTTGAACTGGTTCATTCCCGCATTGGTAAAAAGGAGGGTAGGATCATCAGAGGGAACCAGCGAACTGCTGTCACACTCCTGGTGACCGTTACGCGTAAAGTAATCCAGGAATGCTCGACGAATTTCAGAACTCTTCATAAATCGATCCAATGGGCAGGCTATTTTTATCAGGGCCGGGTTGGCGAAACGCCGTACTTTACCACAGATGCACCAATTTCGGACACGAAAAATCACATTTTTGGTGACAAAATCGACGGAAATCCGTCAAGCACAAAAAAAGCGGACATTTCTGCCCGCCTTGTTCCAATAATTGCCTTGCCAACTGTTTTTTTAAATAACCGTTTTAATTTTTGGCCTGATTCCTGATTAAAGAAATCGCCTGCGACAGGTAGAGCATTACAGTTGCTCCAGCATTTGATGCACCAGGTCTTGAAAACGTCGCTCATTGGAGCTCAGATCCTGACCAGTTCCCTCCCTGCTCCTGATACCAGATTCAAACAACTGATCAAATGTATCCGAGACCAACTGTATTGGCTGTGCAAACAGCCTGGCTGATTCAACCGCCTCCCTGGTTCGCTCTGCCAGGGTGCGCAGGCCTTCAAATGCACCTGACAACCTGCCTTCATGCCCGGATGGGGAGATTGAAGCAAAGCTTTCATAGGCAGACACCTGGCGAACCTGAGTTTGCGTCATGCTCAGCGAAAAGCTGGCAAGCTCGGAGGTGTCAATCCCGAGATCAAGAGCAGACTCAAACGCCTCATCCAGATTCCCCGAGAAGAACTGCTCCGCGAGTGCATCTGTCCTGGCAAAGAGTTCGTTCAGCGCCTGTAATTCTCCTTCGTCCAGATCACCGTCAACACGGATACTGTACTTGCTCTCATAGGCCAACCCTTGCCAGGACTGAAACCCGGAATAGTCATTGGCATCACCGGAGAGCCGAAAATCACCGCTTTTCAAAGATGCTCCCACCTCACTAAAAAACACGGTCACATTATCTCCATCCCGCGTCCGGACATTGATACCCAGATGCTCGTGATAACCTGTCAGTTCGGAATATCCCGCACGATAAGCGCCACCAGTGCGCGCCTCATCCGATCGGGCACGACCTTCTGTCGATACAGGGTCGCTGGCATCGTCGCTTTCATCGCCTTGCATAACTTTTTCTTTATCCGCAATAAATCTGGCGGAAGACTGATCTGCGGGCACATATTTGCCCCGCAGTTCATCCAGGCCCGTGTTAACAAGAGAGAAACTCTGATCAATCTCCCCTGACAACTCTTCACTCATCATCGAAAGCGCTTCAATTTGCTCTCTCGCCTGAGCATACCCCGTTTCCACTCCCTTTCTGGCCTGGTCAAGCAATAACCCGAACTTCTCCTCCGATGCGCCGGATGCCGCTTCCGCTTTCAATCTGCCTTCAACGAAACCCAGCACAGTATTGGCAACATCCTCTGGTGACGGAGGCTCAAAAACTGCCTGTGGCTGGTACGGAGACGCTTTCGGTCGTGCGATAGACTGCTGCAACTCTGCAAAATGCTCCTTCATGCCGCTGCTCATCGACAATTCCTGAACAAATATCTGGCGCCCCCGCTGGAGGATGGACCATTCCGAACGCTGAAATTCAACCGGATCAGAAGCCTGAATCTGTGTTGGCTGCAGGCCCCGAGCCCCGGACGACACCCTTGTATCGCCCGGATTTTCCAGGTCAAGAGCCGATTGCGCTTTACCCGGCCTGTCTCGACCACCAAAGGCACTGCCAAAAAAATCACCTACACTTTGCATTTCCAGTCTCCCGCCAAAGCACTTTCTCATTAAAATGCTTTTTCATTAAAACACATGCTCATTAAAATACTTTCTCATCAAGACAGTGTAGCGACTGAAATAACCGATTCTTTAATAACCGTTGGTAATCAAACACCATAAAAATATAACAGGTCGCTCTTAAAGTCGTTATTCTGACCAGACATCAAATTAACACTCCCTTCTGAAACATAACCATTGGTTTCTGCGCCTGCATCCATTAAACTTGACCTTGCAAAGCGCATCCTGCCGACCATTTAACCACCAAACAAACCACTAACCATCAATCAGCCCATTATGATAATCCAGTTCCCGGAATCTCCAGAAGAATTGCAACCTGCAGGGCTCCTCCGCAGGCTGGCAGCAATGCTCTATGACACCCTCATTGCCGTTGCCCTGATGATTATCACCACCGGAATGTACAAAATGGTTCAGGCCAAAATAATCGGTGCAGAAGAACTGAAGCGACTGACTGAATCCGGTGAATTGATCACCGACCCGCTGCTAACGTCGGTTTTGTTTATTACACTCTACTTTTTCTTTGCCTATTTTTGGACAAAAACAGGGCAAACACTGGGTATGCAGGTGTGGCATATTCGGATTCAAACCAGTGATGGCAAGTCAATCAGGTGGTCGCAGGCGTTGCTGCGCTTTATGATGGCATGGGTTTCATTTGGCTGCTTCGGGCTTGGCTATCTCTGGTCTGTCCGGGACAAAAAACACCGCTCCTGGCATGATCATTTTTCCATGTCTGACGTGGTACGAATCCCTAAAAGGAATAAAAATAAGGAATAAAAGGTTAGCCTGCCCGACGCATCAGAATGATGCCCACCAATGAACAAATGATGATGGGTACCAATGTGGCCCAGATCGGGTTGAAGCCGAACACCAGGCTGGATGGCCCCAGCAAATCCTGCATATATTTGAATAGCAGCCCGACAATAATACCGGTAAAAACACGAAACCCCATGGTCACCGACCGCAACGGGCCAAATATAAAGGAAATCGCGACCAGTACCAGCACGGCTGTGGTGATCGGCCTGAGCAGTTTTTTCCAGAAGGACATCAAATACCGTGTCGCATTCAAACCCTGCTCGGACAAATAGTTGGAATAGGCATACAACCCCGATATCGACAGGTTGTCCGGCTTGACAATCAAAAAACTGAGCACTTCCGGTGACAGCCTGGCTTCCCACTCCTTCGAATCGGCAAAGGTCTTTTTGGCGGAATGCTGGTCAATTGAAATTTTTTCAACTTTTTCGAGCAGCCACTGCCCCTCGTGATACAACCCTCTTTCTGCATAAGTAATATCACTCAGCCATTCATTCTCATCAAATGTATACAGGGTAACGCCGTACAGAACCCCACCGGGTTGAACCGCATTGAAATGCATAAAGGTGTTGTTTTCACGATGCCAGACACCTTTCGAGGAAGCAACCCTGTCCTTCCCGCCTGTGGCAATCGCCTTCTGGCTCTGCGCGATGCGTTCTGTGTAGGGAGCGATATACTCTCCCAGCAGCAGGCCAACCAGAACCACGACAATGGCGGGCTTCATCGCAGACCAGACAATACGCGCGATAGAAACGCCTGCCGCCCTGATAACGACCAGTTCACTATTATTGGCCAGCACCCCCAGACCGATCAGGCTCCCGATAAAGGCCGCCAGGGGCAGGTAATCATAAATCCGGCGTGGCAGGGTAATAATGACATAGGTCAGAGCCTCGATCGTACCATAGTCATTTTTGGTATCTTCCAGTTCGGCGATCAGCCCAAACACCAGATCCAGGGAAATGACGACACCCAGCACCATAATAATGGCGCCAGAAACTGTGGAGACAACATAACGATCAATTTTTCGCACTGAACCTGTTCCTCAGTTTATTGCCCCATTCCTTACCATAGAGATTGAATATCGCAATGGAGAAGAAGGATATATGCACCCACCATACACCAATCCACTCGGGAATTTTTTCTTTCTCTACCCATTTTCGTGAAGCGATTAACAGCCCCAGATAGGTTATATATATAAGCATGGCCGGAAGGAGGTGGAAAAAACGCCCTTGCCGCGGGTTGACCCGGCTCAGTGAAATAGCCAGCAGGGTGACAACAGGTGCCAGCAGAGGCAGGGATATACGCCACTGCAAGAGTGCACGGTATTTCGGAGAATCAGAGTTCCACAATTCATTTGTGCTGATCGCTTCATCTTTTTTCTTGATATTACGTGCTTCCGGAATTTCGATTCTCTGCCCGTAGGTATCAAACTCGAACACCATGAGATCCAGTTGACCGGGGGCGGCTTCAAAGCGTGCCCCCTTTTCCAGAACCAGATACCGGGAGCCGGTGACCTCATCAAACTGCAAACGACCGGTTTCTGCAACAGTGACGGCTGATTGCTTGCCATTTTTTGTTGGCACATACATAAAAACGTTTCTCAACTCCTCCTTGCCCTTGCTCAGCGATTCGGTATAAAAAGTTATATCGGCCCGTTTCTGAAACCGCCCTTCTGCCAGTAATTCAAATACTGTCAATCTGGCCTGCTCGGCAAATACTTCCTGGGTTTTTTTCATGCCGGCAGGAGCCAGGTAGAGACTTAACCATGCAACCACTCCGGCTACAGCCAGGGATATCACCAATGTCATGCCGATCAGCCGGTTTTGACTCATTCCACAGGCGTACAGTACCGTCATTTCACTTTCCAGATACATCCGCCCGTAGGCCAGAAGAATTCCGATGAACAACCCCAAAGGCAGGATCAGTTCGAGAAAGCCCGGCATCCGATAAGCCATAACGGTCAGCAGAACATCACCGGAAATTCCACCCGCTGCCGCCTGAGCAATATATTTAATCAGGCGCCCACTCATAAATATCAGCATAAGCACACCGGAAACGGCAACCATGCTGAGCAAGACCTGTTTTGCGAGATAGTTAAAGACGATAGACAAGGAGATTCCAGAAATCATGGATAAGATGGATATTATGCGCAATACAACCAGATTTTGAAGCAAATCACAAGTTGTTCGTCCGACTCCAACGCCAGACAACCTGAGACAGGAACGCTTGCGAAAGTGAATCGCAGATTTGCTCCTTGCGAGTTAGACCACTAGAATGACTCGCAACGTATCATCAACCTGACTCCGGTAGCCATTACGACATGAACTATAAAATAGCCAAAACCATCTCTGCAAAAGCCAACATTGACTGTCTCGTTCTGGGGGTCCTCAAACAGGAGCTTGTCTCCGATTTGGGAAAAATTACCGACAAGGCACTGGGCGGTCTGCTATCCCGAGCGCTTGACTACGGAGACATCAAATCTGCCGCAGGCAGCACACAGCTTGTTGCACTCCCGGAGAACCAGCCGATCAAGAGAGTTCTGCTGGTTTCAAACGGTGACCAAAAGGAGGTAAGCCGGCAAGACATTCATAAAACACTGACGGGCTGTTTCTCGGCCCTGAAAGACATCAACGCAAAAAAAATCACCTTGCCTCTCAGCGAATTTTTGTCCGGTGACCAGTCTTCAAGCCGGATGATTCGGAAAATGGTGGAAATTGCCGAAAGCAGCATTTATCGCTTTGAGGACTTCAAAAGCGAAAAAGCTCCCTCGATAAAACTCAAAGAAGCCCGAATACTGATTGGCAGCAATGACAACACGGCAGAAGCCTCGCAGGCACTAAAGACCGGCCTTGCCACAGCCAACGCCATCTCTCTGACAAAAAACCTGGGCAACCTGCCTGGCAATGTGTGTACTCCCTCTTACCTGGCTCAAAAAGCACGAGAGCTGAGCGAGAAGTATCGTCACATCAAGACTACCGTCATTGAAGAAAAGGAAATGGCCAAACTGGGAATGGGCGCCTTGCTTTCTGTCAGCGCGGGAAGCAGGCAACCCGCAAAGCTTATCATTATGGAGTATAAGGGTGGCAAGGCAAAAGACAAACCGCACGTATTGCTTGGCAAAGGCATCACATTTGACTCCGGCGGTATCAGCCTGAAGCCGGGTGAAGCCATGGACGAAATGAAATACGACATGTGTGGAGCCGCAACCGTATTTGGTGTTATGCAGGCAATGGCCGAGCTCAAGCCGGAGCTGAACATCACAGGCATGGTCAGTTCCGCTGAAAATATGCCGGGCGGCAAAGCCTCCAAACCAGGCGACATTGTCACCACCATGTCAGGCCAGACCGTTGAAATTCTGAACACCGATGCCGAAGGCCGCCTGGTACTTTGTGATGCTCTCACCTACGCCGGGAAATTCAAACCGGCCTCTGTCGTCGATATCGCCACGTTGACCGGGGCATGTATTATCGCCCTCGGTAACCAGGCTACGGGACTAATGAGCAATAACGACGACCTGGCCGATGAGCTGCTGACAGCGGGCCAGAATACCGCTGATCGAGCCTGGCGACTCCCCATCTGGGATGAATACCAGACCCAACTGGACAGCAACTTTGCCGACATGCAAAACATCGGTGGCCGCCCGGCAGGCTCGATCACTGCGGCCTGCTTCCTGTCACGATTCTGCAAACAATTCCCCTGGGCTCATCTGGATATCGCAGGCACAGCCTGGCATTCAGGCAAGGCAAAGGGTGCAACCGGCCGCCCTGCAGGATTGCTGGTTGAGTACCTGTTAAACAAGCTCGAAACCAGGTAGAGCGGCGGGAAAAACAGGAAACGGACAACTTGTATTGAAAACAGCCCGGTTTTACATATTGAAACAGGCACTGCACAGCGAGCGGTATCTGTTCGCGTGCAGACTGGTAGAAAAAGCCTGGAAACAGAATCTTTCTATCTATATTCACACCGATTCCGGGCAACAGGCGCAACTGATAGACGACAGGTTGTGGGAATTTAACCCTGAAAGCTTTATTCCCCATGAACAGCTCGTGCCCGATGAACACGGGGCGGAAGGGCCACCTGGCAGAGCAGACCTGTCCGACAAAAGGGTATTCAGTCCGGTCATTATCGGTATGAGCGACGAACAGGCAGCCCGGCAGCATCGTCAACTGCTCGTCAACCTGGCAGCAAAACTGCCTGACAGCTTTTGCCAGTTCGACCGGGTCGTCGAAATTGCCAATCGGGACGATGCCGTACTCAACGCGGTTCGCCGCCACTATCTGGAACTGCAATCAGCACAATTTGAGATAAAAATCCATGATTTTTCAAAATGACACAACTCACCGGGCAAATAATTTGCACCAGTGCATTCCACCTCGGAAATCCGCGAAACAGGCTTGAAAAGACAGACTTGAAAGAAATAGAAAAGAGAACAAAATGAAGAACCGGGAACTATTCAGATCACCAGAACCAGAGACAAAGGAAAAAACAGACTCCTCACAGACCGACCTGATTCCGATCCTTTCCGTCAAGGCCGGTAACCAGACCGGCCTGTCCCCGCATCCAGACTCCGGCTACAATAACAATCCGTTTTTACCTTACGACACATTGGCAAGGCTGGCGACAGAGCGGGAGCAATTTAAACGCGCTTTGAATGGCGCCAATTCGAAAACTGACAGCCCGGACACCGCCAGTCATTCACCTTTACCCCTTGCCGAAACAACCGGAAACAGATTGGCCGAAACCAGCCTGCTCCGCGGTCAGACCAATCTTGAATTACTTATAGCACAAACTGCACACGAGGTATTTCTGGATTTTCTTCCCGCCATTCAGGGAGAAGTCCTGAAGCGTCTGGAGAAACAGCCAATCCCGGACAAACAGCATCACCATGAAAAGTGATCGAAAAGTTCGACTGTTGCGGAACGCAAATACTACTGCCGATTATCAGGATAATGCTTCCACGAAAGGTACACGATCCGCAAAACCCATGTATAATGCGTTGCTCACGCCATGAACACTCTTGGTACCACTTTACCTGATGCCGCCATTTTCAGATGCAAATTTACGGCGCACATGTAAGGTGCAAAAATTTTAAGGTACAAAAATCAGCATTATGGAAAAGACTTACCAGCCTCACGACATTGAAAAATCCTGGTACTCAACCTGGGAAAAAAACGGTTACTTTTCCCCTCGGGGTGAAGGGCAACCCTATTGCATTATGATTCCACCGCCGAATGTCACTGGCAGCCTTCACATGGGGCATGCATTCCAGGACACGATCATGGACACCCTCATTCGCTATCACCGGATGAAAGGCCACAATACACTTTGGCAGGCAGGCAGTGATCACGCGGGCATTGCCACCCAGATGGTGGTTGAAAGACAACTGGCTGCACAGAATATTACCCGCCACGAGCTGGGCCGGGAAAAGTTTCTGGAAAAAGTCTGGGAGTGGAAAGAACAATCCGGTGGCACCATCACTCGCCAGTTGCGACGAATGGGTACCAGCCTCGACTGGACAAGAGAGCGTTTTACCATGGACGAGGGGTTGTCCAATGCGGTTCAGGAAGTCTTTATCAGGCTTTACGAAGAGTCTCTGATCTACCGTGGCAAGCGCCTGGTTAACTGGGATCCGACCTTGCACACCGCCATTTCGGATCTGGAAGTCGAAAACAGGGATGAAAAGGGCTCGATGTGGCACCTTAAATACCCTCTCGAAGGTGGCGCAACCACCTCCAAAGGCGAGGCTTTCCTCGTTGTCGCCACTACCCGGCCTGAAACCGTGCTGGGTGATACCGCCGTTGCCGTCAACCCGAAAGACGAACGATACCAAGATTTGATTGGCAAATCCGTTCTTCTGCCTCTGGTCAATCGCTCCATTCCCATTATTGCCGACGACTATGTTGACATGGAGTTCGGCACCGGCTGTGTAAAAATCACCCCCGCCCATGACTTCAATGACTATGAGGTAGGCAAGAGACACAATCTGCCATTGATCAATATTCTGACCATCGATGCCTCCATTCGTGAACAGGCCGAGGTATTCAATATCGATGGCACAATCAATATGGAAGTGGACTGCACCCTGCCCGAAATTTTCCGTGGCGATGACCGCTTTGAAGCGCGGAAAAAAGTCATTGCCGAATTTGACCGTCAGGGCTTGTTGGTAAAAATTGATGATCACGACCTGAAAGTACCCAGAGGTGATCGCTCGGGTGTCATTATCGAACCCTACCTGACCGACCAGTGGTATGTCAGGATTGCCCCTCTGGCAGAACCCGCGATCAAGGCGGTTGAAGACGGTGATATCGAGTTTGTACCCAAACAGTGGGAGAACACCTATTTTGCCTGGATGAGAGATATTCAGGACTGGTGTATTTCGCGTCAGCTCTGGTGGGGTCACAGAATCCCGGCCTGGTACGACAATGAAGGTACTGTTTATGTAGGAAGGTCGGAACAGGAAGTACGGGAAAAACACAGCATTGCCGCCGATATTGCATTGCACCAGGACGAAGACGTTCTGGATACCTGGTTCTCATCAGCCCTGTGGACATTTTCAACCCTGGGATGGCCGGAAGACACGCCTGAACTGAAAACTTTCCATCCGACCGATGTATTGGTCACGGGTTTTGACATCATTTTCTTCTGGGTAGCCAGAATGATTATGATGACCCTGAAATTCAGGAACGAAGTCCCGTTCAAAAAAGTCTACGTTCACGGTCTGGTCAGGGATGCCGAAGGACAAAAAATGTCCAAGTCCAAGGGGAATGTACTCGACCCGCTTGACATTATTGACGGCATCACCCTGGATGAACTGATAACCAAACGCACCAGCGGCATGATGCAACCCCGGTTAGCCAGACAGATTGAACAGCAAACCCGCAAGCACTTCCCCGAAGGCATTGCCTCTTACGGCACTGATGCGTTGCGGTTCACCTTCCTGTCACTCGCTTCGACCGGCCGGGATATCAAATTCGATGTCGGCAGACTGGAAGGCTACCGGAACTTCTGTAACAAAATCTGGAATGCCGCCCGTTTTGTGTTGATGAATACTGAAGGCCAGGATAACGGCCTCGACTGCAATGACTCCGAAATTGCACTCAGCCTGTCGGACAGGTGGATCATCAGCCGATTGCAACAGACGGAACAGCAGGTATCGAAAGCAATTGAGGAATACCGCTTCGATCATGCCTCACAGGCACTCTACGAGTTCACCTGGAACGAGTATTGCGACTGGTACCTGGAACTGACCAAGCCGGTTCTGAATTCGCCCGAGTCGAGCGACAGCCTCAAACGGGGCGCACGCCGCACCCTGCTGCGCGTACTGGAAACCCTGCTTCGTCTGGCCCACCCGATGATGCCTTATATCACGGAAGAAATCTGGCAGACTGTAGCCCCCATGACGGGCAAACAGGGCGACACCATCATGCTCCAGAGCTACCCGATGGCTGACGACAACAAGCTGGACAGCCAGGCAATCGAAGATATTGAATGGGTAAAAGGCGTGGTTGTTGGTGTACGTAACATCAAGGGCGAAATGAATATTCCCCCGGGTAAAAAGGTGCCCGCCCTGTTACGCAACGGAGACGGGCAAGACAAACGGAAATGGCAGGAACACGCCGCCTTGCTGATCGCCATGGCCAGACTGGAATCGATAGAATGGATAGGCCAGGATGAACCTCCCATGTCTGCCGTCCAACTGGTTGACAACATGGAAGTACACGTACCGATGGCCGGATTGATTGACAGGGAAGCCGAGTCAGAAAGGCTGCACAAGGAAATGGACAAACTGGCAAAAGAAATCCGGCGTGTGTCGGGCAAGCTCAACAATGAGAAGTTCGTCAGCAAGGCTCCCGAAGATGTCGTGGCAAAAGAACGCGCAAAACTGGCAGAGGCCGAGTCTGCTCATACAAAGCTGAAAGAACAGCTTGATAAACTCTCGGCAATGTAGAGCCGACATGACACTCCGGTCTCGCCCCCAACAGTCTCGCCCCCGGAAATGCACAGCACCGAAAATGGGCATTCTGGGGGCAGGTTCCATGGGATTACTCTGGGCAAGCCAGTTGGTGCATTCTCACCCTGTCACCCTGATCAATAACAAACCCGTACCGAACCGGCAACTTGCCTTTTCGGTGCAACACCAGGATCAGGTGACTCAAACCCGGATTCGTTCACTCACAGCCACCGAAGTAGAGGCACCTGTCGAGTGCCTGCTGGTTTGCACCAAAAGTTATGATACCGCCCGGGCGGTACAGGGTGTCCTGAACAGACTCTGCCCGACAGGAAATATCCTCTTGTTGCAAAATGGCCTGGGAAGCCAGGATGAAGTTGTGCAGCTGCTAGCGGATTCCGGGCTGGATGATGTGCATGTCTATGCGCTTTCCACTACGGAGGGGGCAAACAGAGCATCAGACACAGAATTGATTTATGCAGGCAAAGGCAGTTCCTGGCTGGGCCCTTATAATCAACCTGCCCGCCAGCATAATCGGGCCGATTCACTGGCTCGGGATATTTCACGCTCCGGTTTGACCGTTATCCACGAAAGCGAGATTCAACGCCGACTATGGAAAAAACTGATGGTCAACTGTGGCATCAACCCCTTCACCGTACTGCTCAACTGCCCCAACGGACACATTCTCAACACCCCCCTGTTCGCGGAACATATAGATTCGCTGGCCCTGGAACTTGAGCAAATCAGCAGCCACGCCGGCAATGCCATGAGTGCCAGGCAGATCAAGGCCGATATTATTGAAGTCGCAACCAGAACAAGGGAAAACATCAGTTCAACCCTGCAGGATGTGCGGGCAGGGAAAAAAACTGAAATGGACTACATGAACGGTTATATAAACCGGTACGCCATGACAAACGGAATACCCGCACCGGTGAACCGGATGCTGTATCAGGAAGTGAACAAAGTCAGTCAAACGCGCACACCGTAGCTTTCGGGTGCTATACTCGCAGGAGTTATATCACATAAGGAGGAGCCTGAAATGGCTGTACCGGCAAACAAAACAGAATTGGTAGAAGCCATTCAAAAGAATTATACAAAATTGAGAGAAGAGCTTGCTACCATCCCGCCAGAACTGACTGACAATAAAGAAATGGAAGGGCATGTCAAGGGAACTCAAATGAGCGTCTGCAACTTAATGGCGTATCTCGTTGGCTGGGGAAATCTTGTTCTCAAATGGCACTCGGTTTTTTCTGGCGGCAAAATGCCTGACCTGCCGGAAACCGGATTTAAAATGAACGAAATGGGGAGACTGGCTCAAAAATTTTACAAGGACTATGAGAACGATAATTATGAATCCCTTGTCAGACAGTATGACGAAGTTGTTGCAAAAATCCTCGAATTAATCGACAGCCTTGATAATCACTATCTATATGAAACGGACTGGTACAAAAAATATCCCTTTGGCAGAATGATTCAATTCAATACGTCTTCCCCTTATGCAAATGCCCGCTCACGGGTGCGCAAATGGAAAAAATCAAAAGGATTGGCGTAAATCAACTGACGAGAGGAAATACAGCATGAGTAATCATTGCCAAAGCTGTGGAATGCCAATGAAACGAGACCCGGAGGCAGGAGGTACCAATGCCGATGGTAGCAAAAACGAACACTATTGCAGTTATTGCTTTCAATCCGGGGAATTTACCCAGCCTGACTTCACTGCACAACAAATGCAGGATTTTTGTATCGGGAAAATGAAGGAAATGGGATTTCCCAAAATAGTCGGCTGGTTTTTGACTCGTGGTATTCCAAAACTGGACAGGTGGAAAGGGAAATAATGGTATAGCCAGTCGTTTCATGGCAAGGTTTCACCCTCTAACCGATCGAACCGGAACAATCTTCTGACGGGGCAATATTACCCCTGACTCAGGAGCTCATTTTTCAACTCGGCCGCCCATTCCAGCCAGGCCTGTTCCGTACGCAGCCCAAACTTGAGGGTGGCATGAGGAAAGCGAAATTTCTCATGGCCCGCATTTATCCGGGCACCCAGCCATGAATCCAGAGCGCGATAGGCGGCGAGGGTTTGATCGTGAATGCCGATTTGGGTCTCCAACTCCTCTAACAAAGCAACTCTGTCGTTATTTCCCGAAGCATAAACCTTAACCAGAAACGGGTCTTTATAACTACGGGGTTTGCATGGTCGCAGCAACCAGGAAGACAATTCTTCTCTCCCCTCATCGGTCAGCGAATAGACTTTTGTTTCCTTTCCTGAACGAATCACCTCCTGATAGACCACCCAACCCAGCCCGGACAAGGTTGACAGCTCCTTGTACACCTGCTGGTGAGAGGCAGACCAGAAACAGCCTACACTTTGTTTAAACCGGGCTGCGATGTCATAGCCCGTCCCCTTTTCAATATCGAGCATTGCCAGAATTGCGTGCTTTAACGACACCCGGTCACCCCAAAAAGACAAGAAATGATTGTTGATATGCAATTTATTGCATATTATAGGCTACTATTCGGTATGCTTGCACTGCTTACACAGCCACCAAAGCATAAGAATCAGGAATCACAGTATTACATCGGGAATCAGACATGAGTTCATCCAAACAAAAAAAACAATCACCCAAACCCAGCACACTGCGTATCGGCACACGCTATAGGGAAAAACGTCTGCAAGGCACCTACGATGCCATTGTTATCGGCTCTGGCATGGGGGGGCTGACAACCGCGGCCTGCCTGTCCAAAGCCGGGAAAAAGGTTCTGGTTCTCGAGCAGCACTATACGGCAGGCGGTTTTACGCACAGTTACTCCCGCAACGGCTATGAGTGGGATGTAGGGGTGCATTACATTGGCGATGTCGGGCACAAAAAATCCACAGCAAGAAAACTGTTTGATTTTGTCTCGGATGATGCGCTTGAATGGGCACCAATGGACGAAAACTATGATCGGTTTTACTACGGTAAGGACGAATACAATTTATACGCAGGCAAGGAAAAATTTATTGAAGGTCTGTCAGCGTACTTTCCCGAAGAGAAAAAGGCCATTGAAAAATATGTCGGTATGCTAAGTGAAGTCACCAGTGCAACACCGATCAACTCTCTCGACAAGCTCCTCCCCGCCATCGCGGCGAAACCTTTCAATATCATAAAAAAACGAATCACTCCCTGGTTTCTCAATCGCACCACGTATGAAGTGCTTCGAACCCTCACCGATAACGAAAAACTCATCGCTGTGCTGACCGGTCAATGGGGGGATTGCGGCATGCCTCCCAAAGAGTCCAGCTTTATGATCCATGCTCTTATCGCCAAGCACTATATTTACGGTGGTTATTACCCGGTAGGGGGCGCTTCCAGGATCGCAGAAACCATCATACCCGTGATTCAGCAGTCCGGTGGCGATGTATTCACTTACGCCAATGTCAGTGAAATTGTCGTGGAAAAGGGTCGGGCGGTTGGCGTTAAAATGGCGGACGGCACTGAAATACGCTCACCGGTAGTTATCAGCAATGCCGGTGTATTCAATACATTCCAGCACCTGATACCCAGGGCTCTGGCAGAAAAAACAGGCTACATCGAAAAGCTGAAACAGGTTCAGCCATCAATGGCACACCTGGGCATGTACATCGGACTGGAAGGTACGGCAGAAGAGTTGGGGCTACCCAAAACCAATTTCTGGATCTACCCGGACTATTCACCGGAAAAAAACATCAAGGCCTTCGCCAATGACATGGAAGCCGATTTCCCTGTTGTCTATATCTCTTTCCCGTCAGCCAAAGACCCGAGCTGGGATAAACGCTACCCGGGCAAATCCACAATCGAAATTGTTGCCCCCGGGCCCTATGAATTGTTTGAAAAGTGGAAAGATGAAACCTGGGGCAAGCGCGGCGAGGACTACGACCGGTTGAAAGACTATTTCTCCGACCGGCTGCTGGAATATGTGTATGAAAAACTTCCACAACTCCGGGGCAAAATAGACTATTACGAAACATCTACCCCGCTTTCCACCGACTTTTTCTGCGCTTACAAAAGAGGCGAAATATATGGCCTGAACCACGATACAAACCGGTTCGAACAGGATTGGTTAAAACCGAAGACCAGGATTCCCGGCCTTTATTTGACCGGTCAGGACGTGGTCAGCTGTGGTGTCGTCGGCGCCATGATGGCCGGAGTCGGCACCAGCTTCAGCGTGCTTGGATGGCAAGGCTACAAGCTGGTTCAGGCGTTGAGGAAAAAGCCCGGAAAAGAGACGTCAGGAAAGACCGCTCACGCCTAGGGTTTATTGCAGGGTAATTCACAGGGGGAGTTCACTCCCCCTCGGCCAGCTCTTTTTTACACCCCCAATATTGCTCACTGTATTTTTTTGCCTGTCGTTCCACTTTTCTTGCGACTTTTAGCAACCATGTTTTTTTCTGGTAGCTTTTTCGACGATACCCCCCTCGCCCTTCATGGTAATTGAGGTATTGATTGTAGGCGTCCCATTTCGACACTTTATTGATACGACCGGTTTTATGGATATACCAGCCGATAAAGTCGATCGCATCACTGAAATCTTCCCTGTCCGCAAACCCGTTGCCTGTTTCACCGATATATTCATCCCAGGTAGACTCTTTGGCCTGAGGATAACCATAGGCATCACTTGCCCGGCCAATGGGAATGATCCATAAAAAATATTGCATGGGCGGGGCGGCATCATGCCTGAAGGAAGATTCCTGCTTCATAATTGCCATCGGTATATGAACCGGCACCCCCCATTTCTCTCGCGTGGCTATGGCAGCGTCGTACCAATTCCTGTTTTCCCTGAATATCTCACAGATATTTCCAGGATTCCGGGGGGGGGAACTGGCGCACGCTGCAATGAGCAGGCACAACAAAATAACAAAAAGCTTCATTAAAAGTATCCAGACATTGGCCACTATCCAGAGAAGGAGAGAAACCGGGAAACATGGTTTTACGCCAGACGCCTCACTATAATGCCTGCTGGCTGCACTATCTGCAACCTTGGTACCTGGTACTGGATACTTGGTACTGGATACTTGGTACTGGATACTTGATAGTGGTCAGGCTCTGCCACCACGAGATAACACGAACACAAATTGAAATGCGCACAATATCAAACAGGATGCCGGTTATGAAAATTGCGATATTTGGAGCGGGCAGCATTGGCTGCTATTTGGGCGGGTGTCTGGTTGCAAACGGGGCAAATGTCGCCTTCATCGGGCGGCCCCGCATACAACAAGAGCTAACACAATATGGGCTGAGTGTTTCTGACTGGCAAGGCAGAAAAGAAACCTGTGCCTGTGACCGGTTTACCTTTTCAGACAGGCCGGAAGCCTGCCGGGATGCTGACTTTATTCTGGTGACAGTAAAAAGCCCGGATACAACCGATGCCGCCATTCAGCTTGGCCCTCACATAAAACAGGGCGCAGTGGTCGCAAGTTTTCAGAATGGTATTCGCAATGCCGACCTGCTACGCAAACACATCAAAGACAACCCCGTACTGACCGGCATGGTGTCTTTTAACGTATCACATACCGGGAATGGCCGATTTCACTGTGGAACCGAAGGGTATCTTGCCCTGGAATCACGACAGGATATAGAAAAACCACTGGTCAGGCTGCTCGATTCCTCAGGTCTTCCCTGCCAGGCTTGCCCGGAGATGAAAAGCGTTCAATGGGGAAAGCTCATTATGAACCTCAACAATCCCGTTAACGCCCTGGCTGGTATTCCGCTGATTGAAGAGCTGGAGCAGAGGAAGTACAGAAAAGTGCTCGCAGCCAGTATAAGAGAGGCGCTGGAAGTGCTGAAACAGGCTGGCATAAAACCTGCGCGCATAGGAAAGGTGCCCCCCTCACTAATGCCAGCGATTCTTGAGTTACCATCCTGGCTGTTCAAACTGGTGGCACGAGCCATGCTGAAAATTGATCCTCAGGCAACATCTTCAATGCAGGAAGACCTGGTGTCGGGAAGAAAAACAGAGGTGGACTACCTGAACGGGGAAATTATCACACTGGGAGAAAAATCGGGGCTGCAATGCCCGGTTAACCGGAAAATTGTCGCGTTGGTCAAAGAGTCGGAATCAGGAAGGTCGGGCTCTCCAAAACTCTCGGCCCGACGTCTGCTTGATGCCGTTGTTTTACAGGATTGTTTTATTAAGACTGTTTTATGAGATTGCTTTATGAGATTGCTTTATAAGACTGTCTTGTGAGACAGCATCAATGCCTGGCCACGCTTGCATCAGAGGAAATAGTGACAGTATCTGCCGGTTCCCAGGGGGATCGAATATTCCATCCGACACGGTTGGCAAGATCAAGCAGGCAGGAGGCCAGTTTATGCAGTTCGTTACGGGAGATTTTCATACCGGACACCGGTCGGTTCTGCACATCAATAAACACCAGGGTGATCAAGTCAGTCTGATGGCTTAATTGCAGTCCGCTCAACAGGTAGGACTTGTCAATTTTCCTGGCCTGGTTTTCTGGCGGTGGCCCCTTCTGCGTCTTCACCTGTTTCCTGGCAGAATTGTGCTCAAACGAAGCCACTTTTGTTTTCTGCTCCGTCGTCAACGGAATTTTGTTTTCTTCTATCAGCGGGCAGCTCGCATCCATCCAGCTGGCCATTCGAGGCAACAGCTCCTGAAGGTAACGACGGGTTATCCAGGCATGATGGAATACTTCCGATTTTGCATCACCGAGCGCAAGGCAAATCCGGTCTGCAATCCGATCATAATTAAACGTAATACTTTTCGCGTTAAATACCTGTACCCTGGACATTACCCTACTATTCTCACTCCAAAATGTGAGTGCAAATTCTACCCGAATTGGCCGAAAACCTGAACACCATCATTCAAGGCTATCCTGTGGACTTTCCGAAAACTCCGTTCAGAATAGCCATTATTCCCGGATTTGCCCTGCACCAGCTATAACTTTTTTATAAAAACCTTGGCATTCCGTTGCGCATTGTAGGAGGCTTTTTTCTGCTCGGGGAGCGCATTCACATCAGATAGCTGAAACCCTCTTTCCCTGAACCAGTGCTCGGTCTGGGTGGTCAAAACAAATAATCGGGCAAGCCTCTTTTCCCTCGCCTGTTTTTCAATGACCCGCAACAGACCATCTCCCCTGCCTTCCTTTCGATAGGAAGCAGCCACCGCAAAACAGGCCAGTTCGCCAATGGCATCATCAGGATAACCATAGAGTGCCGCACACCCTATCACCGAGCCATCTCGCCTGTCCACGGTAAAGTTGGCTATCTCGGTTTCCAGCTTCTCTCTGGATCGCCGAATCAGAATACCTTTTTCTTCCAGTGGTTGTAACAGGTCTAAAATACCACCGATATCCTCAATGGTAGCCGGGCGAATCTGCTCATATTCATCATCATAAATCATGGTTCCTGAACCGTCTCGCGTAAACAGTTCGCCCAACAATGCCCCGTCACTCTCGTAGCTTATTATGTGGCTGCGCCTGACTCCTTTCCTGCCAGCCCTGACGGCCTGGGACAGCAAACCGGGTATTTCGCCATCAGTATTGCCAATTCGTGACTTGCGGATCATTTCCTCCGCTTCCTGCAAACTTAACTCCCGTACCAGTTCACCATCGGAATCCAGTATCCCCTGTTGCTCCGAGAAGATAATCAGCTTTTCCGCGTCCATGGCAGATGCAACGGATGCCGCAACATCCTCATAGCCAAGATTAAACGCCTCACCCGTAAGCGAATACCCGATGGAGGGCAGCAATACAATCGCCCCCTGATCAAGAAGCGAACTGATTCCCTGTCTGTCCACTTTTCTTACCTTGCCGGTATAACAGAGGTCAATCCCGTCCAATACACCAATGGGCCTGGCAAACACAAAATTGCCACTGACCACGCGAATACCCGCCCCATACATGGGCGAGGTAACGGTTCCGGTACTTAACCGGGCTTCCAGCTTCCCCCTCAACCCTCCAACAGCCTGCATAACGCACGGCATTGCAGACTCGGGAGTCACACGCAGATTATGATGAATTCTGGTTTCGATGCCCGCCGATGCCAAAGCGAAATCAATTTGAGGACGAGCACCAAAAACCAGCACTATCCGTACACCCAGGCTGTTTAACAACACGATATCATGAATAATATTGACCAGATTGTCATGTTCAAGCGCAGATCCGCTAAAAGCAAGCACCACTGTTTTGCCTCTGTGCGCATTAATATAGGGGGAAGACTGGCGAAACCAGAACAGCCAGTCCTGCTCCCTGGCAAAAGTAATGTCGGGCATGAAAAGTCTCGGAATTAACTGAATAAAGGATTAACTAAAGGATTAACTGCAATAATGTATGATTAACTTCCGGATCAGCTCAACTGACCGGCCAATCTGGTCAAAAGCAAGAAACTCGTCCGGCTGGTGGGCCTGATCAATGGAACCGGGCCCCAGGACAATTGTTTCCAGGCCGGTATTTTGCAGGAAAGGCGCTTCCGTCGCAAACGCAACACTTTCAGCCGGGCAACCGGTCAGTTTTTCACTCATACGAACGAGTTCTGCATCAGCTGGAGTTTCAAAAGGGGCCACCCCCGGAAACAGGGGCTCAACCTGAATGTCTGTTTCAAACCTTTGGGCAACAGGCTTGACACGACGGCTGATGTCCTCCCGCAACTGATTGATATCCATCCCGGGTAGCGGACGCAAGTCATATTGCAATTCACAGAACCCGCAAATTCTGTTGGGGTTATCTCCACCATGAATGTGACCAAGGTTCAGAGTGGGAACCGACACCTCAAACCCGGGGTGATGGTAGTGCTGCTGGAGCCATTGGCGCCAGGCAACAAGCTCGCCGAGAACTGCGTGCATACAGTCCAGTGCGCTGCGCCCCAAAGCCGGGTTTGATGAATGCCCGGACTGACCACGGATTCTGATCACCTCCATGAGAATGCCTTTATGCATGCGCACGGGGATGAGAGAGGTCGGTTCGCCAATTACCGCGCACCGGCCCAGTGATTTTCCGGATTCGGCAATCTGTCTTGCGCCGGACATGGAGCTTTCCTCATCGGCTGTTGCCAACACCACAACAGGGTGTTTGAACTCAATATCACCCAATGACCGGATTGCTTCTGCAACAACGGCAAAATATCCTTTCATATCACAGGTGCCAAGCCCGAAAAAGCGATTATCCTTCTCTGTCAGCGTAAACGGATCGTGATTCCAGGCTCCCTGATCATAGGGAACCGTATCCGAATGGCCGGAAAGTACCAGCCCTCCCGTTCCTTTTCCCCTGGTTGCGAGGAGGTTATATTTGCCCCTGGCCTCATCAACCGTTTGTATTTCACAGGAAAAACCCAACTCGGCAAACCAGCCAGCCAACAAGTCGATAACCGGACGATTACTTTGATCCCAGGAAGGACATGAACAACTGATCGAAGGTGTAGCTATCAACTCGGACAGCATGCTTTTAAAATCGGGGAGTCGACTAATGGTCATATCAGGGGGTTCCTCTGTTCAGAGCATTTTCGGGAGACGTTTTTTTGACTTTGACAGCTTTCATAATCTCGACCAATCGAATGGACTCGCGATTAACAGGAAAAGAGAACGAACCTCCGTCCATCATAATGGTGACCACTATTTTATTCTCCAGAACTTCTGCCAGCACACCCTGATAAACCTTGCCCTGCAAGTCGGTAACACGCACTTTCTTTCCCGAGTGCCGGTTTAACGAACCGATTTGCACAGGCACAAATTTCCTTTCAATCACGACCTGGGAGTTGGCGCTCCCCTTGCTGCGCTCTTCCTTCCGGCGACGTTCAAGTTCCGCAGGGTCAATCAATACCCGCTTCCACCGGGCTTTATCGATTCGGACAGTCAATGGTCGATATGGGCCAGAGGCCAACGCATAAGCAGGTCGGAGCCCACCAATAACGGTCTCCAGATCGACGATAGCTCCATCCTTGTCACCGGCAGACAGGAAGGGAGCAAACAAGCCGTTTTCAGGCCTGACCATTAATTCCAGTTTTTCACCCATGGCCATATACTCATTCAATGATGCAATAAAACCGGGAGCGATAGAGATACCCGACTGCAACAGATTTTTTTCCCACTCCCGTAACGAGGCGGCTATGTATTCTGACTGACTTAAATGATTCAGCCTGCCACAAAGGAAAGCCAACCGGCGGTAATACCCGAGATCCTTCATTTGAACCGAGAGCGCTTTAACCGTTGAATCACTCAGCAATTGCCCAAGTGAAACGTAACCACCGGGATAGGCCAAACGTGCTTTCACACTGTACTCGCCCATGCCCAATGCTTCAACCAACCCGACGACATCAAGCCTTCCGTCAGCGGAATGCAATTGATAGGACAGCATGGCATTGTATTCGACCGCGTCAAACCCCATTGCCCTTAACTCACGCCCGCTCAACATCTTCACATCACCACAGGCATGGATTCGTGCCGGGCTGATATTGGCAAGGCGCTCGTTATCCGTCTTCAATGCCGCAAGAGAGGAGTCTGACAAAACAAGGCGAGCCTGCTTTACAAGGAACGTCAGCGAATCAGGGTATTTGCCTTCAAGCATGGGCAAGGCGGCTTTCAGCAGCTCCTCAAGGCTGCCGAAATCAACCTCTAACGATTCAACCATGACACTGTCTTTCAACTGAAAGGGGGTAACAGCAAAGTCAGACACACCAATTTTGCCGTCAAAGGTGGAGTAAATGCCGCCCCACTCCAACAGGCCATAGGGTTCGAATGCTTTCCTGGTTTCTTTTAACTGTGTCGTCACCTGAAACCAGAGCAACCCTTTAAACAGCAGAGGGATCAACAAGATACAGACAAACAAAACACCAAAAACACGCTTCATTGTACCCGGTCACCATGGAAACATACAGGTTAAGGTTAAATCAGTGATACCTCGTTCAGTATACACCAGGATGCAAACTATCTTTCACTATTTTACTGAAACGATCGGTGGGGAGGGTTGCCTGCCATTTGCAGGCGGCCTGTTCGGGCAGGCCAGATTACCGATCTTGTTGACTTTCTTGAAAATCTGACAGGCTTGACTACTATATACGTGATGCGTGGGAACCATATACATGGGAACCCGGCAGTTACCTTATCTCACCCTAAACCCGGTATACCCTGTTTTTTCGCGGAACTACCTGGAACATGCGCAACATGAGAAATTATCGCCGAAGCCACCTGAACCAGGTGATTCAATATTTAAAGCGAACCCTGCCTGAAATGAACAAGCGGCGCATCCCTGCAACACCGGAAAACTACGCTGTCTGGTACGAATATATATCGGGCCACAACCCGAAGCTTTCGAGCACCATCGATTCCTACATTAAAGAAAATGTAGAATTTACGGAAAAACTGAATGCTACCCTTTACAAAAACTATATCGAAAACGAAAAAAATGCCGCGCTTGAAAAAATTCAGGTCGAAGTCAGAAGCCTGATCGAAGAGTTGCTATCCAGCGTTGGTACCAGTGGGAAAGACCTGACCGAATACGGCTCTGTTTTAGAAAAATTCACTCAACAAATGGAGCGGGAAAACAACATTGACATTGTCAGGAAGCTGGTATCTGACCTGATCCTCCAGACCAAAAGCCAGGAAGAATCAACCCGTTCCATGAAACAGTCTCTGAAAACAATGGCAGAGGAGATTCACAGCCTGCGCAAGGAAATCGAAAATCTGAGCGTCGCCAGCGCCACAGACCCGCTCACTCATGCAGCCAACCGCGCAACATTTGATTCTGAACTGGCTCATGCAGCCCAACTGTCCGAACAGGAAGAAACACCGTTAAGTCTGGTCATATTTGATATTGACCACTTCAAAAAGATCAATGATAAATTTGGCCACCTGGCTGGCGATAAAGTGCTCAAGTTTGTATCCTCAACACTCAAGAAAAACACAAAGGGCAAAGACACCGTGGCCCGCTTCGGTGGCGAAGAGTTTGCCCTGGTATTGCCTGATACGGACTATAGCTCCGCCATAGCCGTTGCCGAAAACATCCGAAAACGGATCGGCATGCTCAACCTGACAGACAGCATGGAGAACAGGCAAATTGGCACGATAACGGTTTCCGCCGGTGTGGCAATTTATAAACATGATGAATCGACAGACACACTCATTCACCGCGCTGATGAGTGCCTGTATGCCGCCAAGCGTGAGGGCAGAGACCTCGTCAAAGGAGAGCGGGAGGTTGATACCTACCACTAGCCTGAACACCCCGCACTGGCCTGAACACCCCGCACCGGCCTGAACACCCCAAAAAAAGAAAGCAAAACACTTGCAGTTCGTCAGTTCGTTGTAACCAATTGGTTGGTGCCCGATTCTATCAGACCACAACAGTCTCAGCGGGCGTTGGTGATCAGGGTGCCCACCCCTTCATCGGTGAAAATCTCCAGCAAGGTGGCATGTGCCACCCGGCCATCAATAATATGGGCGGAGGTCACCCCGTTATTGACTGCTGACAACGCACAGTTGATTTTGGGCAGCATGCCACCGTAAATCGTACCGTCTTTAATCAATGAGGCCACTTGAGCGGTATCGAGACCCGTTAACACTTTGCCTTTTTTGTCTTGCAGGCCGGTAATATTGGTGAGTAATATCAATTTCTCTGCATCAAGCACCTCGGCGACCTTGCCCGCAACCAGATCCGCATTGATATTGTAGGATCTGCCATGTGCATCGACTCCAATCGGTGCAATCACAGGAATCATATTTCCGTTGGTCAAAAGGTTGATAACGCTCTTCTTGACACTTACCACTTCACCTACATGACCCACATCAATAATCTCGGACTTCAGCATATCGGGGCTGACAGAACGAACTTCCATTTTGCGAGCACGAATAAAGTCACCATCCTTACCCGTTACCCCTATCGCCGACCCGCCATTTTTATTGATTAAAGACACGATATCCTTGTTCACCAGGCCACCCAGCACCATCTCGACCACGTCCATGGTCTCACTGTCTGTCACCCGCATTCCTTGTATAAACCGGGTCGGGATATTTAACCTGTCGAGAAATTCACCGATCTGAGGCCCTCCCCCGTGCACGACAATAGGGTTAATGCCAACCAGCTTCATCATCACCATATCACGCGCAAAGCTGTTTTTCAGCTCGTCGCTTTCCATGGCGTTTCCGCCGTATTTAATTACTATGGTCTTGCCTGTGAATCGTTGAATGTAGGGTAAGGCTTTACTAAGAACCGAGGCAACCTGCTCGGCGGAGGTTCGATCTAGAGTCATCGGATTCATTTACGCTCATTTATTCAAAAAGGTACCTTGCCTGTCGATACGAAGACCGCCAGCTAGAAAGGTATGTCAAGTGTCGCATCAACGCGCAGCAACTGTTCCCGAAAGACAGTCTGGATTCGCTTCAGCGCTGCCTCGTCATTTGCTTCAAAGCGAAGCACCAGAGTCGGCGTGGTATTGGACGCGCGACACAGCCCCCAACCATCTGCATAGTCCACACGAATGCCATCAATATCAGTGATATTTCCGTCACCAAATTGTCCCGTTGAAGACAACGCCGAAACAATAGTGAATTTGCTTTCCTCTGTCACTTCAACATTGATCTCGGGTGTACTGATATCTTCCGGAAAACTGTCAAAGATAGCGTGCGCCGGACGCTCATCCAGCCCGAGAATTTCCAGCAGGCGAGCGGCACTGTATATTGCGTCATCAAAGCCAAACCATCGCTCTTTGAAGAATACGTGGCCGGACATTTCCCCGGCGAGCAAGGCACCGGTTTCTTTCATTTTACTCTTGATTAGCGAGTGACCTGTTTTCCACATAACAGGCCGCCCGCCATACTCACTGACCAATGCACTCAGGCGCCTGGAACATTTCACATCAAAAATAATATCAGCACCGGGGTTGCGAGACACCACATCCTTTGCAAACAGCATCAACAAGCGGTCCGGCCAGATGATTTTACCTTCGTTGGTTACAACTCCCAATCGGTCACCGTCACCGTCGAAAGCGATTCCCAGATCGGCGTCTTCATGTTTCACCGCCTCGATCAGGTCAACCAGGTTTTCCCGCTTGCCCGGGTCAGGGTGATGATTGGGGAAGTTTCCATCAACTTCGCAGTGCAATGGAATCACTTCACAGCCGAGCTCTTCGATAATCACAGGAGCAAGCTCCCCTGCTACGCCGTTGCCCGCATCGATAACAATGCGCAAAGGTGCCGCCACAGCAATGTCGTTGAGTATGGCATCCATATAGTCACGGGAAATATCCTGTCGTTCCCTGCTTCCCTGGCCGGTTTGATAGTCCTGAACGACAATACGCTGATACAGTTTTTGTATCTCCTCCCCGGCCAGCGTTTCCCCTCCAAGCACCATTTTGAATCCGTTATACTCGGGGGGATTGTGACTACCGGTAACCATGACACCCGACCCCGTGCCCAACTGACAGGTGGCAAAATAGAGAACCGGTGTCGGCACCTGACCAACCTCGATGACCCTGACACCGGATGAAACCAGCCCGGTTACCAGCGACTCTGCAAGCTCGGGGCTGGACAGCCGGCCATCATAGCCGACCACAACGGTATTTTGCCCGCGTGCGTTGGCTTCACTGCCAATCGCCCGGCCGATACTCACAGTCAAACCGGGGGTCAGTTCCTGACCGACAATACCGCGAATATCATAAGCTCTGAAAACACTTCCAGGCGCATCAACAGGCTCGGTTTCGGCGATGCCCAACCCCTCGTCAAAGGCTTCGTCAAACAGGCTCTCATCCATCAATACGCCATCCGGGTCAACCAGTTCCGCCTCTTCCAGCAGACCCGCTTCCTCCGCCAGCACGTCATTATCCAGGGCTGTATCCGAAAGCAGATCATCGTCACCAAACAAAGCTTCCGAATCTGAACCTGATCGGTCAGAATCAGGTATTGCAGTGGCGTCGTCCGTACCCCCCATTCCCAATATATCTTCATCTTCTTCAATGACACCGACGTTGAGATCAGCACCACCGAAATGCGCAGCTCCCTTTCCAGACAACGCAGAGGCAGCGGCACTCTGACCTTTTTTTCTTGCCGCCCCTTTTTGCAGTTCCCTGGCCTTCACGTCTGCCGTTTTGGAGGTTCGTTCCAGATTGCGGGCCATCACATAAAAATTGCCAAATATGAATTCAGGTACCCGCGTTCTCTCTCCCGACAACAGGTTATTCGCAAACTGGGTCACATCGATAACATCCTTTTGCACTTTACCCAGCAACCGTCTGATAATCAGAAAAACAACCAAAGCCACAAACAAACTGCACGCAATCATTACCCCCCAATAAAGAGTATGATCGAAAAAGCTGCCTGAATACGGCAACTGATAAGCCAGCTTCCACGCTTTCACCGTCGAAGAGTTGAAGGTGTAGGTCGCACCTTCACCCCGCCCCTGTTCAACAAACGCCTTTTCATAATCGCCCTGAACCTGAATCAGCGACGCTTTTCCTTTTACGCCCTGCAGCAAATCCGAAAACAGCTCTGGCGAGTACATCAGCAATATCAAGCCTTGTATTTCACCGGATTGATCCTTAACCGCACGGGCGATCTGTATATACCATTGACCATCAACCAAAAACGCCTCCGGCTGGATCATTTCGCCCCTGGCCGTCCGCTTGAGCATATCCAGGCTGGCAAAGCTCAGTTTCTCGCCATTATCCATTTGCAGCTTTATTGCACCCTGCTTGAACAGATAGGCCTTTAACACATAAGGGAATACCTGCGGAAGAGACTGCTCCCTGTTAAAGCGCCCGATATCGGCAAGACTTTGTCTGACCATTTTTGAATCGGCTATTGCCCTGGCTTGTGTCGACAAATAGTTCACCTGGTGCTCGAACACCCCGTTGACAAGGGACGCTCCGTCGCGACTTTGCCGCTCCATTGCGGCCGAGTCCGACGAACTCAGCACAATCTGATCTACCGCAAAGGCACTGGCGAGAAACAACAGAAAAACGACCACCATGGCAACATACTGACTGGTAGACATTTTTTTATAATTTCCGGCAACAGCTTTTGCCTTCGTGCTCCTTGACGCAGGGCCCGGAGCCTCTGAGGATGATGTATCGGTATCGTTGTCGGACTTTTTAAACAGTTTCATTGGCGATCAGAGCCTTTATGTGAATCATATCAGGTAAACAGGATCGTTATGCTTGACCAGATAGTGAGCATAAAAGAGCGCTATT
Organism: Pseudomonadota bacterium; assembly: GCA_002747395.1. GTDB lineage: Bacteria > Pseudomonadota > Gammaproteobacteria > Pseudomonadales > Oleiphilaceae > LZORAL124-50-18. Next base: position 84,646 of record PDPE01000028.1, read on the forward strand.
ATGGTAATTCCACTATCCAGTATAATAATTACACTATCAAGTATAGAAAAACTTTAATAAAAATATACCCTGGGCCGTTATTTTCCGGTTGAACCGAAACCGCCGGCTCCCCGCTCGGTTCGGGTTGTAAACTCATCGACCTGTTTTAGTGCCACCTGAACCACTGGCATAAACAATAATTGCGCAATCCTGTCTCCAGGCCGAACAATGTAAGCGTCGCTGGAGTCGTTCTGTAAAATTACACCGATTTCACCATGATAATCACTATCCACCACACCCATCCCCTGCCCGACACGTACCTGGTGCCTGAGACACAGCCCGCTTCTGCTGGCAACAACAGCAACCAGCCCGGGGTCTTGAATGTTGACCGCAATTCCTGAACCGATAAGCGCGTTTTCCCCGGCCGGTATGGTTTTCTCGGCATCGATGCAGGCAACAAGATCAAGGGCAGCCGAGCCCGGAGTCTGGTAATCGGGCAAGCCGTACTGTTCCAACAGGGGGTTCACGACTTTCATCTCGATCTGTCTTTTCATAAAGCACTCCTCATAGCGGATCAAGCTCACTGTTTTTTTTATTGCACAGCCGCAAACAACCAAAAGCCGCAGTTACAAAGGCTTCTACTCACGCCTCTTGATCACGCTTCTGGCCGGCCCGGTCTGCAATCTTACTTACAATATGCACCGCCATATCATATTTTGATTGTCGGGGTAAACGACAGGAACCGTCCTCCCAGATCATGGTCACTGCGTTTTCATCTGAATTAAAACCTATTCCGTCTTCAGACACGTCGTTGGCAACGATCATATCCAGCGCCTTGCGGCGCAACTTGTCGCGGGCAAAGTCTTCAACATTCTGCGTTTCAGCCGCGAATCCGACCGTGAAAGGCCGCTTGTCGCGCCCGGCAATCGAGGCAACGATATCGGGGTTCCTTACCAGATTAACTGTCATTTTTTCCCGGTTTTTCTTTATTTTCTGGTCTGCAATATCGGATGGGCGATAGTCTGCAACCGCAGCGGTAGCGATAAAGATGTCACAACCATCATCGACTTCCTTTACGCATGCCGTATACATATCCCTGGCAGAAACCACATCGACCCGACGCACTCCCTGCGGCCCGGACAGGGTCACCGGCCCGGAAATCAACACCACATGGGCGCCTGCTTTCAGACAGGCTGCAGCCAGTGCAAAACCCATCTTCCCGGAACTGTGATTGCTGATATACCGAATCGGATCAAGAGCTTCCCGGGTTGGGCCCGCAGTGATAACCACTTTCTTGCCAGCCAGCTGACCGGAAAAACCATCAGACAGGTCGGCACTCCCGAAACAGGCGCGAACCTGATCCACAATCACTGTCGGCTCCAGCATGCGGCCAGGGCCGGTATCTCCGCAGGCCTGATCGCCTTCTTCCGGCCCCCAGATCAGGAATCTGGACAGGCAGCCCGCATCACCACGAAACAGGGCCACATTTCGTTGTGTCGCAGGGTTAAGCCACATGGCCTGATTCATGGCAGGCACCATGGCGACAATCTTTTCGCTCGCCAGACAAACCGTCGATAACAAATCGTCAGCCATGCCATGCGCCACTCGTGCCATAAAATCCGCTGTTGCCGGCGCAATAACAATCAAATCGGCCCATCTGGCCAACTCGATATGCCCCATTCCCGATTCTGCAGCCGGATCCAGCAAGCTGTCCCGAACCGGGTTGCCCGACAACGCCTGAAGCGTGAGAGGCTGAATAAATGCCCTGGCTCCCGGCGTCATTACAACGCGCACCTCATAGCCCTGCTTCACCAGTTCTCGCACCAAATACGCCGATTTATAGGCAGCAATGCCTGCGGTAATACCAACAATAATACGCTTCCGGGACACTTTTCTCTTTCCTGTGCTGAAAATGAGGTAAGATACCACCTGAAGCGCTAAATATCACTTCAAACCAACGATCATTTCAAACCAACTATCATTACTTCAAGGATGAAGCCAATGTCAATCAAAGACTGGCCAGAGGGAGAGCGGCCAAGAGAAAAACTCCTGACTTTCGGGGTATCCAGCCTGTCCGATGCCGAACTGCTGGCAATTTTTCTGCGAACAGGTATCCGGGGGAAAAGCGCCGTAGAACTTGCCAGAGACCTGCTCACCCACCTTGGCAGCCTGAACGCACTGCTCGATGCCTCGCTGGAACAGTTCACTCAGGTGCCCGGGCTTGGCAGTGCCAAGTATGCGCAATTACAGGCTGTCGTGGAACTCACTCGCCGGTATTTGCGGGAGTCTATCAACTACGGCGACAATATGGCATCACCATCTTGCGTGCGTGAGTTTATTCACAGTCGCCTGAAAGGGCGCCCGCACGAAACATTTTGCTGCATGTATCTGAATACTCAAAACCAGGTCATAGAATTTGAAGAATTGTTTCGGGGCACCATTGACAGCGCCTCGGTTTACCCTCGTGAGGTGGTGAAACAGGCTCTTGGATATAATGCCAAATCCATTATCGCCGTTCACAATCATCCATCCGGTCACCCGGAACCCAGCCATGCGGATATCGCGATCACCAGGCAGCTCCGCCAGGCTCTGGAACTTGTGGATATCCGTTTGCTGGATCATATGATAGTGGCTGGCAATCAAGTGGTATCAATGGCCGAAAGGCAGTTAATCTGACCGGTTCGCTTTGTTTTCAGCACGGTTCACTCTGCCAGCAATAGAAGAATCCGAACGGATTTATTTTGCCATTTATCGATTTTTCTGGTATAAAGTTGCGCTCTTTAGTTGGGGGTGGTTCCATGCTATGGATTTTTTCGCCTCAAATGAACAGAATTTGGTGTGATTGGCGCCAGGTTAATTGGCATTGAGTCAATTAACCTTAAATTAAAGAGTAGCGAACAAACAAAATTGAAAACAGAGTGTTAAAACTGAGTAGTTGGAGGCGAGTTTATCATGTCCAAAGTGTGTCAGGTAACGGGCAAGCGCCCGATCACCGGGAACAATGTTTCTCACGCAAACAATAAAACAAAGCGTCGTTTTTTGCCCAATTTGCAATCACACCGCTTTTGGATCGAAGGCGAGAAGCGTTTTGTTAAATTGCGTGTTTCCACCAAAGGAATGCGTATCATTGATAAAAAGGGTATCGACAAGGTTCTGACCGAGATGCGTGCCCGTGGCGAGAAGGTTTAAGGAGCCGGATTATGCGAGATAAAATTAGACTGGTTTCATCTGCAGGTACTGGTCACTTCTACACGACCACCAAAAACAAGCGTAACATGCCCGAGAAAATGGCGATCAAAAAATATGACCCCACCATTCGCAAGCATGTGATCTATAAGGAAGCAAAAATCAAGTAATACTTGATCAACCGCTTCCAGCCGAAAAACCCGGACACTCTCTTCGAGTCATCCGGGTTTTTTTATGCCGACCCTCTGCCACAAACTCGCCGTTTTCCTGATATTAGCCTCCGTGGGCAGATACCATGAAATAAAAAAAGAGCTATACTTGGCTCCTTGATAGATCGCCTGTTTCCTTTGCATTCGGGCAAAAAGAAGCCAGAAATCCCGTCCGGTCAAGGAGAAGAACCATGTGGAAGCTACTGATCTCGATAAATAAAAACCTTATCTACGCAATTCCTGTTGTAATGATTGCCGGTTTCGTTGTCGGCGTTATTTCCGGTGCAGAAAAAGTGCAGTGGATGAAGCAGCTTATCATCCCCCTTACCTTTCTTATGGTCTACCCGATGATGGTCACGCTCAACATCAAGAATCTGGCAAAGGGCATGAACCCGAAACTCCAGGGAATCACCCAGGCAATCAATTTCCTTGTTATTCCTTTTTTTGCCTGGGGTATGGGACGAGTCTTTTTCCCGAACGAACCCTATTTGGCTCTCGGATTGCTGCTCGCCTCTCTTCTGCCTACCAGCGGGATGACAATTTCCTGGACAGGGTTTGCCAAAGGCAATATGGGAGCGGCCATCAACATGACGGTGATTGGCCTGACGCTTGGCTCCATACTGACTCCGTTTTACGTCAAAACCCTGCTGGGGGCAGAGGTCGAAATCGATTTTGCGCGGGTTCTGCAGCAAATCGGCCTCATTGTCTTCCTGCCCATGGCTGTCGGCTTCCTCACACGCACACTGTTGGTAAAAAATGTCGGCATGGATAATTTTAAAACGAATCTGGCACCGAAATTCCCTGCGCTCTCTACAATTGGTGTTCTCGGAATTGTGTTTGTAGCCATGACACTGAAAGCCCCGAGCGTGATTTCGGCACCAGAGATGCTGTTGGGAATATTTATACCGCTGCTCATACTGTATGCGGCCAATTTTCTGCTTTCCACCCTTGTCGGGCGACTGTTTTTTCAACGCGGCGATGCCATAGCACTCGTTTATGGCACTGTAATGCGAAATCTGTCGATTGCCCTTGCCATAGCCATGAATGCCTTTGGCCCGGAAGGAGCGAATGCGGCACTGGTTATTGCACTTGCCTATATTATTCAGGTGCAGTCTGCTGCCTGGTATGTCAAATTCACGGATCGTGTTTTTGGCCCATTGCCGAAGTAGCGGTGGCAACGGCCATCGCTTCAGACCTGGAGTGCAAGTTGCTATCCGGTAAAACACCGATTGCTGGTAGCAGCTTTACTGTTATCATACAGTGCCGCGCATCGTGCAGTGCAGCCAGGCGTCGATGTTTTGTACAACATACTCCATAGGCAGCCGCTCTTGCTCAAGCCTCTTGCCAACATACCGGTCAGCACGTAAATCTTTATACAGAGCCAGCTCTTTTTCTGTCAAGGCAACCGGCTCTCTGGATACCGGGTCAGGCTCTGGCACCATGCGCTCTTCGAAAGCCTTGACCGTCAGCTCATCCATCATTAGTGGAGTAATACTACTCAGCTTACTTCTGGCATCACTTAAAATGGACAATCCTTCAGAGTCAATATCTCCCCAGTAGCCAACATTTTTGCCTGCCAACCAGCCTGCCTTCATCCATGAAACATTTTTGCCGCCTCCCGAAACCGCTATCGTGTTACGAATATCCCGTAGCGCCAAACAGGACTGTTCGTTCTCAATCACCAGGATATTTCTTGCAGGCAGTGCAAAATCTTGCAAAGTGTCTGAGGACAGGCGAAGCAATGGCAGGCCACCCAACAGCTCCCTGGTTTCTTCACAGAGAGGCTTGATCAACAGCCAGTCCTTCGGCTTTTCTTTACAATCAAGCCAGCTCATCAAACCCGCATCTTTAACATCCCTATCAACCAGGGCCGCAACAACAGACTCAATTATTCGCAGATTTTTTTCGATGAATTTGGTATCCACAAAAGTCACAGGCAGCGCCCTGAGATAACACCCTCGCCCCATTCCTTTTTGTAGCTGCGGCAATAATCTGATCAACAGCTCTAAATCCCCCTGTTCAAAACTATCTAATGTTGCCAGGTGATCAATTAATGCCTGGAATAATTTATGGTCACAATCATTTTGACGAGAGCTGGCTTGATGGCCATTGATTTGTAGTGAAAGGGATTGTAACCGTAGCGATTCAAAAACATAGCGGATTTTCACCAACCAGCGTTGTAGCTGACGCTCTTCATCTGGCCCAAGCAAACAGGCAAGTGAGCCGACATCCGCAATGATCAAGTGCGTGGGAATATCCTGCTCGGCGAGGGAGCGGTAATTTCGTTTTTCCCAAATCACCTCACACCCTATGCTGTTGGACTCATTTCCTTGCTGGCCGGTAACTTGAAGAGAACTTTGAATAGAATCTTGAGAAAATCTCTTCCAGGACAACACAAAATCCTGAAAGTGGCGAATATTCAGGATTGCCGCATTTCCCCTTGGAGGCTTCAAAGGAACGACTAACGGAAATGACTGTTCACCACTCAACAAGCTTTTCAGTTTTCTTGGGTTCTGCCAACACTTCACCTTCAGCGTTTGCCGGACATCTTCTGGCAGTAAGCCCCAAGACGTTTTTGACACGGCGCTCATTACATTCTGACCAGATCGATTTCAGCGGCGATTTCGTCATCTAACGAAGAACCAATCGCAGCGCGCTTTTGCTCCGCCATACGCCGATCAATCTCCTCCCATGTCACCTCGCACAAGCGGCTTTCATGAAGTTCTGGATCTCGCTCGGCAATGAGCAATGATCTCGCAGACTCTCGTGCCAAATTCAGGTTTTTATACGGCGTAATTAAATTGACGTGTATATGAAGTTCTTTAAACACACGAAGCACCCTTCGACTCACTGCCTCGGCGGTATTCGAAAATGCCTCATCCAAAAACACCGTGCAATAAACAGGCTTTTCATATCCATCTGGAGTCAATACATAAGCAAGACTCGCGGCCACAATAGTACCAGCAAAGGACTCTTTCTCACCGCCTGATTTGCCACTACTTGATTCAAGCACATCGCGTACACTTAAAGTCTGTGAATCAATTTCTTCAGCAAAGAACGACATCTGATACCTTGGATCCAACAACCTTAAACTTTCCATATTATTAGAGGTTCCCGGTGCACTCGCTTTCTCAAGAATGTTCACAACGTCTGCCAACAGGTTAAACCGGGCTTCATGATCATCACTTGTCGCCTGACTTAGCGCACTTCTGGTTTTGCGCTCAAACTCCTGAACATGTGGATACTTTTCGCGTTTTGAACCAAGTTTTAAATGACTGCCTTGCTTGAACTCAGTACGTTTTAACACACCATTGATCGTTTCGATCCGTTCTAATATATCTTCCCGTTCAGATTCCAGCCTGGTTTTAATTCGAGCCAAAGATTGGGTTGCGTGTTTATTTAAACGCTCTTTGAACTGGTCGATTAACTCGGGTAATCCCTCTTTTTCAATATAGGCATAATGTTCCAAATAGTCTGGCAGCCCATCCAACCCTGTAGGCCAATCAACGGTAAGGGGCTGCCATTTATCTTTTCCTCTAAACGAGCCCATAATACCATTTGCTGCGTTTTCAGCGCTGCTTTTGGCGGAACGAACCTTTTCCAACTCTCGATCCAGAGACTTTTCGAACTCCGGTTGTTGATCAGCGGTATCTAATGTGACAACGCCAATTCTGGCCAAAAGAAGCGCTCTGACCTCATCACTCATCCCTGTGGATGCCAGCAAACGATATTTTTCAGTGTGTCGCCGGGCATCATCCTTCCTGGCTTCTAATGCGCCTTCCTCTTTTTTGAGTTGCTCTTTATTTTTCTGAATTTCTTGCAATAGCTGCTTGGCTGTATCCCAACGAGATTTAGCCAGCTCAAGGCTTCCGCCAGATTGCTCAAGTTTTTCCAGATCAACAGTCACCGTGTCCAGGCGTTGTTGCCAATAAGGTGCGTTTATTTGCTCCCAGGCATAACCATTAATTCTTTCCCACAACTTGGCTTTTTCAGCTATGTTGTTGAGTGCCTTTCTTGCCTCAGATAAAGTTATACCCAACTCCGCCAGGCGAAGTTCCACTTCATTTTTATCAGCATTTAAAAGTATCAGGCGTGACTTATTGGAAAACCCAAGACTCCAACTTCTGCGATCATCTATCTTACGCTGATCTTTCTTTTCGAAACGGCCTCGCTCCATATGCACAAGGCCCTCCCGTGTCATCGAGAATGGCGTCGCATCAAGCTCATCGGTGCCGGACACGCACCGCAAATCAAACTTATTCAAGTGGCCTTTAAGCCAATCACGATAGGGATGATCTTTCCATACCAGTTTACGAAGGTAACCATGCTCATTAAATTCAGTAAAGTTTGAAGGGCCCTTACTGTTACTAAATGACGAGGCCGACTTGTCGCGAGAAACAACCTGTGCCCGCACATGTAAGCCGGTATGCCGCACATTGAGCCAGCGCGTCACCATGGAATAGCTCTTTTGTGGGACTAATAAAGTCGTTCTCAGACCGCCTAACGCACGCTCGATAGCGCCTTGCCAGGCTTTCTCATCGTCTTTAACATCGAGTAATTCGCCGATAAAAACCAGCTCATCACCCGATAAATGAAGAGACTCTATCATTTCATCACGAAGTTGCTGATAGCGAACATCGATGTTTGAATCAGGGCGAGCTTCTATCTCCCGTATCTCGTCTTTAATATCGCTCAAGTGTTGCTGTTGTTCGCTCAACTGTGCCGCAATGCCACCAAAATAATCCTGGCTTTGTTTGGTATCGTCTTCGATTTTTTCCAGCTTTAATGTGGCTTTGCGCTGATTAGCAATAAAATGCTCTTCATTCAGTTCTGCATCCAATTCCAGGCTACGACAGTCACTTTGATAGCGCGAAGATGCTTGTATAACGGCGTTAAGCTTGTCTTTAGCATGCTGAATATCTTTTTTCAGGGATTCAATCTTATCGCCACCAAGGCTGAGATATTCTTCATGCCTTTTTTCAACCGAGCCCTGCGCATCTTTCTCTTCTGTTTCGGCGCGAACAATAGACCTGCGAAGCGCCTCCAACGCCTCTTCCAGCTCACTCAGCCTGTTAGCCCAGAGCATTGCAAGCGCTTCGCCAAAGTAAACACCCAAATGATTTTTCTGAAGCTGTAACTTTTCAAGGGCCAGCCTGGATGCAGCGATGGTTTCTGAAAGCTCAGGCAATCTGCTCAAATGAGCCTTTTGCTCTTTAGCATCAATCAGTTTTTCATGGATGGCAACGAGGTCGGAAAATTCTTCAACAACTTTTCGCGCATCCTCTTTCACACCACTGGGCTCTAACACCAATTCACGGATAAGCCTGGTAAGATCATCAATCTTCTTGAGGCCCAGGGCACGAGACAACAAAGCAGGCGCATTTTTGTTATCCATGTATAAATACTTGCGGTAAAGTTCCTGGTAATCACTAAAGTTGCTATCACAATCGGTAATTGCAGGGTCATCTCGTAGCCATTGTTTCAGTTGCCTTGTATTACCTTCACCAAAAGCGCCTAACAATTCTTTAAGTTGCATATTCCTTTTTGCAACAAGATACACTCGCTTTACATCGCTGAGTGTATTGGTTGAGCTGGTTGTCCAAAACAAGGCTGCCAGGGTAACACTTGAACCATCCTCACATTGGTAAAGCGCCCTGAGCCCGGTCACAACATTTTTCTCGCGTTTACTCTTGACACGGGTAGAAGAACCATCGTGAGCGGAGCCAAAACTGCCGCGCATATAGGATAATAGCGATCTATCCGAGCGATCTCCCTGAGCCGCCGCAACATTAAACGTAGCTTTACCTGCAGGTAACAACAGCGCCATTAAGCCATCAATAAAAGTGGATTTACCCGAACCGTTATCACCTGTTACCAGGGTTCCATCGGGGTCGATAGCGGCCGTATGCAAACCATCAAAAGAGCCCCAATTGAATACCGACAGCTCCGCCAGTTTTATTTGGCCTTTAGGAAACAAATCGGCTTGTGTTGCCGTCGGGCTTTTATTCGACTCAAGGCTGTTATCTAGCTCAAGGCTGTTATCTAGCTCAAGGCTGTTATCTAGCTCAAGGCTGTTATTCGGCTCAAGGCTGCTCATTGGCTTCACCAATTCTTTCGTTTCTGTTGTTATCAAAAGGGCCTGTTTGAACCGAAGCACCTGCTGTTTGTTGCGCCAACAGGCTATACTCGGCCAACATGGATTCTAAAAAACTCGCACTGACCACATAGCGAATAATCGGGGTTATTTCATATCGGTCTTCAGCGCCGCGAATGGTTGACAGCACTTTCCTTTTCACCATCTCTTTGACTCTCGCCACCAGCTTTTTACGATCTTTAGACGCATGATCAGTAATGGGTAGAAAAGGTGTAAGACAGGATTCCAGGCGCTCAATATCTATCGTGATTTTCTGCTCTCCCGCCGCTTCCCTGTCTTGATAATGCTTTCTAAGAACCAGTAATATCAGAGTGTCGTACAGCGATAGCGTTCTCTTTGCAATCAATGTTGTCGATTCACCCAATTCCAGATCATCTGCCACTTCACTATCGCCTTCAGAGCCGAACGCGGCATTAACCCTGATGTCATTCTGATAATCGGCACTGGCGACAAACGCCACACCCGTTTTTTGATCCAGAATTAGCTGTAGATAAACTTCCGACAAATGCTTTCTTATTACGACTTCATGACGACAAAGCAAGGCAAACAGTTTGGGTTTTTGCGCAGCCATCACCGAACCTTGTCGCATTAAATGTACCAGCACCCGCCGTGCATCATGGGGCATAGCAGAATCACCTGGCGTTATGGCATTACCAGCATTCAGAGCGTCAACATTTTCAGCAGACTGATTATCCAGCACCTCGGCTTTGACCATTCCATTATCAGCAACTTCCTCAACATCAAAACCCTGCTTATCAGCACTCTCATTGCCCTTAACGAGAGAAAAGAAACTATTCGGAGGAGAATTATTAGTCATGGTTTTTCCTTATAACGGCAGCTCATCAATGTCTTCAGGGAACAAATCAGGCGTCAGCAAGTAAGTTGGAATGGATGCCTTCAACATCACGCCGTACTTATCCGTCAGAGCCACATCTTCTTTTTGCTCCAGGGCCGTTGCACCCACGGCTTTAGCCACTCGCAAACAGGCAACCAGCTCCTCCAGGCCCGACTTCAATGGATTCTTTGCAGCCAGCCCTGCTATCGACATTGGGCCATGCGCTTTGAGAGCGTCGAATGTTTTATGTGCAATCTCTCTCACTTGAACGGCATCCAAACAATCGAGAACATGAGCGCTTGGCTCGCGGCTATTTGCTTTTTCTTCCACGCCAGAAGTATCCAGCTTATCGTCAGGGCTTCTTAATCGCATAGATTCGGGCGACTTGATTTCAATGGGGCCGACAGGCAAATTCAGAGCGGTTTCGGCTTTTAAGTCCACACCTGCATCACGCAACACAACAGCCTGCCTTTCGAGTTTTGATAGCAAACGATCAACAGCCTGATTTTCTGCCGCAGCGCCACTTTCAATATAGGAACGCAAGCCTTCTTCAGTACGACGCCTGATACGAAAAACGCGATCACTTTCACGGCTTAACTCGCGCATCAGTTGATTCAAAAATTGTTGCTGGCTAACAGAAAGCTGCTTCGCGACCGGCCTGCTCAAGATGCTGCGAAGCTGTTCGCGAAACTCCATTGATCGGTTTTGATCACAGAGCAATTGAAAGAAGCCCTCAAATGCGCTTCCGGCTTCAGTGGTAGAAAGCAATGCTTCTTTTTCCATAACGGATAAAAGAATGTCGCCACGAGACGCATCACCTTCGATGATCTGCACTCTCAGTTCTTTGTCTAACACCCTGATTTCGTCTTCTACCCGACGAAAATCACCCGTTAACACGGAAGCAAGTTGATATATTTCCCGAACACGCTCCCGTTGCTCAACCTCGCCAAGTTCCGGCACAACGCCGGCCTGGAGCGCATCTATTTCCCGCTGAATCTCGGCCTTTTTACTTTCTAGCAAGGTGACTCGTTCATTTACATCAGGGCTTATAACAACCGCCAAATCGCGAACTGCTTCCTGAACGATGCGTAAATGCGAGGCAGTAGTGCCAGAGTTTCTTTCATCCAGACCCTTACAGAACCTGAGCGCGATCTCGCTGGCATCGGTCCTGGTTACAGAATCATCCATTTCTCGCAACCAACCATTTCGTATCCACTGGTTTAAATAAGTTGCTGCCGTGGTTTCTGTAGACCAAATACCCAATTCACGACTGCGCTCTATTTCTGCATCCAGCATGATTCGCGCACGCCCGTAGGGGACTTCACTTTCTTCAGAAAACAAATCAGCAATAAAAGCCAATATATAAGGTGCATTATCGGCTCTTAATAGCTTCCATGCGGCATTCTCGCTGAATAAACGCCGATATGTTGCTTGCAACCCCTGGAAACTCAAAACGCTTTCCTCATAGCATCTTCCTCACAACACTTTTTTCTCAACATCTTGCTCACAACACTTTGCTCACACACCAGGACGCTTGTCCTACCCGAAAGCAACCGCCCATCAGGGATCATCCATAATCAATAGCAAAGCATTATCATCATCTTTTTGATGATGTCAACAACCATTATTGACACATATACACCGCTGATATTATGATCCACGACAAATTCGAGCAGCACTTGATACACCAGGCAACAATTATTTTGGTCTCTTATTGATAAAACAAAGGCCCTTACCCTTGATTGAAAACAAAGCATTAAAAGGCATCAGCCAGGCGCAGCAGGAAAGGCTTTTCCATATAGACTTCAAGCTACGCTTTTTAGGCGCAGTCAACAGAAACGATCTGGTCAACCGGTTTGGTATTAAAGCTGCCGCCGCGACTCGGGATATATCCCTTTATAAAGAGCTGGCACCTGAAAACCTTACCTACGATACAAAAGCCAGGGCCTATATCGAAGGCGATCAATTCAGGCCCCTGTTTGCCTACCAGGGCAGCCAGGCGTTATCCGCATTGTGCTACGGGCTGGGAGATGATCATGTATCAGGCGGCATATCTTTGGTTACAGCAGAATCATCCACACAGCTCAATTTTCCATTCTCCTGGCCAAATATGGATGTGCTGGCAGAAATCACCAAAGCAATTCACCAAAAAAAGGCACTCAAAATAGCTTATCGCTCACTTTCCAGCGGCTTTAGCCAGCGGGAAATTGTGCCCTTTGCTCTGGTAGATAACGGCCTTCGCTGGCATGCAAGAGCTTTCGACAGGAAAAGGGAACGGTTTACGGACTTTGTCATTAACCGTATAGCAGAACCAAAACTGCTCAATACGGAAATTCCCAAGTCTGAAACGAAAGAAAGCGATATTCAATGGAACCGCATTGTTGAAATGCATATTGTTCCGCACCCTAATCTGAAACACCCTAAAACTATCGAAACCGAATACGGAATGGCAAATGGAATGCTCAAGATCCAGGTGCGGGCGGCAGTTGCAGGCTATGTATTAAGGCACTGGAACGTCGATTGCTCAGCAACACATTCGCTGACCGGTTCCGAATATCATCTTTGGCTCCAAAATACGCCAACACTTTATGGGGTGGAAAATTTGCAGATCGCACCGGGATACCGAGACGAAGCCAATAGCGTCGGCATGGGGCGAAAATGCTGAATTTCGAAGCAACTAACGACGATAAATATATTGTTTACAGCGCAATGGAGCCTGACACAATGGTTAAAAATCGACTTGAAAATCATCCAGATGAAGCACTCACCTTACGCACAAAATCAATAAAAACCATTATTTATCAAATAGTTATAGGCCCCTCAAAAACCAAAAATGTAAGGGCATGGCATTTCATGCAGTAGTATTCTACTTGATATTGCCACTCAAATACTTGTACCTATCAGCAACAACACCCCTCCCGCTTCTCGTCTATCCTCGCAGATAGAATGCAGCGCACCGCGAGGGGTTACTCGTTTCCGGGGGGCTGAAAAATGGGCCGTTCCCAAAGCAATAGACCCCACGCACACCGCAAAACCCCTTATACAAAGCCACCAATCCGGCTTTCTGAACAGGTTGCTCAACTTGAAAGGCGCGGGCTGATTATTTCCGACAAATCCAACGCGGAATTCTACCTAGCTCAACTTGATTACTATCGGTTTGCAGCCTATTGCTTACCTTTCGAGCAAAATCACAGCAGCCGCCAATTTCAACCCAATCGATATTCTGAATCAGAATTAAGCCTGAATACCAGCCAAAAAAACTGCTTCCATCCTGCCACAAATATCAGGCAATCCGCCTTTCTGTTTTTTATCTGCTAGTCTTTCAATAAAGACCTGTCCTCCAACCTGAAAACAGAACGGCAGAATCGGTTTCGCTTTGGCCGGATTTGCTGCAGTCGGATTCGCAATTAAAGGTGGCGCCAATGAACAAAATCAGAACAACCATTCTATTTTCTTTTCTTGCGTTATTTACCAGCAATGTATGGGCTAACGAAACCACCAGCAGCCTCGACCTGACGGCGACCTGGATGGGTATTCTGGCTGTTATTCTCTTTGCCTTTGCCTACGCATTGGTGATAGGTGAGGAATATCTTCACCTGAGAAAATCCAAGCCTGTGATGGTAGCGGCAGGTATTATCTGGGTACTGGTTGCCATTTCATTCAACCAGCATGGTGACATACACTCGGTAAATGACCTGGTTCAACACAATATTCTGGAATATGCCGAGCTGCTGCTTTTTCTGTTGGCTGCGATGACCTATGTCAATACCATGGAGGAGAGAAACATTTTTGCCGCACTGCGTGCCTTTCTGGTATCCAAAGGCTTCTCATTGAGAACAATATTCTGGATCACAGGAATGCTGGCCTTTGCCATTTCTCCCATCGCCGACAACCTGACCACAGCGCTCGTAATGGCTGCAGTTGTATTGGCTGTTGCCAGGGATAACGCACAATTCGTATCACTGGGCTGCATCAATATCGTGGTTGCGGCAAATGCCGGCGGCGCATTCAGCCCCTTTGGCGACATTACCACACTCATGGTCTGGCAAAAAGGCATGGTGCATTTTAGCGAGTTCTTTGCGTTACTGATTCCGTCAATCGTCAACTGGTTTGTGCCTGCATTTATCCTGTCACTGTTTCTTCCCAAAGGTACGCCTTCCAGTAACAACGAAGAAGTACAGATCAAAAAAGGCGGCTTTGTTGTCATCGCCCTGTTTTTGGGAACCATTACCATGGCGGTCACCTTTCACAGCTTTCTGCATCTGCCTTCCATGGTGGGCATGATGACAGGTATGGGCATACTCAATCTTTACGGGTACTTCCTTAAAATCAATCCTGACGGAAATGACCCCGGATTTCAGGAAGAAGCTACCGAGCCTGACAACGACGGGAGAGTCACTGGACGTGAGATATTAAAATTCGATATTTTTCAACAACTGCAACGTGCCGAGTGGGACACGCTGATGTTTTTCTATGGCGTCGTGCTTTGTGTCGGTGGTTTGAGCGCATTTGGCTACCTGAATCTTATTTCTCATCTGATGTACGAACAAATGGGTGCCACCTGGGCGAACATTCTGGTCGGTGTATTATCCTCGATCGTTGACAACATTCCTGTTATGTTCGCCGTGCTGACCATGCTTCCGGATATGAATGTCAATCAGTGGCTTCTGGTTACCCTCACCGCCGGCGTGGGCGGCTCGATGCTCTCCATCGGTTCTGCTGCCGGCGTCGCCCTTATGGGGCAGGCTCGGGGCGTTTATACTTTTTTCACTCACCTGAAATGGTCCTGGGCAATTGTTCTGGGTTATATGGCATCGATCTATACCCATATGCTGCTTTCCGGGATGTCGTTTTAGCCTGCCTGCCATCCTGACCTGAAACAGAACAAACCCGCAGACAAGGCACGCTGCGGGTTTGTTCTATGGCGACCGTTCAGTGCGATTTCCTGACGATTTTTTTACCTGTGTCATTGACTATTCCCGTTTTTGAAATCATCCTCCCGGGCTCAATGTACTCTTACGGAACGTCTGTGCCACTATGAAAAACACGCTCAAGATTTTCAGCGGCAACTCCAACCCTTCTCTGGCAAAAAAAATCTGCCAGCACCTTGGTACCCCTCTCAGTTCCATGACCATTTCTCGCTTTTCAAATGACAACCAGTTTGTCCAGATTGACGAGAATGTGCGGGAGAGAGATGTTTTTATCGTTCAATCCTTTACCCAACCCGTCAGCGAACATATCATGGAACTAATGATTGCAATTGATGCGCTGAAACATGCGTCGGCAGCCAGAATTACGGCAGTTATTCCCTATTATTCCTATGCCCGCTCGGATAAAAAGGATGCACCCCGAATATCCATTACCGGCAGGCTTATCGCCGATCTGCTTGAAACAGCGGGTGCCAACCGGGTACTGACAATGGATCTGCATGCTGACCAGGTGCATGGTTTTTTCCGCTACCCGGTAGATCACCTTTCAGCGATACCCACCATCGCCCAACACTTCAGGGAACATTATAACCTGTCCAACATGGTGGCGGTTGCCACAGATGCGGGAGGGGCAAAGCGGGCTGGCAAGTTTTCCGAACGGTTAGCTATCCCCATGGCCATTATCGACAAGCGCCGGATAAGTGACACCCATGTGATGCAAGGTCAGGTCGTGGGCGATGTGGCAGGTAAGGACGCAGTCATTTTCGAGGACGAAATTTCAACCGGAGGAACCCTGATCGCAACAGTAGATACGCTTGCCAGGGCCGGAGTAAAAAGTGTCCACGCCGGTGCCGTCCATCCCGTGCTCTGTGGCCCGGCAGTCGAACGACTGGCTACATCAGGGCTGGAGTCGATTGTCACCACCAATACCGTAGATGTCCCGGCTCAGAAGCAGATGAACAAGCTGACCACCCTTTCTGTTGCGCCACTGTTCGCCGAGGCGATAAGGCGAATACATTCCGGAGAGAGTATAGGTGCGCTTTTTGTCTAGCTTTGGCTGTTGGGCAGGCACGAACCGTTGATCGGCGTCAACTGCGGAGCAATCAGCATTCATTGGCGCCAGGCCCCAACGGCTTTAACCAGATCAGCAACCGGGGCAGCAAGGTTAGTGCCCCCAATAGCGCCACTATCATAGCCATGCCGGTGAACAGGCCGAAATAAATCGTGGGAATGAAGTTGGACAGAGCCAAAATGGAAAAACCGATGACTATGGTCAGCGAGGTATAGAACATCGCACGTCCGATGGTTCCATGACAACGATGCATGGTAGCCAGATAATCCCGGTCTTTCTCAAATTCCAGACGAAACCGATGGATATAGTGAATGGTGTTATCCACGGCTATACCCACGGTGATGGATGCCACGGTAATGGTCATCATATCCAGGGGCACACCCAGCCACCCCATTAACCCCAATACTGAACCGGCAGCCAGCAAGTTCGGTGCAAGACCTATCAGAGCGAGGCGGAGAGACCGGAACAGTACCTGGAACATCAGGGCAATGGCCAGAAATACCGCCCCGAGGGTTTTGATTTGCGAATCAAACAGGCTCTGCAGCATGTTGTTGTACAACACCGCCATACCGGTAAAATGAACTCGCTCGGGCTCATAGCCCGCTTCTTCTGTCAGATACCTGTGAATTTTGTTGATCAGTGTATTTCTGTTTAGTTCCGGCGAGGATTCAATCAGGCGTACGGTAAACTTCGCACTGGCATACTCTTCCGATAAATAGGGGTCGATCAGAATACCTTTCAGGTTTTCCGGGAAAACAGCAGGCAGAAAGGCCAATTGTAACGCATTGAGCTTTTTCCCCTGATTGATTTGCTGAGCCAGCTTCAACGTGGTTGCAATGGATAATACCTTGCCTGTTTCCGGCAAAGACTCCAGATAGTTGTGCACTTTTTCAAGTTGTTCCATTTTTTTGAAGGTGTACCAGGTATTACGAACGGTTTCCCCTGCTGCCTCGCAATCACTGGCGAAAGCCCCGTCGTCCTGATCAAACCCGCCATTGCAATCATCCAGAAACGGGTCATCATCCAGAAACGGGTCAGCGCCGGTTTCAGTCACTTCCTGACGAACATCGTCGATTATTACATCAAGCGGTGTCGTGCCCCCCACTTTCTCATCAATCACTACCATGCCCTGGTAAATCTCGGTAGAAGACTTGAAATAATCAATAAATCGATTGTCTACAGTCAGCCGGGTGACGCCCATGCCACAGAAAAGGGCGAGAACCAGGCTAAAAACAAGTATTTTGCCCCCGTGTTTTTCGGTAAATCCGGCAAGGTACACAGTCAGTGAAGGGGTTTCACTGACAACCCCGGGTGCCCGACTGCCAGGCAAAAGCACCACGGCAGCGGGCATAATCAGGAAGGCCATAACATAGGCAACGGCAATACCTATGGTCATCATCCAGCCGAAGTCCATCACGGGTCGGATACCGCTCAGAGTTAGCGAGCCAAATGCCACGATGGTCGTCAGCGCCATGTAAAGGCAGGGTTTGGCCATCGCCTTTACGGTGTCAAACGCCAGTTGTGACGGGCTGCTTGACGGGTTCAGGCGTTGCAATTCCCGATAACGCACCACGATATGTATCGTCATCGACAGGGTAATAATCAGTAACAGAGAAACAAAATTGGAAGAAATAACCGTCACCGGCCACTGCACCCGGCCCAGATAACCCACCTCCAGCCAGACAGTGACAGCACAACACAACAGGGGCAACACCACCCATTGCCATTGCCGGAAAATAACGATCAGGGTCAGTAGCAAAAACACCAGAACACCCAGACCAAAGGTTTTCAGGTCACTGTCGACAAAAGCGATCATATCGGAAACAATCATGGGCACACCACCGAGGTATAATTGAACACCCGAGCGGTGACGCAACATAATTGAGCGGATTTCGGCTACATCTGCCTCCTGTCGGGCAGCCAACTCCTTGCTCACCCGATCAAAGCGGGCGGTCACTTCTTTCAGTTCATTTGCCTGACTGACGCTCAGTGTTCCCGCCCGTCGCTGTTCTCTCAACGCTTCTCGCTGACTCAGCAAACGATAAAACTCCGGATCGACTTTCAGATTAACCTGTATAACCGTGGTTTGTGCATCCGGGCTGATCAACAGATTGAAATACAAGGGGTTGGACAACAACGCCTGTTTCGCCTGATCAAGTGGCACCGGATCTTTATCCAGGGTTCGCACACGGGATTCTATATTGTCCAGGGTCAAATCCGGGCCGAACAGCAGCGGCACATTCAAAATAGAGTTGGTTGATGACACATTGGCCATTGCTTCAATATCATCCCTCAGAGCCGTCAATGCCTCGATCGACTCCTGACTGAACAGTTCCGCCTGCGGGGTAAAGGTCACCAGCAGAAAATCATCTGAAGAAGGGAACCTGTCACGCATGGAGCGATAGAACTCCAGATCCTGGTCATTTTCCAGTACCAGGGAATCTGCAGAAGCATCCAGGCGAAACTGGTTCACCTTTAATCCTGAAAGCACACAAAGCAGTAACACAAACAACAAGGTCACAGCCGGATGACGAATAATTGTGCGTTGGTAGAAAGTAGCGAGTCTGTCAAGCAATGGGTTCACCCTGGTCGATAAAGAATCCGAAGAAAGCACTGATCATCGGTAGATTATTATAATCAGAACGATAAAATACGGTAAACATGGTGTTTACGGATCAGGAATAAAAGACCGAAAACACATTGACCGTCGCCTGTCCAGGCAAGCAACAACGAGAATACACAGCGTCATGAATTTCATCGAAGAATCCCGGGCCATCGATCGCTGGATTTCACACAAGGTAAAACAGCTGGCATTTCCACAAACCTGTCGCAACAGGGTCTCGGTGGGGTTGCTGCACTACAGTCTTGAACTGCAGACCGCATTTTTTCTTTTGGTGGAAAACCGGCTGATCGGTTCTGCCTATGCACTGATGCGCCCCATTTACGAATCTTATGTCAGAGCCTGCTGGCTCCACCTGGTCGCGACGGACGAAGACCTGGAACATTTCAAAAAAGACAACGCCTACCGCATCAAGAACCCGGCAACAGGTAAATGGAACAACCGCTCTTTTGACCAGATTATTCAGGATCTGGAACAAATTGACAACCGGTTCGTGGACACCATAGCCACGATCAAACAAAAAAACTGGAAAGTGATGAACAGCCTGATCCACGGAGGCGCAGAGCAAATCTACCGCCGTATCTCCGGAGAAACCATACAGGGAGTTCAAGCGGAAGCCGATGAGTTACGCAGAGTCAGCGGGTTTGTTTCTTCTATCGCATTGCTGTCCGCTCTGGAGCTTGCAAAAATCGCTGAAAATAACTCCTTTGCCAAAGAGGTTGTAGAGAGACTCACCAGAAGATCCGAGACCGGGGAGTGATTGTGAACCTGACAGGATGCTTGCACCCGGGACAACTTCTTTGTATAACGAAAATCTCTCAACCGTAACAACCGTAATATTACTATCATATTTGCCCGCTAGCATTCGGTGACAGGATACCTTGTTACCCTTCCGGGTTGCCAGAAAGAGAGCAACCCTGTTAGTTCTGTGCACTTTCTGATTGCCAGACTGTGCTTACCGTCCCGGATACCGATAGCGGGCACATCGCCAGGAATAAAACAATGTCAGATTTTGCAAGTTACACGCATGGCACAGCTTACAAACGAATCAGGGATAGTAACGCGGTAGATGGAACCCAGGCAATCATACTCGCTGGTGGCAGCGGCTCTCGACTGAAATCCCTGACCCGATGGCATTCGAAGCCAGCCGTTCCCTTTGGAGGCAAATACAAAAGTATCGACTTTCCCCTGTCAAATTGCATCAACTCCAAAATTCGCAAAATTTCTATCCTGACCCAGTACAAGTCACACTCTCTGAACATGCATATTAACCAGGGCTGGAATTTCCTGAAGCCTGAACTGGGGGAGTTTATCGACCTGGTTCCTGCCCAGCAGCGAGTCAGGGAAGACTGGTATCAGGGCACCGCCGATGCGGTATACCAGTGTATGGACATCATTCGCGAGCATTCTCCAAAACTGGTACTGATCCTCGCGGGCGATCACATCTACAAAATGGACTACGGCCGTATGATCCATGAACATCTCGATAGCGGCGCCGAAATGACGATAGGCTGTATCGAGGTCGACCTGAAGGAAGCGAAGCAGTTTGGTGTACTCTCGGCCGATTACAAAAACAACGTGATCGAGTTTACCGAAAAGCCTGCAAACCCCAATCCCTGTGCTCATAACCCGGGAAAAGCACTCGCTTCCATGGGGATTTATGTATTTCATTCAGATTTTCTTTACGACCAACTGGCCAAAGATGCCTCAAGCCAGACTTCCAGCCACGACTTCGGCAAGGACATTATTCCGGGATTGATTGGCAACACGCATGTCAATGCCTATTGCTTTAGAGATGACGAAACCGGAGAGCCGGGCTACTGGAGAGATGTGGGCACAATCGATGCCTATTATGAAGCCAACATGGCCCTGTGTGATGTTACACCACCTTTGAATTTATACGACAAAACATGGCCCATCATGTCCTATCAGGAGCAACTCCCGCCTGCCAAATTTGTTTTCAATGATCCGGGCAGAAGAGGTAGTGCCAATGACTCCCTGATTTCTTCGGGCTGTATCATTTCCGGAAGCACGGTGGATCGTTGCCTGGTCTTTAATAACGTGAGAGTCAACAGCTTTGGCGAGTTAAAGGACTCGGTCATTCTGCCTAATGTCGTGATCGGTCGAAATTGCAAAATTCAAAAAGCCATTATTGACAGGGATTGCAATATCCCCTCCGGCACCACCATCGGCTTCGACATCAATGAGGATAGAAAGCGTTTCTATGTATCCGAAAACGGAATTGTACTGGTGTCAGCAGAAATGCTGGATGGGAAGCCCGGTAACGCCGCTGACCTGTGAGGTTACTTGCGCGTGTGCCGCCAAACCCCGGGGCTCCGCTCCCGGAGCGCCACTCTGGGCCGCCCCCCTGCAAAGCCTCTTGAGACAGAATTATAAAAAGTCCCCTACCTTGATGTTTAGCTCCCCGGTGTCAACGGTACCCACAATCTCTTCTGTTGTGCGGCCAGAGGACATATCCAGCACATAGGGATTGAGGTAGTGGTTGTGCCTGACATTGTAAAAAACCCGAAGAATCGGACGTTTGGGGTGTATCGGGTTGGCTTCAATCACCACACCGGCACAACCGGTATCCAATTCAACCACAGTGCCCACAGGGTAAATACTGACACAGCGAATAAAGGAATAAACCAGATCCTTATCGAGATGAAACACACTCCAATCGATCAGTTTTTTCAACGCCTCGTTAGGTGACACGCCCTTGTGATACACCCGATCTGCCGTAATGGCGTCATACACATCGACAATGGCTGCCATTCTGCCGTACCGGCAGATATCCTGACCCTTCAGATTCCTCGGATAGCCCGAACCGTCAAGCCGCTCATGGTGCAGAACGCAAACTGTTCGAGCCACATCCGGCAAGCCTTCTGTCTGACTCAATACCTGCTCACCATAAACAACATGCCGCTTCATCTCCTCCCATTCATCATCTTCCAGCCTTCCCGGCTTGTTGAGCACCTCGTCGGGAACCAGAATTTTACCAATATCATGCAGAATTCCAGCTGTAACCAGTTCCGCGATCCGGGTACGATCATATTTCATCGAGCGGGCGAAAAGACCCAGTAATATACCCACATTGACGGAGTGCTCCAGCAAGTAGCTGTCTTTCTCACGAATGCGGGACAAACAGGATAACGCATTGACATTCCGATCAAGAGAGTCCGTGAGTTCATCCGCCATATTGGAAATGACCCGGGCATCGACTCCCTTGCCATTTTTCACATTATCCAGCACCCCTCCTATCAACTCTTTCGCATGGGAATGCAGTTTCCCGGCCCGCTCCCGCTCCTCTTTCAAAGAGGTTGTGGGGCGCATACTTGCTGCGACTCCGCTTTGTCGTGCCTTTTTTGCCTGCCGATTCTGATGAGGCGGCATACTGACTGTGTGGCCGCCGAGCCCTTCCTGGCCGGCAGAATCTATCCCTTTTTCGGTATCAATATAGACAAAATCCTCACCAAGCTTTTTAATTTTCTCTATCGTATCGGCGCTTTTTATTACCCCTTTGCGAACAGTGGCACCAGCCGGAATCCAATCGTTATTGGCCTCCGCGATGTACATGCCCACAGCGAGCTGATTGATCGCAATTTTTTTGATCAAGTCAAGTTTCTCCAATCATATCGAAAGCCCGAACCATAGCCTTAGAGTCTGGTTCACAATGATTTGACGGGTAAGCTCCTATCAGTTTTTTCTCACAATCCGGCTTGATGTGTAAAGAAGCAACCTGACAGGGCATTCTTGTCCAGTCACTGTGAAATAACGATGTATTTCGACTCCTGCTCCGGGCCAATTCATAACCAAAAGACAGTAAAAGGCAGGGGTTGGCAGGTTGCACGAGGAACACCTGCTCAACCGGGAGTGAACATACTCTGATGGCCAGGCAAGCTTTACAACACGCGTGCCTGGCTTTTTTCACCAGCGACCAATACTACTCGCTCGCCACGCAGATCAGTCGTTCTGCTTGTCCTTTAATGCCGCGTGAGCAGCAGCAAGACGGGCCACCGGAACCCGATACGGCGAGCAAGACACATAATCAAGACCAATTCGATGACAGAAATCGATACTTCTCGGATCACCGCCATGCTCTCCACAAATACCGATATTCAGCTCGGGATTAACTGATCGTCCTCTTTGTGTCGCCAATTGCATCAGGCTGCCCACCCCTTTCTGATCAAGGGTGTCAAACGGGCTGTCCTCCAACAGGCCTCGCTCCATGTAGTGCACCAGGAATCCGGCTTCGGCATCGTCTCTCGATACCCCGAACGTCATCTGGGTCAGGTCATTGGTACCAAATGAGAAGAACTGGGCCACTTCGGCCAACTCATCTGCGGTAATCGCCGCTCTTGGAATTTCGATCATGGTTCCGAATTCATAATTCAGCTCCACCTTGTGCTCGGACAGCACAGATTTGGCCTCCTCTTCCAGAATTTCTTTTTCCAGTTTCAACTCATTGATGTGGCTGACCAGAGGGATCATAATCTTCGGTCTGACATCGACACCGGATTTTTTACAGTTCACGGCCGCTTCAAAAATGGCCCTTACCTGCATACGGACGATTTCAGGATAGACGATACCAAGACGCACACCCCTTGTACCCAGCATGGGGTTAGACTCTCCCAATGCTTCCACACGCGTCAGGAACTCTTCTTCCACCCGCAGTTTATCCAGATGAGCATTGAGCTGATCCAGTTCACCGGCGTGCTGCATCTTCATTTTCAGATCAGTGATGTCATGCACCAGTTCTTCGTAGGATGGCAAAAACTCGTGCAAAGGTGGATCAAGCAGTCGAATTACTACCGGATCTCCTCCCATCACTTTGAACAAGCCTTCAAAGTCGCCACGCTGAAGCGGGAACAGCTCGGCCAGCGCCGCTTTTCTCTCACTCAACTCTTTCGCCATAATCATTTTCTGAACGACAGGCAAACGGCTGGTTTCAAAGAACATGTGCTCGGTACGGCACAAACCAATACCCTGGGCTCCATAGGATTTCGCTTTTTGCGCATCTCTCGGATAGTCCGAGTTGGCCCAAACCTGAAGACGCCTGATTTCATCCGCCCAACCCAGAAGTTTCGATAGCTCGGAGTTTTCCAGGGAAGGAACAACAGTAGGAATCTGCCCCTGGAAGAAGGTACCATTGGTACCGTCAAGTGATACCCAGTCACCCTCATGAAGAGTGACATCATTCAGTGAGATCGTTCTTTCCGTCCAATCGAACGTGAGGTCTTCCACACCCACCACTGCCGGCTTGCCAAACTGACGGGCAACCAGCGCCGCGTGACTGGTTCGGCCACCCCGGCTGGTCATAATACCCTGGGATGCCAACATTCCGTGCACATCATCCGGCTTGGTTTCAGGGCGCACCATAATCACCGGCTCACCACTCTTGCTCCATTTTTCGGCAATATCCGCATCCATTGCCACCTTACCTACCGCGGCACCCGGGGAAACATTCAACCCTTTGCCCCAAACCGTTGCTTCCTTTACGGCATTCGGGTCAAGCTGCGGGTGCAGGAAAAAATCGATCTGATTTGGCTGTACCCGATTCACCGCTTCTTCTTTGGTGATCATACCTTCTTCGACCATGTCAACGGCAATTTTTACTTCCGCCTGGGCAGTACGCTTGCCATCTCTTGTCTGCAACAACCAGAGTTTACCCTGCTCTACAGTAAACTCCATGTCCTGCATATTTCGAGCATGCTTCTCCAGCTTGGATGCAATATCGGCAAACTCCTTGTAGATGGCCGGCATTTCATCTTTCAGTTCATCCATCGTCTGGGTGATTCGAATACCGGCAACCACGTCCTCACCCTGGGCATTGAACAGGAAGTCCCCTTCAATCACGTTCTCCCCGGTGGAAGCGTTTCGAGACATGGCTACACCGGTCAGGGAATCACTTCCCATGTTACCGAATACCATGGTTTGAATATTGACGGCGGTTCCCAGGTCATGCCTGATTCCGGCTGCATTCCGATAGTCAATGGCTCGTTTGCCGTTCCAGCTCTTGAATACCGCCTCGGTAGCCAGCTTCAATTGCTCAAACGGATCTGCCGGAAAAGGGCTTCCGGTGTAGGTTTGATAAATTTCCTTGAAATGAGTCGTGACCAGTTGCCAGTCTTCTGCCGACAAATCGGAATCCGAGACTACTCCCCTTTCCTTGCGCTTGGCCGTGATCACTGCTTCAAACACTTCATCCGGCACTTCCATTACCACGCTGCCGAACATTTGCACCAAACGACGATAAAGGTCGTAAACAAACCGGGCATCACCACTCTTTTCGATCATGCCCCTGACCACATCGTCATTGAGCCCAATGTTCAATATGGTATCCATCATACCCGGCATGGAAAACTTGGCACCGGAACGGCAGGAGACCAGCAACGGGTTTTGCGAGTCACCAAATTTCTTTCCGGTTGCCGCTTCTGTGGCAGCTATGGCGGCAAGCTCTTGCTCCCACATACCTTCCGGAAACTGCTCTCCTGCTGCCAGGTAAGCATTACAGGCTTCAGTGGTCACGGTAAACCCCGGTGGTACGGGTATATCAAGCCGGGTCATATCCGCCAGGTTGGCCCCTTTTCCTCCGAGCAAAGAGCGCACCGCATCCCAGTCTTTGGTATGGGCTTCGACCTTGTCCAGATCAGAGTATAAATAAACGTAGGTGGTATCAGAAGATTGGTTGGAAGGACTATTCATCAGGGGCTGTTCTCCGTTTTTTTCCGGTTATTTGATTGATTAACTGTTTTATTGATTAATTGTTTTATTGATTAACTGATTGATTGACAGACCATTTTTCAGTTTTTAAATCCATTGTCAGATTTTTCAGGTTGGTTGCAAGTATTCATACAAGGCTAAATAACGACCTGGCACCAAACAAAACAGGATTCGGGTTGAAGGTAATATAGTTCAACTATGCCTGGCTACAAGAGAAGATTAAAAAAAAGTAACCAAATACACAAAAAATTCATATTCAGTCAAAAAAACAGCTCCACTTTAACCAATTACCCATATAAATCAAAGTAGTACACCAGAATTAAAAACTAACACTCTATTAAGAATCTTCCCTTACAAGCTCTTTCAATGAACATGAACCTGGGGCCTCCTCTATCCGGCGACCCCCTTATTATTGCACACTGCGAGGTGTGGAACTCTTTGATTTAAAAACAATTAATGACAGGAGTGCCACTCTTTGGGGAGGAAACTGTAACAGAGATATCGTACTCCATACAAAAAAGCCGGGGCCGTTTATCCAAAAAGACAATGAAGACTTAAAAGAGGAATTCAAAATGATGTACCGTTTCAAGACCAAAACGGGCGCATACAGAAATTGGCCCCTGCTTTTTTCAACCGCTCGCTGTTTCGCTACACTGTTTTTTCTCCTGGTTGGCAGCCTCGCAAGCGCGGGCTCAATTCAGTTGACACTGACCGACGCACTCACACAAAACACCATCAACAATCAGCGGGTAGATGCCTGGCTGATCGACTCTTCCGGCAAAAAACACTGGAAAGCAAAATCGACAAGCAACGACGCAGGCCTTGCCTCGTTTGAGCTGGACGATTTACCCCCGGGCGCTGTCTACAAGTTTTATGCCAGGGTATTCAGCAAATTTCGTTCAGAACTGGTTGTACAACAATCTTCGGCCAACCAGATATGGCCGATTGGCTCATTCAAGGCGAGAATTATCAATGGCACAGTTGCCAGTGACACCTCCAACGGTCAAGCTGTACTGAGTAACACCAATGTGTATATTCAGTATCGGACAGACAATGGCAAGTTCAAGTGGTTTGCCAGCATCCAAAGCGATGAAAATGGCGATATCAGAGCCGACTTGCCGGGACTGGGCAATGGCACAGTCTATCGGCTTTACGCCAGGAGTCCGGCCAATGGTCAGACCAAATACAGCGATCCTCTTGACGACACCAGCCCCTATACCTTTACGGTCGGTAACCTGCCACTGACAGTGATGGTGACTGACAACGAAACAGGGCAACCTGTCCCGAACACCAAAATCACAGCTTATGAACGGCTGAGTGATGGCTCTTCAAAATGGGCAGCCAGCCTGAAAACCAATGAATCAGGTATTGTTGTTTTTGACCTTGACGGGCTGGGCAAAAAACGAAGTTACTACCTGAAGGCAAAGGTATTCAATCAATTCACGGCTCACTCAGCCCGAATCAGCTCCCCTCAAAATTACCACTGGAAGCTGGGTTCCTTTATCATTCACGTACTGAACGGCAACCATTCGCCTGCCAGCCCACTGCAAAATCAGGAAATCTACATTGAGCACCTGAAAGAAAACGGGAAATTTGGCTGGTTTGGTAAAGCCACGACCGATGATCAGGGAAAACTCAAACTTGACCTGCCGGAAACAGCCAACGGACAGGTGTACCGGTTAAGAGCAAAAAGCCCGCTGGATGGCAGCTATAAATACAGCGCTGAAATCAAACAGCCCGGCACCTGGAATTTCAAGGTAGGCAACCTTCCATTGCTGGTCAAACTGTCAGATCAGGCAACAGGAAATGCGCTGGAAGGAATCGATGTAACAGTCTATGAGTTACTGGAAAACGGGGAAAAAACCTGGCGTACACACAAATCGACAGATGCCAACGGCAGCTTGGCATTTGACCTGGACGGACTCGGTTCCGGTCGCCGCTATTTTCTGAAAGCCAGGGTTTACAACCGGAACTATGTAGAGTCAAAAGTGCTGACAACAACCGAGCCCTTTGAATGGAAGTTCGGCAAGGTGCAGATCAGCGTTCTCAATGGCAATATCCAACCACCTGCCCCAATTGGCAACTACGAAATCATCATTGAAAAGAAAAAATCCAACGGCAAATTCCGCTCGCACACAAAAGCAGTCAGCGACGCAACCGGTATGGTTAAAATCGATTTGCCCGGGCTTGGTGAAGGAAGTGTCTACCGATTCAAAGGCAAAAGTCTGGCTGATGGCAGATACAAAACCAGTGACGAAATCAGCAGCAATGGCCACCATGATTTTGTTATCGGCAATTTACCCCTCCTCGTCACCTTTACCAATGACGAAGGGGGTAAGGCCTTGAGCGGGCTTGATGTCACAGCCTTTGAACTGCTCGCTGATGGCTCAAAAAAACGGGTCACACAGAAGACCACCGACAGCAACGGTCTGCTCACTATGGATCTGGATGGCCTGGATTCCGGCAGAAAGTACATTCTTAAAACCAGGGCATTCAATGATTTCGAGTACCGCTCTGCTCCTTTTTCCTCTCCCGGCAAATACACGATCAGACTTGGCACTGTTCGAGCGCAGGTAATGGACGGGAGCAAGCAGCCACCCACGCCGCTTGTGGAGACAAAAATCTATATCGACAAACTTGAAAAGGAAGGCAAATACAAGCGGTTTGGACGGGCCTATACCGACGATGCAGGAATGCTGAGAATTGATCTGCCCGGGGTCGAGAGCGGAACCCTTTACCGATTGTCCGCACCCAGCCCCTCATCGGGAGAGACCAAATACAGCGACCCCATTGCCAACCCCGGAAATCACAGTTTTGTCGTAGGTAACCCGGCGGTAAATGTCACACTGATCAATGCCATGTCCGGCCAGAGAATCCCGAACAAGAAACTCGCCGTTTATCGGGTGAATGATGATGGTTCACATTCCCGGGTCACCGGAAAAAAAACCGATAGCAACGGACGGGCAGTGTTTGACCTGGACAATGTCGGAGAAAACACAAACTACTTCCTGAAAGCGCACCCGTTCAATGGCGGCTACACCCACAGCGACCCGATAACGCACTACGGCAACTTTGACTTCAGAGTTGGAACTGTACCTGTTACATTGGTCAACAGTGAAAACGACAATCCAATCCCCAACAAAAAAGTGACCGCCTTTGCCATCAAGCCGGATGGGTCACTCGAGTGGCGCAAATCGGCCAAAACCGACAGTCAGGGGCAAATCATTTTTGACCTGGAAGGATTGCGTGACGGAACCAGGTTTATCTTGAAAGCCAGTCACCCTTTTGGCCGGCGAGGCTATTACTACAGTGGCGTTATCCAGTCTGAAGGGGCTTTCCTGTTTGCCGTAACCGAAGGTGAAACAGGCCAGCCGGACACCGAGTTCCCTGAACTGACCATTACTTCACCCGCTTCTGGCAGTTCGGTACCTGCTCGTGGTTTCATTGTTACCGGCACCGCTGCCGATAACAGGCGCATAGACAGAATCGTTGCCAGCATTCGCTCCGGCGAAATGGATGCGGTGACAAGCACTGCGGAATATAATGCCACCACGGGCGAATGGTCACTCACTGTATCGGCTGACCAGTTGGTACCGGAACAATCAACCGTGATCAGCGTCACGGCGTTCGATGGCAGCGACAATGCCACAGTGCAGGAAATATCCTTGCTCGTTGAGGCCGCGATAACCGATAGCGCACCACCGGTTATCAATCTGCTCTCCCATAGCGATGGTTCTGATGTCCCCAAAACAGGTGTCATACTGCAAGGTACCGTTACCGATGATGCCGGCCTGAGCAGCCTTGTGGCTACTGTCACCGACCCGGTTCTGGGGACAGTGATTTCCGAACAGCCAATTCAGTTCAATATCAATACCGGACAATGGGAACTCGTTATCAGAAACGGCCAGATGACAGTCAACCGGTCTATTGCACTGCAATTGGTGGCGACGGATGCCGCGAACAACACAACCATACTCAACGCCACATTCAATGTCGTTCCTGTCGACCATGAGTCGATGCAAATACTGAACCGACTCACCTTCGGCATCACACCTCAATTGAAGAATCAAATGGCAATGATGGGCTCGGATGCGTTCTTGCAGCAATTCCTGCAACAACAGTTGAACCCTGCCACCATCGACGATACGGTTTTTGACCTGTTTATCGCCGGATTTCAACCTGCCTCACAGGACGACCTCAAGTTCTGGGCATTGCAACATATGCTGTTTAGTGAAAAGCAGCTTCAGGAAGTTATGACCTGGTTCTGGGACAATCACTTTAATACGGATGTGGATTCCCATGAGATGATTGCCTATGAAGTCAATGAAAACAACGGCTTCAGACAACATGCCCTGGGCTACTTCAGAGATTTGCTGGAAGTCAGCGCCAAGAGTCCGGCCATGCTTGTTTACCTGAATAACGCTGAAAGCGTAGAGGGTGCGCCCAACGAAAACTACGCCAGAGAGCTGATGGAGTTGCACACACTGGGCGTGGATGGTGGCTATACCGCCACTGACATTGCAGAACTCGCCAGAGTATTCACCGGATGGCAAGTTCAGAATGGCCAGTTTTTCTTCAACAGTAGCCAGCATGACTTCGGCACCAAAACCGTACTCGGAGAAACAATACAGGGCACGGGCCTGTCCGAAGGTGAACACATGCTGACGGTGCTCTCAACCCACCCATCCACCGCCACCTTTATCTGTGGAAAACTGGTAGAAATGCTGGTAAGCGAGTCGCCCTCCAGTGCCACCCTGAACACCTGCACTTCAACATTCCAGTCAAGCGGTGGTCACATCGGCACAGTGGTAGAGGCACTGACAAGTACACCAGAGTTCAATGCAGAAACCACTTTCAGAAACAAGGTGAAAACACCTCTGGAAATGTTGACCAGCGTGATTCGCAACTTCACTGCCAACTTCAGTCAATACCGGATGCATTTGGCGCTTCGCAGAATGGGCATGGATCTGTTTGATAACTCGGTCCCTACCGGGTGGTCAGAAAGGAGTGAAGACTGGATCAACAGCAATCTGCTTTTGCAACGCACCAGATTTGTCAATCAGGTTGCCTTTAACAGTAACCCCGACAGTGGTAACTACATTGACGTGATGACACTCGTTCAAAATGCAGGGGTCACATCACCGGAAGCCATCGTTGCCCTGTTCTTTGATATCGCATTGGGAGGCGACTACAACGAAACCGAATACCAGATCGGTCTCGACATTCTCAATGACAACGGAAATAACTTCGATATCAACGATCCACAGGCGGAAATGTTACTCAGGCGGCTACTTGGCCACGTAATGAGCTTTCCCGGTTACCAGTTCCAGTAAAGGAGGAATGGACATGAACAGACGCAAGTTTTTAAAGTCACTGACAACTTCTACCGTTGCTGGAATGGCTGCACTATCGGGGAACCCGTTTTCACCCCGGATCAAACTGGCACATGCCGCTGAAGGCAAGACACTGGTGATCTTATTCCAGCGTGGCGGATGTGACGGTCTCAACACCGTCGTCCCCTATGGAGACAATCACTATTACAGTCTTCGCCCGACCATTGCCATTGCAGCACCGGATCCGGCCAATTCCGAATCCGCTCTGAATCTGAACGGATTCTTCGGCCTGCACCCTGCGTTGGCACCATTGAAGCCATTTTATGATGCCAACCGGCTCGCGATATTTCCTACCATCCATTATCCGGAAGCCAACCGGTCACACTTCAGCTCACAGCATTTTATCGAGTCCGCCTATTCTGGCAACGACCTTGACGGCTGGGTGAATCGCTATCTTCAAACAACGCCGGGAGGCGGTGATATAAGAGCTATCAGCTTTGGTTCCAGAATGGCCCAGGCGCTGCGCGGCGATGTAACGGTTTCCTCAATAGAAAATCTCACTACGTTCAACCTCGGCATCCCCGATGCCGAAAGTAACCGGTTACTGGGCAATCTGTCCAATGTGTATGACCAGTTAAGCTCGGACGGTCGGGCTTTCCGTGATCTGGTTCATCGCTTCGGTGACCGTTTGATCGATGACATGACGGCATTGAGAGATATTGACGCATCGAGTTATCAGCCGGAAAATGGTGCCAACTACCCCGGTGACTCAACAAGCCGACAACTCAGGCAAGTCGCGCAACTGATCAAATCAGGCATAGGCCTTGAGGCGGCGACGGTCAGCATTGGTGGCTGGGATACCCACAGTGACCAGGGCGGTGGCAACCCTTCAGGCAAGCAATATCGTGTTCATGAACGTTTCGCAGGCGGAATTGCCGCCTTCGTAACTGATATGGGCGAAGCCATGGAGGATGTGATACTCCTGACCTGTACCGAATTTGGTCGTACCTCGGCCGAAAACGGCAGTCAGGGAACCGATCACGGCAATGCTTCAACCTGGTTTGTAATTGGAGGTGGGGTGCAAGGCGGTATTTACGGAACCTGGCCAGGGTTGGCTGAAGATCAACTGAATCGTGGCCGTTACCTGGAGATGACGGTAGACTACCGGGATCTGTTCGGTGATATTCTTGAAAAACACATGGCTGCCAACAGTCTGGATCTGATTCTACCTGGTTATACCTATAGTACGACAGGCATGTTCGGATAGCTGAAAGCAAAGTAAAGGGAAGCAAAGGGAAGCAACACGGATACTGCACAGTTGCTGTCATCTGTGATAAACCTGATAAAAAAGGACTGGAGTCTCACTCCAATCCTTTTTTATTTTCTTTGTTTTCAATTACTATTTGCGACAGACATTGACCATAACAGCCAGGATTAGCAATGAAAAAAAAACTCCTTTCAACCATTTTACAAGCCATTGTGTTCTATGCGCTGCCTGTAATAGCCACGTCGGTGCTACTCTATTACCTGGTTATCTGGCTGCGCCTGATTCCACCCCAGTCTGTGACCATGGCGGCCGGCAAGCCGGGCAGCGCTTACCATGAGGTTGCCGTCGCCTATCAGAAAGTTCTGGCAGAGGATGGAATAACCCTGAAAATCATTGAAACCGCCGGTTCGGCAGAAAACCGGGATCTGATGGATAATCCCGACGGCAAGGCGGACATCGCACTGATACAAGGCGGGATTACATCCACCAACCCTGAACTGAATGCTCTCGCGGCAGTTTTTCCGGAACCGTTACTGACCTTTGCCCGGTCAGACAAAGCGACCAGCGGCAACCCCGGAGAATGGGACGGTTACCGTGTGGCAACAGGCTCGACAGGCGGCGGAACTCGTGCAGTGGTGCAACAACTGGCCCATATCACAGGAGTCCCTGCCCTGAGTTCGGATTCGGATTTCAACAACCAGGAAGCATCGGAGGCATTGGTCAGGGGTGATCTGGATATCGCATTTTTCGTTGCTCCACTCAGCGCCCCCTACCTGCAGCCACTCTACAATTCGACGGAAATAAAACTGCTACCCCTTCAGCATGCCCGGGCACTGGCCAATCAACTCCCGGAAGCACGCTGGATCGAGCTTTATGGCGGTGCCATTCGTTACTCCCCGGCCTACCCCCCTGAAACAGTCCCGTTAATCACCATGGTAACCAAGCTTGTCGCAAGGGATAACCTGCATCCGGCACTCGTCAACCGTCTGGTTCGAGCCATGATTCGGGTACATATGAAACCTGGCCCTTTGGTGATGGATTACAGCTTTCCCAATACGGAACTGCTGGATATGAAAGCAGATATCTATTCCGCCAAGCTGCTAAGAGAAGGGTTCAGCCCTCTGGAATCCTTTATCCCCTACTGGATGGCCGCCCAGATCAACCGGTTCGCCATATTGCTACTGCCCATTGTCTTTCTTCTTTTACCACTATTTAAAGTGTTACCTGCACTGGTGGCCTGGCGAATGCGGGCAAGAGTGTATCGATATTATGATCGTTTGCATGAGATAGATTTACAACTCTCTGATCAATCGGACAAAAAACCGGATAAAGAAGAACGGGAGAAATTGTCGAAAGAGCTGGAAGAAATCGAAGCCGGGCTACGCGATGAATCCTTGCCGCTGAGATATCGGGAACAAGCCTATATTGCCTCCGGGCACGTTGGTTTCGTTCGTCGAAAGCTGCAACCGAACCGCTGAGTCCAGGTCAGAAATGGCGCCGAAAATCCCCGAAATCAGGCTGTTCTCTGCTTTCAGCTGAATTCGGGGCGGCTCCGGTTGATGCCGGTTTCCTGCCTGCCATTCCGGTAATTTGCATGATTTCCGGGTTTGTAACTGTTCAGCCAGGCCTGTCAGGAATACGATGACTTGCTTCAGGAGTCACGCTTTACCGGAGTTTTTCAATTGAATCAATTTGCTTTCGAAGTCACTCTGCACGAGGAAGATGACAGGATAGTCTATGCCCAATTGGCCCCCTGTTTCGGACACAAAGAATTAACCAGAACAGATATATTGGCTCTTCTGGACTCGTCTGGCTACGCCGATCTGTATCGCCTTGAAAACAAACTGTCCGAGTTGCTTGAAGCCGACAGGGAACTGGCAAAACAATGCAGGCAGCTATTGAAAGATGTGGCCCAAAACAGGCACGCAGACCAAAACGGCCAGGTGGAAGATGAAGAGGCAGTTTCCGACGAAGAAAACCAATCGGAATCCCTGCACATACTTGAAGAAATGGGCATGGAATATCCCCGATTCCCGATAGCTGAACGCCGGGATGCAAAGGTATTGATAGAAACAGACGAGGCTGATCTTCATGCATACCTTGGCCTTCTCCCGCCCTGCGGGGGCAATCCGGCAGATCAAAAAGCCGTTACCAATGCAATAAGGCAGGCAGGGGTCAAGTTCGGCCTCATCCAGGAGGCGGTGACCACTGCAGTGAAGCGCTTTGATACTGAAAAAACGCCGGTTCTTATTGCCAAAGGGAAAAAGCCGGTCAAAGGGAAAAACTCGGATTTTGAGCACCTGGTTGAGTCTGTGGTGTGCCATGGCCCCCAGGAAGACTCTCGTGGCAAACTGAACTACCTGGATGTCAATGAGTTCGTTCTGGTAGAGCCCGGAACACCATTGATGCGCAGGACACAACCGGGGCCCGGGATAAGCGGGGTGGATGTGTTTGGTCGCCCTGTTCCCGCTGAAAGTGGCGATATTCTTCCGTTCAGTTCCAAAGTGGAAGGGGCAAAGGTCTCCGACAACGACCCCGACTTGCTGATTGCCATTCAGAAGGGGCACCCGATTGTATTCAAGACAGGGGTGACCGTAGACCCGGCTCTGGAACTGAAAAATGTCAGCCTGGCAACCGGCAATATTGACTATGACGGCTCAGTGCATGTCAGGGAGGATGTTGCAGATGGCATGACAGTCAAGGCAAGCGGCAATGTTATTGTGAACGGCGTTGTCGGAAAGGCGACCGTCATTGCCGGGGGAGATATCATTATTGATCAGGGGCTAATAGGAGGAGGACATTCGGAAGAAGGGAAAACCAATCACAGCTTTGGTGCAAAAATATACAGCAAGGGGAATGTATCTGCTCGCTTTATCACCTGTGCCCAAATAAAAGCCGGTGGCTCTGTCATGGCTCAGGAATACATAAGTCACAGCGATATCGATGCAACAGACTCTGTTCTCCTGGGCCAAAAAAGAGGAAATGGCCAGTTAATCGGAGGCGAAACGCGTGCCTTCAACAAAGTGGCAGCCAAAACACTGGGCACTAAAGCCTATGTGCCAACTGCCATTCGGGTGGGCGCCGATCCTGACACCTTACCCAGGCTGCGAAGCACCATGAAGAATCTCAAGCAGTTAAGAAACAAGGTTTACGAAATCAACGTAACTCTGAACACATTTTCCACCCGGGGCAGGCGAACAACGCTTACTGACCGACAAAAAGAACTTGTATCCCGGTACAAAAAACAGCAACAAGACCTCAACAACGAGGTTGCCGCAGTTATGAGCGAGAAACGGGCCTTGCAATCTCTCCTTGTCAAGAGCAAGGCTTCCACAGTCACAGCCAGCAAGGCTATCTACTCCAATGTAAAGGTGAACATTCTTCATACGGGAAAAAGAGTCACCGAAGATATGGGGCGTGGCACTTTCAGGTTTTCAGCGCGTCATACCGTCATTGAAAGGCAGCCATTGAAAGGCAGTCATTGACAAGGACAGTCATTGACACAAGCAGTCACCCGTACCAGCAACACAGAAAAGGACGTTGATAAAAGAGAACCCGGTTCAGCCCACCTTGAGATTCTTCTTTTCAATCACCTCATCCTCTGCATGCCAGGAAACCCGAATATTCAGTTTGTGACGAGCCTCATCCTTGCGAGCCGTCAACTTCAGATTTAACAACCCCCTGGGCTCCAGAACAATTTCACCATCTTCATCACTAAATGTTAGCGAGCCTTTTGCCAATCCCTTTGCCAGTGACTCCAGAATGGCCTTCACTTTTTTGGCGTCCTGCAAGGACTCGTGCCGGAAACCGTTTTTACCTTCAGCCATATGACCTCTTGTGCTTTTTTTTACCCGTTACGTTTTTGGGTTGAAAGACCTTGGCGTGGGGGTAGTCCTTGCTGATACCGATAACACAACCCTCGGGCTGAATCAGCGTCACCCCCATTCCATAGCCCTCCATTCCCTCTTTTTTTCTGGTATTGCGATCCAGGGACACATCACACTCAATATGAATCATGCCCTGACGAAGCATGATTCGCTGACCATGAAGCCGATTATTATGCCCGTGAACAATCGCATGAATACCTTGCCTGTACACCCTGTCAACACCCTGATTCGTCAATGGCAAATCGACTTTTCTGTATTTGGTTCGCATGGTATTGGCCAGCGGCCCGAAATAAAAATCAAACAGGTTATGTTTGATCTGCTTGCGAAACAGCTTGTTAATATGCCCTATGCCTTCACGCTCGATCATACTGCTAATTCGATCATCCAGCCCCGCATGTATAAACAGAAACGAGCCACTTCGCCAGGCAAGCCGCATTTTTTCGAAAAACCAGTAAAACTCCCCTTTCGGTGATAAAAAGAGTTCCTGGCATTTCAATGCTGCGGCATACACATCCCTTATGGATAACCCCGCCTCCTTGCATGCCCCCTCAAAGGTATTCAGCTTTCTCTTCATGCGGCTCATTTCACGCTTGATGGCAGGGCCGGACATCAAGCGCCGGGCATCTTCCGGGAAAGCCTTGAACCAGTTTTCTGACGGAGAAAGCCGCTGTAAACACTCATTGTTGCCGGGTATGCCGTCGAGCGCATGTTTGCCTTTCAGATAAGTCGAATGAATTTCCTTTAACAAGGGAATCGCCTTGGGCGACATCCGTAGAAAAAAGTGCTCGGTAGTGGTGGTTTTTTCCAGCGTCATCGAGCGGATACCCATTAACAGTCTCATGTCATGGTTGCCCGCCAGCAGCTTTACATTGGCACCGCTTTTCATCAGCTTGTGAAGACTTTTGAGCAATCTCAGATTACTCGGCCCTTTATCAAGGCAATCGCCACCAATCACAAATACACCCTGCTTCCCCTTTTTGGTCAGCTTGTAATCCATCGCATCCGGGCCGGTTTTGCGAACACCGCCCGAGGCAACCAGAGAGCCGCAAAACGCATCGGCATCGGCATGAGCATCAGCAATAAAAAAGACCTGGCGTTTGGGCCATTGCCATGAGCAATGTCGGGTCGCACGATACAGCACTTCCCCGTAAATATGGTCATTCTTCCTGGCCGCCCGGGCATGGGCTCTGGTACCGGGGGAGAAAATATGCGCCCCGAGAAGCCAGGTCTCGGACGTGGAAGGCAACACTCCCTGAATCCACTTTTTTCCGCGGTACTCCGGTAACTTGACCGGTTTGTTTTTTTGTGACATTTGGCTGAACCCGTTACTGTCTGGTTTGTATAGTGTTTTTTTTATTCGACCTCACATTCACTGCACCGGATTGAAACTGGCAATCATCACCAGACTAATCAGTATAGCTGCTTTTCAGACCACGCACCTTCCATTCACCGTCCACCTGTCGCCATTCGCCGTCAGGAGAATATTCAAAATAAACAGGCCTGGCGTGGTACATACTCAATCCTGCTATCTGATCAAACTCCAGTATCCCCATGACACAGGCCGCATGCCTCAATGCGGCTCCGTGACCGACAAAGACCTTGAGCAGGCCTCTGCCCGAAGCAGCCTGCTCAATCTGAAGTTGCTGCATTCTGCGGGTGATATGCCTCGCCACCCTCTCCCCGGCCTGTAACAATGACTCGGCACCCTGGGTCGGCAACTGATAATGGCTGTTTGATTTCCAGTCGGCAGGCGGACTCTCAAATCTGGGGTCACCCGCAAGAATGGATTCGATCTGTCGGGTCGTCAGGTTCGCCAGGCTGCCCACACAACGCTCGGCAAGATCATCAAAACCCTGAACTGAAAAAGAAGCACCCTGCGGGGCAATTTGCCCTGCCATGATTTTCGCAGTCTGCCAGGCCCTGAGCAAATTGGAGCTGTCTATTTCTGTATGCAGATCAATCCGGTTTTCTTTTATAAAACGAGCGATATCCTGTCCGCCAGACCGCGCCTGAAACTCCCCCTCTTCATTCAGGGCAAAAGGTTGATGAGCACTGGGCGTATCTGGCAGCTGATGATAATCACCGTGCCGGACAATCGCCACGAAAAGCCCTGACTTTGCTTTTCCGTCTGTCTCCTCTGTTTTCACTGCCTTCACTGCCCCCTTGTCCACTTTAGCCATGCTGCTTCAGGCTCTTTTCAAGTGACAACAGAATCGGTTTCAGCTCGTTATGCTTAAGCAGAGAGCAGGCAGTTTTTATATCAACCCACTTCCTGCCACGATGATTTTCCTGCCATTGCCCGGAAGGCATCTGGTTTTCCACTTTCATGGCAAAAACAGAGACATGGCACTTTGCTCCCCACTTTTCGATTTGACAGGAGCCCAGCATATTCTGATCCACCTGGCCGGTAATACCGGCCTCTTCCCAGGCTTCCTGTCTGGCAGATTCTTCAGGCGACAAACCGGGTTCCACAATTCCCTTGGGGACACTCCAGTGCTTTTTGCCACTGGAACCGATTACCATCACTTCAGGTTGCCCGTCTTTGATACGGTAGGGAATCACCGCAGACTGGGTATAATAATACGCGGGGCGATCCCGTCGCTCCGCTCCGTCAGGCGCGGGATAGGGAAATTTTTCAGGCAATGATCTGGCTCTGACTACATCCACCACCTCTCCCGAGTGCCTTGCCAATGCAGACCAGTCATCCGGCATGCTGATACGGGCAACCGTAGCCGTGGGGAGCAGCTTTCCGTCATCGGGAATCCGCAGCCTGTCACGGGCAAGGTATTCCAGCACTTCTTCCAGACAGGGGTTATGGCCAACCAGCATCACCCGTAGGCTGTCCTGGCTCACTTCGGCCAGTACGCCGAGCGTGGTTTCAACATTTGCCATATAAAGTCGGGGATCGACAGTAACATGCCTTGCGGTCAGGCCTGCCGCCTTGACGCATTTTTCAGCCGTATTGATTGCCCGGGCTGCGGGCGAAGAGATAATCCTGTCTGGCACAACCCGGTTTTCTTGAAGCCAGGCTCCAATGCGTTGTGCGCCTGCCTTACCCCTTTTTTTCAATGGTCGATCAAAGTCTTTGACCCCGGTACTCCAGTCAGACTTGCCATGACGCAAAAGAAACAGCTCTCTTCCCATTCTACCCCTGCCGCTCTTGTTTGATATGTTTACTGTGTTTGATATGTTTACTGTGTTTGGACTGCCTGTATCTATTTGAGTAATTTCATGCACCGTGCTGCAAGCGCATCAAAGTCAACCCTGCCTCTGGCTTCGTAAACAGGCACAGACTCAAGCACTTTCAGATAGGCGTTCTGATCACTCCCTTCATCATCCCGGTGAAAATGACCATCAAGGTGCTGATAAAAAGGGCCTGGGGATTTCATAATGGCTGTCGTCAGCAGTTCACGACGCTCTGCCAGATTCACCTGTTCGAGACTCAAAGGTTCCTGACCATCCCGACTCCAGTTCAACACCAGAAATGCACCCAGCGGGGCATCCATGGCAATGCGATCCTGGCCATATACCTCATCCACCATAACATCATACTTGTCTTCCAGATGCCACAGCTCCTCTTTGGGCAGCGCCATCAGGGCATTTCGTTCCGCCTCCGGTATTAACGGGTGCAGCCGGGCATTATGGACAATGGTGCCGGGGTTGACCCGGGGCAGCTTGGGAATACCGGCCGCTGACACCTGCCCGGATTGCTGTCGGATAAACAGCCTGTCGTTGGTCAGATATTTCGTGGCATCATTCTCCAGCATCCGTAACATCAGCGTCGATTTGCCACCACCGGAAAAACCGGCCATACCCAGTGCCTTTCCGTTGTGTACCAGTGCTGCTGCATGGCAAATCAGCCACTCATTACGTTGCAGCCAGTTCATATACTGGGCATTGATAAAGTTGATAACCTGATTGTCATGCCTGGCGCAGGCTCCGGCAGCAATCCGGCAGGATTCAGACTGTAAAAACACCAGGCCGGTTCTTACTTTCCGCACCAGTCGGCCATCCGGAAAATCAAAATAGCTGTCTTTTCTTCCGGTTTTCCCAGGCTCTCGCTTCCAGTCGGTAAATTCGACTCCGAGATCCGGTTCAGGCGAGTCAATGGCAATGACTTCAAAATCAGTCTCCGTTGCATCCACCAACACATGCGCGAAGTAACGTGCCAGCTTGCCCATCAGCACCTCGCTGTTGGTTCGAAACCGAATACGACACTGCCCTGCTGATAAATACAGGGCATCTTCAAGCAGGCTGTACCCGTCCTGCAATCGCCCGGCAAATTGTCGGAGCTGTTCATTTTTTGTATTCACGGCAGTCTCCCTGTTTATGACAACCTGTCCAGAACATATTCCGCATACAAAGAAGCCGCATCGATGCCTGCACCATCCTGCGCTCCCTGAAACCCTCCAAATGCAGACACCTCGAATACAATGGGGCCATCTGCCGTTTCCGCCACGTCCACAGTGGTGAAATCCATATTGAACGGTGCCTGGGCACGTTCTGCCAAATCGATAAAAGACTGTGGGGGAGTAAAGGCCGCATACTTGCCGCCACTGTTGATGGTGGTATTCCAGCTATCGCCCCGCGGCACCCGGGCATAGGTTCCCAGGTATTCTCCACCCAGAAAGACCATACCCAGGTCTCTGCCTGGCAGGTCGATTTTGCGTTGCATATACATCATCCGGTTGTCACCGTGAAACGCCTCTACCTGTTGACGAATCCCCTGCTCGGCCTGTTCCGCATCTATCACGCACATGCCCCGTGCCTTGGTGGAAAACAGGGGTTTGAACACGGCACTGCCAAACCGTTTTACCGTTGCTACTGCCACATCGACCGACTCTGTGATAACAGTGTCCGGCATGGGAATACCGGCATTACGCAAGGTGACAGTGCAACTCAATCGGTTAATCAGCCGAATCATATTCTCGACACCGCTAAAAACCTGTACGCCAGCGCCCTCTGCCGAGCGCAGCAACTCAAGCCGATCCAGTGTATTCGGGCTGTATTCCGCACTGATTTTCTTAACGATCAGACCGTCAAGAGCGCACAAGTCATGCTCTCTGTAAAACAGGCGATTACTGGCCAGATCAAGATTCGCTTCATTCATATCTATCACCAGCCGGTAGCCCGTGCGAGCTTCGACTGCATCTGCCAGTACCTCTGTGGACCACTTGCCGGGAATGCCAACCACTCCAATTTTTCTTTCAGTCAACGAAAATCTCCTTCAATGGAATTTTAAATCGCGCCGGCTTGACATGCTCCGCCGAGAGCACCAGTCCCAGCAAATATCGGGCCCGAAGAAACATGCTCCTCGCGAGTGATTTATCCAATATAAAGCGGGTAGAGGTAATAAAGGAACGAGCCAGACCCAGGGCCAGCCGAAGCTCAAATGTTTCGTCCTTTTTCCTCCTGGCAAAGCGGCGGGCAATCTGGTAAAAATCCAGTGCTGCCCTGAGTATTCGCTCCCGGGCAGCCGCATCCAGAATTTGCAGGCGATAGTTTGACACCATAAACACCGACACATCCTGCACATAGTCCATATAACGTGAACGATGAAGATCAATAAAGTTGACCCGGTTTCCGATGGGGTCATAAATAATATTGTCCACGTTAAAGTCACCATGAATATAGACAGAAAACGGGGCCGGCAGTTTTTTCTCCAACTGCTCCGCCTGCCTGACCAGAGACTGGAAAGAAGGCATTTTCTGGCCACAGATGGATTGGGTGCTTTGAATAAATTCCGGGTGAATCTTGTACACCTCGGGCATTCTTTTTTCCAGTTGCTGCATATAGCCAGCCAGTGCCTGCTCGTTTGTGCAGGTTTCCCGCCATACAGAATTAAGGGTTTTACCCAGCTGTTTCAGTGTTTCCTTGAGTAAGAGTGCATCCTCATTGACCAGAATATGCTCAAATGTATAGCCTGACAAATGCTCAATCAGCAAGGCAGCCGACTCACCTCTTTTCTCATAAGACAGTATCTTGGGAGCCAGACCGGGGTAGATTTCATGCCAGCTTTTCACTCCCTGACGTTCTTCCTTTACCTTGCTCTTGATGCCATCCTTGAATATCGCAATATAATCGTCATTCTCCCCCCGGGCAGGAGCAATACCCGAGATCGCGCTGCCAGAGCGAGTTTCGGCAATCGGCTCGACATGCAAATCGTCATCGGTATCAAGCTCCGACACCATGGATTGCAGCGAAAAAAAACGCTCATAGTTAACCGGCTGGCCGATATTGGCAGAAATGATGGACTCGCTGATACGCAACAGGACATCCCCCATTTCCCGTACCCGCTGCGCGACAAATAAAGCGCGCGTCAAGTCTTCAGTGCGCTCCCCCTTTTTTAGTGCGCTTACATAGTCACCCAGCAATTTCTTGTAGGCTTTATCCATTTTTTCAACCAGCTTGCCCAGTTGCAATGCCTGGCGAGTGTTATTGGCCTTGATTGCCGGCTCTACCAATTTGATGCCTGAACGAACGCTATCCAGCAATGACTGGTACCGGTTCGGCTGAATACAACTGAACTCTTCTACATAGTCCATTTCCTTGACAGAGCCTCGACACAACTCCGCTATCCGGTCGAGATCGGTAGCGATAAGTTCAGCACCGCGAAGCGTCAAAGAATCATTGCCTCTTTTATCCTGACAGGCCAGGGTGTTAATGCAGGCGCTGTGAATACGTGCCTTGAGATTGTAGGCATAACCGCTTCGGTCAAGAATCCGCCTCGCTCTTGCGGTGGTGGGAGACAAAAAAAAGGCTTGCAGGTTGGCAACCTGAGAGTCAACTTCAACACACAGAAATCGCAGATTTTCCTTTACGGATTTAGGAAGACGGATCGTCATTAAATTCACCCAGATAGTGATTTTGATGTACCCGGTTTGTAAACCTGGTGATACAGGCAGGCAGATAATGCGGGGTAAACGTCAAATTGCCCAATTTGTCCAGAGGCATCCATACCACCCTTATCTGGCTTTTGTCGGGATGGTGACCATTTTGCGGAGAATAGTCGTCGGGTAATTGGCAAAGAAAAACAAATTCAACCAAATGTCTTTTTAACGGAGGTTCAATCTCTTTAACCCTGAAGAAATCGGCAACATGAAGAAGCTCGCACAACCTGACCGAAGCACCAATTTCCTCCAGGCACTCTCTTTGCAGGGCTTGTTCAAGTGTTTCGCCAAGGTCCTGGCCACCACCGGGGAGTGCGTAACGGAGGGAGTCACCCGCCCCTGATTTTTCTAATAACAGCACATGATCACCCTTGATGATCAGTGCGCGTACCGTATTCCTGATGCCAGGAACAAAATCCATATCGCCAGGGCTCCCGTTTTCCGCTGTTGAGTGCTGACCGGTCTCAATCACTCCTTGCAATCATATTGACACATTATATTGGATTTGCCAGTTAAGCAAGTTAGACTATGCTGTAGAAAGCAAGCCTCGGGGGAATCAAGCATGGAGTCAATCCGGGTTACCCGGAACGCAGTCATCCCGGATCCGCTGCGCATCAGTCGATATCAGAAAGCGCCGGAGTTCGGGCCTCGTATTCTCTTTTTCAGTGGCGGTTCTGCCATTAATGGTCTGAGCAAAACCCTGAAAGGCTATACCCATAATTCCATACACCTGGTCACACCCTTTGATTCGGGCGGCAGTTCTGCCAAGCTCCGGGATGCCTTTACCATGCCCGCGATTGGCGACTTGCGCAGTCGGTTGCTGGCATTGGCAGATGAAACCGTAACGGGCCATCCCGAGGTATTCCGCCTGTTCAATTACCGATTGCCGAAAA
The DNA here is from genome assembly GCA_002747395.1 of Pseudomonadota bacterium. GTDB lineage: Bacteria > Pseudomonadota > Gammaproteobacteria > Pseudomonadales > Oleiphilaceae > LZORAL124-50-18. The sequence goes on from PDPE01000028.1 coordinate 128,622, forward strand.
ACAAACCCCAAAGTGAACTGAAAGAGATGCTGGCGGCACTGGCTGCCGGCAAGGCACCGCTGATCGAAGATATCACCAACCCGATGCGCAGCCTTATCCGTTATCAACTGGGCTTTTTTCAGGATGCCATGCCGAAAGACTTTGACCTGCGCGGAGCCAGCATTGGCAACCTGATACTGGCCGGTGGCTATCTCAACAATCACCAGCACCTGGACCCGATTATTTTTCTGTTTTCCAAACTGGTCAACGTACTGGGTACCGTCAGGGCACTGGTCAACAAAAACTTGCACCTGGCGGCAGACCTTGAAGATGGCCGCCGGGTGAATGGCCAGCACCGCCTCACCGGGAAGGAAGTCGAGCCACTCACCTCTCCCATTAAACGACTTTACCTGTCCCAGGACAGGGATCAACTGGTTCCCGGCCATGCACAACTGAGAAAGAAAGTCAGAAAACTGATTGAGTCCGCCGAATTGATTTGCTACCCGCCAGGAAGCTTTTACTCCAGTCTGATCGCGAACCTGATTCCAGCCGGAGTAGGCAAGGCCATTGCCGCCAATGATTGCCCCAAAATATACATTCCAAATCTGGGCCATGACCCCGAACAAACCGGCATGAACACGACGCAGGCAATTGACAGTATCCTGTGCCAATTACGGAAAGACGCAGGAAAGGACACACCCACATCTTCACTGGTTAACTTCGTTCTGCTTGACAGCCAAAACGGAATATATGGCACCCCGGTTTCGCCGGATGAGATTAAAAAGCGCGGAATTTGCCTGATCGACACCAAACTGGTCAGCAAACAGAGCGCTCCCTATTATGATAACAACCTGCTTGTGTCCGCATTGTTATCACTGGTTTGACAACCGACCCGCCGGATCTTTAAGCTCATTCAGGGGTTGCCGCCTCAAGAGTTGCCGCCATTCAAGTTATCCTGAAAGCTGCCGATAAAGAACTCTACTTGCCGGTTACGCACATCTTCTGGAACCCACTATGAAAATTGCTTCATCCAACATTCAGTTTGTCAATGAATACTCGCGCCAGGATAAAACGCGCACCAATAGCTCTTTTGTGGCCAACACCGCAAAAGATCGACAAACCGACTTTTCCGCAACCAATAGCATCTCTCGCCGCACTGTGGAAACCGAACAGCGGGCATCCATTGACAGCAGCCAGTTAACAAAAACCTACTCCCAGTCTTCGATCAGGCAGCACGGAGAAAAAGTCGCTCACCGGGTAACGAATCAAAAGGTGGTATCCTCTGTTTTAAACCGGCTGTATTCGCAAAATGTGAAGCTGACCACCGTGGAAACATCAGCCAGCAACACCCGCAACCCGACGGCAACCAATTCCAGTTCCAATTCCAGTTCCAATTCCAGTTCCAATTCCAGTTCCAATTCCAGTTCCAATTCCAGTTCCAATTCCAGTTCCAATTCCAGTTCCAATTCCAATTCCAGTTCCAATTCCAATTCCAATTCCAATTCCAATTTCACTATCAGTTCCGGCAAGTTTTACCAATACCAAAGCTCACAACAACTGTCTTTTGTTGCCAAAGGCGAAATTACTACCGAAGATGGCCAGGCCATTAACTTCGAGTTCTACGCGCAGGCAAGCCAGAGTTTTCAATACCAAAAAAATGACAGTGTCTACGTTGAACAGATAACGCAAAACACCGACCCTCTGGTGATCAATTTGCAAGGAAACTGCAACAACCTGTCCAGCACCGCTTTTGCGTTTGACCTGGACGGTGATGGTGTGGAAGAACAGCTTTCCTTCGCAGGAAAAGGCAGTGGCTTTCTGGTTCTGGACAAAAACAGGGATGGCCGGATAAATAACGGCAGCGAAATGTTTGGCCCCACCACCGGCAACGGTTTCAATGAACTTGCTGATTATGATGAGGATGGCAATGGTTTTATCGATGCTGGAGATGCGGTGTTCAATCAATTAAAAATCTGGACAAGGGATGAGCCGGGTAACGATCGGTTACTGTCACTGAAACAGGCCGGTATTGCGGCAATTGGCGTTACCGGCGGGCACTCCCCCTTCAGTGTGAAAGACCACTACAACAATGAATACGGACAGGTTCAGCGCACCGGTATTACCCTGAGCGAATCCGGTGCAGTGGGTTCGGTACAACAGATTAACCTCAGTCACCGCGACCTGGATGCGGAACAGGTTCTGCAGAATGAATTTGACAAGGGTGAAAAATCAATGGCGCAGCAACAGACTGTTGCCAAAAACAATACCGATGCACTGACAAACCCGGGCGACGAGTCACTGGAAACCGTACTGTCCCGCCTGGATGCAGTCACCCAGGCGATGCTCAACGGACAAGACAAATTGGCTCACCTGAAAGACAATGGCAACACTCCCAGGAGTCTTGTCGAGCAAATAATGGCCGGGCTGGAGGAAGCCCGTATCGCCCGACAACAAAAAACCGGTTGACAACAAATCGTTACAACCCTTTTTCCCGACCCTTTCTACCTGTAGGTAATGATCAGCTTCGGCCGCAAGGCAGGAGCTTCGTCATATTCCTTGCTGTAGAAACGTTTGATGTTATTGTTTCCACTAATACTGCCAAGTTTCCAACCGTAGTTGACATCCCCGTTCGAGATAGCCTGTACGGCTTCCGTGACGTCGAAATCAACCCAGCCTGGAGACCAATCGGTCGACGCTTCCGCATCCGGGGTAGAAATAATGTCGCTACCGATTCCTTCTGCCCCTGGTGATGACCAGGCCTCCGTGGCACTTGCATTATTCCAGGTCACCCCGGTTTCCTGCCAATCGCGCAACACGCGATACAACCCGAATCGATGGTCGTAACTGCTGTACTTGTACAGACTTACCACTGCCGACTCAATTTGAGCTCCTCGTGGCACGGGGCCGCCTTCGTCGGTAAATACGCTGAATCGAATCAAATCTGCGCAATGGCTGGGATGATTCAACAGGTTGATTCGTGACCCGAAATTCAGATTGCCATGCCAGCGAGACAAATAGCTGTCGCGGGTTCCCGAGTAACCGTCCACCCCGTTCTGAAGGGTGACTTCATAGCTATTGGCCAACTCGCGGACTTCGATGCCTGTCGACTCGGAAGTGGCGTTACCATCGACGGGGTCGACAACAACAGCAGTTATCTGATGGGTACCTTCCAGGGCCCCGGACCAGGTGTATTGGTATGGCACAGCGGCCGTCTGACCCAACAGGATTCCGTCAGCGTAGAACTCGACTCCGGTCACCGTCGCATTGGGGTCATCGTCAACTGTTGCGGTTAACAGGATGTCAGTACCCGCATCATACACCGCTCCATCAGCAGGACTGGTCAGAGCGACGACAGGAGCGGGATCGGGATCGGGAACAGGAGGCTCATCCATGTTATACGTGATGATCAATTTTGGCCGCAGGGCCGGATCATCGGCATATTCCCGGCTGTAGAAGCGTTTGGTGTTGCTGTTTCCGCCAAGGCTGTCCATCTTCCAGCCATAATTGACGTCCCCATTGGCCATGGCCTGCACCGCCGCCGTGACATCGAAATCGACCCAACCCGGAGACCAGCCGATCGATGCCTGCGCATCCGGGGTTGCCAGGATATCACTGCCAACTCCTTTTGCCCCTGGTTGACTCCAGGCCTCAGTGGCACTGACATTGTTCCATGACACCCCGGTTTCCTGCCAATCCCGCAAAACGCGATGCAGCCCGAACTGATGGTCATAACTGCTGTATTTGTACAGGCTTACCACTGCCGATTCAATCTGCGCTCCCCGTGGCACAGGGCCGCCTTCGTCAGCAAATACACTGAATCGGAGCAAATCTGCACAGTGGCCGGGATGATTCAACAAATAGGCTCGTGACCCAAAATTCAGGTTGCCATGCCAGAGAGACAAGTAACTGTCGCGGGTTCCCGAATAACCGTTCACCCCGTTCTGAAGGATGACTTCATTGCTACCGGTCGACTCGCGGACTTCGATGCCTATCGACCCGGAAGTGGCGTTACCATCGACGGGATCGACTGCAACTGCTGTCAGTTGATGGTCGCCGGCCGATGCATCAGACCAGTTGTATTGATACGGCTCACTGGTAACCTGACTCAGCAAAACTCCGTCAGCGTAAAATTCAACACCCGTTAATGTTGAATTGACATCAGCATCGACCGCCGCAGACAAAAGAATCTGAGAACCCGCGGTGTATGTCGCACCTTCAGTCGGACTCAATAATGATATGACAGGTCTCTGGGTGTCGGCTACAGTCGGGTCTGTTCCCGCCTGATATTCTTCCAGGTTGGACAGGCCGTCCCCATCGGCATCCTGCTGAGCGTCATCGGGGTCGAGCGGATCAAGCCCATGCTGATTTTCATACACATCAGGCATGCCATCTTCATCAGAGTCAACAACCGTATTTCCCGGGCGCACCCAGCCGACCGGTTTATAAATCCAGATATTCCCCAGGGTATGGCCCTGCAATGTCAGAAATGCGTTCAGGTTGGGAATAAATTTCCATTTTCCCAAAATACCTGTTCCCACATCATCCAGCGGCACCGGGGCATTCGGCGAAGGTTGTTTTACCAGTGTCCAGCCTGTTGGCTGGACTGTTTCGGGTGCCTGCAGCGCCCAGACAGTTCCGCCCCCGCCCCATAACATGAATCGCTTTTGAACGGGATCGTAATCCATACCAAAAGCCGGTAGTTTCCCGAAATTGAACTGACCACTCGGATCGTCAGGTACAAAAGTGTAATCCCGGTTGCCAGGACCTGCGTTGCCGAGATCCCAATAGGTAAACTTGTCACTGGCTGTTCGGAGGAAAATATCAAGTTCGGGATAATACGCGCCAGTTCCTGCACCCGCTCCGCCGTTCCAGTATTGCCCGACCTTCTGCCACTCATCAAGGGCAGGATTATCCATATCATTTACTGTGTATTTGTAAAGCGCCATGGCAGTACCGCCGGATCGTGCGCTGACATAGACGACATCCTTCCCGTTTTCCTCTGTATAGCCAGTCGCTCCGTTGACGAAGCTTGCGGGTAATGACGTACTGCCAGGAAAATGCCCGTTTGCATCCCTGTTTTCCCACATTTCACCACCGACTATCTCAGGGTGGGAACCACCACGCTTGACATGGGAGCCTGTCGTTCCTCCCACCTTGTCAGGGGCAGCCAGGCCCGGATTAAACATATAGGGGCCTGTGGGGCTCATTCCGTCGGGATTATCGGGGTCTTCCCGCATATACTTGCCACCGTGATTGTAGCCGGCGCCACCAAATGTCAGAAAGCGATCTGCAATTGGCAGGAAAACACTGTTATCGTAGGTATGCGCGGAAGACGGGGCAGCATCTGCTCCGTCCTCTGCCATCCACACTTTGTAGTACCCGTTCAGCAAGCTGATTTCGCTTGGCAGGGAAGCGCGTTCCCATTGCCGGGTCGAACCGCGCCAGCGATAAACATCATTCCCGGACGAATTGGCATGTCCGCCACCGTATAATATCAGGTCACCCCGATTGGAATCCCACGCAAATGAACTCCAGGCCTGGATAATTTTAGCCGGGCTCGAAGGACCGGCACCATTCAATGGCTGAAGATCAGACGGCGCCCAAACGTCCTGAAAAAAATTGAGATTGACTCTGACCCAGTCACCTTCATCAAGCTCTTCCACAATATCCAGCAATTCACTCAGGTTGGCAGACCCGGCCTGCTCCGGTTCCCGGGATGAGGGTGTGCTGCCTTCCTCACGCTGACCGAATTCCGGCTTTGCTTTTTCAGGTCTGGGCGGGGCAGGCGGGAGAGATCGTTTATCGATCACAGGTTCCAGCACGTACAAATCCAGCGTTTTCCTGAAAGTCGTATCAGAATAGTCAACCAGCTCTATCTCGATTTGATAAAAGCCAGCCTTGGCGGGTGTCCCGCTCAACACTCCCGAATCCGGGTTCAACTCCAGCCCTGCTGGCAATTTCCCGACAGTTGACCATTGCACGGAGTACATACCCTCACTGGCTTCCAGCTTGACCGAGTAATATTGATTAGCGTCTGCCAACGGCAATTTTTCAGTTTTGATTCCCCATTCTGACTGTGCTGCCACAATGGAATAACCAAACATGAAGAAAACGAATACTGACGCTGACAGCCAGCGGACAGCTTTGGCGGGTAGCCAGAAGTGAAAATAACTCATACTCTCTCCTGTGATGTCGAACTTCCGTGCTGATAAAACAGAGTTGGTTTTCGATCGGTAATCCTTCTTTTATTGAGAGGACTTGCCTGGTTGACGGTTGTCTGTTTAACATTCGATCGAGTGATAAGATGATACAGACTCGATAACTGAAACAAAAGAAAAAATCGGTCTGAATCCGGCACAATTTCATTGCACCTGGAAAAAACACCAGAGAAAAGCCGCCAAAACGGTTCCAGAATGTGCCCCCTGGCACGCCCTGCTGCGATTTTCAGGTTAAACAGGATTGCAGCAACTCGTCCATTTCCCGCCAGAGGCTCTCGCACAAACCGGCCCGATATGCAGATTGTCTGAACTGCTCATGTTCAGCCACGTACATGGCCAGCTTTTCAGTATGATTCTGGTTCACACAGGCAGTCAGATTCGACAGCCGGTCGGCGGCCTTGACGACCAGCGCGATGAACAGGTCGGGTTGCACCAGAGACAGTTTGTGGTTGGTTCGTTTTTTTCTCTCGGCCCGGTCGGCGCCGGGTTCATCAGTCAGGATTTGTACACAGTCGGCAACAAATTTACCAAAATGATCTTCAATCTCGGCGATGGTCGCATCGGTGTCTTCAACCACATCATGCAGGTAAGCCACTTGCACCGCCTGCTCACCCCAGGGTTCAACGATTTTCGCGACGCTATCCAGATGACGGGAATAGGGAAAAACGCCATACTTCTGGTCTGCATGATATTTGATAGCGAAGTTTCGGGCGGATCGGATCACAATTCTACTCTCTTTGGCTAATGCTTTGGCTAATGCTCGTTGTGGTCAGGTTATATCCCGCTCACTCCCACAGGCAGCCTGGACAGATAAGGCTTATCCCGTGCGGGTGAACACTCACATCAAGTTTACCAAACAATCACCGGCTATATTTGCATACTCGAAATTTGCATACTCGAAAATAGCCGCATAAACTCCCGACCTTTTGGCAACAGGATTAATTGTGCAACTATTTACTGTGGAACCATTACCGTGGAACTATTGAATCTGGAATTTTTAGGGCAACCATTAAGGCTGGAGGCTGCCATGTCAGGGTGGCAGCGGTTATTCTGGAATAATCAACCGGTTTCCGAACGATCGGCATCGGCACAATCGGAAGGCTTGACAGAGCACCGGTTTCAACTGCAATCCGCTGAAACCACTCTTCATTGCCAGCTTCGCATTAGTCTCACATGGGCTCCACTGCAAGTTCAATACAGCCTGCTGGTGAATGGTGAACAGATTCAGAGCGGCACCGCAGACGAGCAGCAGATCACCCGGCAAACACCAAAACAGGACATGCCCGTAAAAAGGCCGTTTAGCGCTGTCGGGTTATTGTCTCTCGGATTTAAACTGCTTAAAAGCGCCAAAGTGATCAAGGTCGTACTGGCCGGTGCCAGCCTTGCTGCCTATTCCTGGTTTTTCTCATTCCAGTTCGCCCTGGCGCTGATCGCCTGCCTGGTCTTCCATGAATATGGCCATATTCGGGCCATGCGCCATTTTGGCATGAACACCAAAGGCATTTACCTGATTCCGTTTTTGGGCGGGCTTGCCGTCGGTGAAGACAAAATCAACACCCGCTGGCAGAATGTGGTGATCTCCATCATGGGCCCGACATTCGGCCTGATTCTGTCTATGGCCTGCATGCTGGCCTATTGGCTGACCGGCAACCTCCTTTTTGCCGGTCTGGCTTCTTTCAATGCCCTGCTCAACCTGTTCAACCTGCTGCCCATCCTGCCTCTGGACGGGGGACACATCCTGAAAAGCATCGCTTTCTCCATGAACAGCAAGGTCGGTATAACCCTGTGTGGCGCAGGTGCAGCCCTGGGTGTTTACCTGAGCTATACCCTTGGCCTGGCGTTGCTTGGCTTCCTGTTGCTGATAGGAAGTATTGAAATCCTGATTGAATGGCGAAACCGGCAACACAGCCTGTTATTACCGCTGGATCGTTACGGGCAGGTCTTTTCGACTGTCTGGTATTTACTGACAATAGCCGCCCTGACGGGAATCATCTGGTATTTTTCCGGCCTGGGTGACGCACTGCTGGGGCTACCGCTCAGAATTTTGCAAAGCTGACTGACAACCGGTCAACCAGGCATTCCAGCCAGGCGCTCATGTTTGCCCGGAAGTTGTATCGTTTTCTGATAAGTGGGTAAAATGCCTTTGGCAGGCATCAAGCCAAACTTTTCCAACCCGACCTTATCCAACCAGGAACAAGGAACAAGAGGAAGTACAGAGTGATTCAAGATTTCAAAGGTGACGAATCCTGGCGTATGTTCAGAATAATGAGCGAATTTACGGAAGGTTTTGACAAACTGAGCAACCTGGGTTTTGCTATCTCCATTTTTGGTTCGGCACGCACCGCACCAGACCACCCCTGCTACCGGGAAACCGTCAAACTGAGTGAAAAACTCGCCCGAAACGGGTTTGCTGTCATTTCGGGTGGTGGCCCCGGTATTATGGAAGCGGCCAACAAGGGGGCATACCAGGCAGGCGGGAAATCTATCGGGCTGAATATCAAATTACCCATGGAACAAAAGCCCAACCCCTACCAGAACATTCCAATGGAATTTAACTACTTTTTTGCCCGCAAAGTCATGTTCGTCAAATACTCGATGGGCTATGTGGGTATGCCCGGCGGCTTCGGCACAATGGATGAGGTATTTGAGTCACTCACCCTGATGCAAACCCACAGAGTTTACCCGATCCCGATTGTACTCTTTGGCAGTCAGTTCTGGACAGGGTTGCTCGACTGGATCAAATCGTCGATGGAATCAAATGCCTACATCAATCACTCTGATCTTGATCTGATCCAGGTCACTGACGACATCGACGAAATTGTCGAGATCATGGTCAGGCATCGCGACTGGAAGCAGGCCAAAATCGAGAACAAGGATTAATTGCCGATCATTCCAGAAACCGATCCCGCCCTGTCAGCCTGACTGCCTTATTACCTTGTTACCTTGTTACCTTGTTACCTTGTTACCTGACAAGGTAGAGGCATCAGAGACATCAGGCACATTCAACCCGGCCGGCAATATCACCACTTTGGGCCAGAGCCAGAAACTCCTCTCCCAGTTTCAGACTGGCATCGACACATTGCTGCCAGACACGCATTCGCTCCCCGTCATCCAACCGGGTGAAATCTTTTCTGTCAGAGATACGACCATAAGGCAGCGCTTTTACAAACTCCGGTGAAGGAGCCAGAATAACCACGTTGTTAATCAGATAAGCCGGTGCAATACGTGACTGATAAAACTTGTCAAACCAGCCGGGCACCAAATGCGGATAAAAATGAGGGTACAGGATCAAACCGTCAAAATGGGTCATTAACGAGGGCACGGGATGATAATCAAGCACGCCGCCATCCCGGTAGTAACCATCACTGACGCCGGCAATAGATCGAACTGCGGGTAACACAAGCGGGATGGAAGCAGTGGCAAGCAGTGCCTGGCGAAAATTGGCATTCTCCAGTTGATGGCACTCCGTTCGGAATCTGTCTCCCTGAAAAACCGGCAGCAAATCCGGGTGCGAAGAAAACACGACCCGCTCAAATAATCCCGTCAGCGAGTTTCTGCCTGTAACATTGAGCAAAGCGGCCTGCAGCATGGCCAGAGACAACCTGACAAAATGATCGGAAGCCAATAATCCCTTACTGCGAATCAGGCCGATATGCAGCTTGTACTGAGGATGCTGCAACACTTCGTCTATCTGCCCGTCACTCAGATAATCATCAAGAATCCTCACGGCCTGTTCGGCCACCACCTCCGGTTTCACTTTTTTATCATAGACCTGCGCCATATAGGCTACAGCCAACCGCTCCAGCGCCTCACCCGGCTGCCGCTCCGCCGCAGCCGCCAGTTTCCAGGCACCGATCGACGTACCATACAAGTGAAGCGGCGAATCCCGGCCAGCCAGCCAGGTTTCAAATATCGCCCGATCCAGACCATAGATCGACAACCACTTTGCCGCACCGGAAGCGGCAAACACCGCACTCACATCATCCGGGTTCAATCCGTTATTGCGAATATGACGATAAGCCTTTGGCCCGGCTATTATTTTCAAATTTGACACTGGTAACACTCTCATCTCGATAATCTGACTGACGTTCTGCCAATGGTAAGTGATAAAAAGGTCGAATAACAGATGCCAAAGCGGACAATTTATCGAGAGCGCGTAAAACCCCGTACTTCTAGAGGATGTCAACTTCGTATAGAGCCAACAGATCACCAAAATGGCCGATAAATCGGCGACACCAAACCGGCATTGAAGAAAAACCGGCATTGAAGAAAAACCGGCATTAAAGAAAACAAAAGGCTCGCACAGGCCTGCTTTATCATTCATCGGGAGAAACAGGCCTTTACCCGTTTCACCGCCTCACCGTGCTCCACGATTGGCAAGTCATACCCTGCGGAATTGGCCTGCCCTTCACTCGGCCGATGAATGGACTTGTCATCCAGATGCCTGAGCTCTGGCAGGTACTTTCGAATAAACTCACCCCGGGGATCGAACCTTTCAGATTGCCGGTAAGGGTTAAAAACCCTGAAATAGGGAACTGCGTCTACCCCGGTCGATGCGCTCCATTGCCAGCCACCATTGTTGGAAGCCAGATCCCCATCAATCAGATGCGACATAAAAAACTGTTCACCGAGTCGCCAGTCAACAAACAAATCCTTGGTTAAAAACATGGCCGTCACCATACGGAGCCGGTTGTGCATCCAGCCGGTTTCAGTCAATTGCCTCATTGCTGCATCGACAATCGGGTACCCGGTTCGACCTGATGCCCAGCGATGCAAGATGGCCTCATCCCTGCTCCAGGGCAGTTGATCTGTTTCCGGCCTGAATGGTTTGCCTTTACAAAGCTGCGGGAAGAAAAAGAGTAAATGCCGATAAAACTCTCGCCACAGAAGCTCGTTAATCCAGGCATCAATCCCCTTGTTGCCCCCGGTTAACCGGCCCTGATTCATAGACACGGCTGCATGCAGGCATTGGCGAGTGGAAATAATCCCGGTTGCCAGATAGGGAGAAAGAGCGCTGGTGGCATCCAGTGAAGGGATATCTCGCTGCTCGGCATAACAGGTGGCTTGCTCATCGACGAACCGGTTCAATCGCTCATGTGCATAATCCTCTCCGGCAGGCCAAAGGTCGTCAACCGACGAACACAAACGCACCCGCTTCAAAGGGGATAAATCCGTAATACTGCCAGTCTCGCTTTGTCCCGCCATCCCGCTTTGTCCGGCCACCTCGCTTTGTCGGGCAGGCTGGAAATGCAAGGGTCTGATCCGGTAATCGGCACTGCGATAAAAGGCACGTCTGAATGCAGAAAACACCTTGTATGGCTCACCGGATCTGTTTTGAATCTGGCCCGGTTCGACCAGACACTGGTCATTCGAGGCAATCAGGCTGTGCCCTGCTGAAGCCAGTGCCTGCCTGACCAAACAGGTTAAATCAGCTTCATTGACTTCATACTCGTGATTACAGAACACATGATGACAATTGACCCGCTTCACGTAATCCGTCATCAACCCCGGAATGCGCTGAAAAACTCCGGCATTGAGCACCACCAGAGGAACATGCAACGCAGCCAATGAATCAGAAAGCGCGTTTAATTGCCTGATGATCAGGGATCGTTTGACCAGAGACACCTGGTGCGAATCCCACTGCTGCTCACACAAAAAATATACGCCCACAACCGGCCCGGCAGCCATTGCAGCCATGAGCGCAGGATTATCCCTCACTCTCAAGTCACTTCGGAACCACATGATGTTTACCATACCGGAGCCGGCCTCCTAGCCGGGCTGCAAGCGCACAGCGCTGTCCAGACGCACGGTTTCACCATTCATCACTGCGTTCTCAACCATATACTGAACCAGTGCGCCAAATTCTCTGGCCTCACCCAATCGGGAAGGAAACGGGAGGCCGGCGACCAGGGCATCCTGAATTTCCCGGGAAAACGATTCCATCATGGGTGTCTTGAACAAACCTGGCGCTATGGTATTCACACGTATTCCAAAACGTGCCAGTTCACGGGCAGCGGGCAGGGTCAAACTCACCACCCCGCCTTTTGATGCCGAATACGCTGCCTGACCAATTTGCCCTTCAAAGGCGGCGATAGAAGCGGTGTTAATCACAATTCCCCGCTCCCCGTCGGCGTTAGGCTCCCGGTGCTGCATCTGGTCTGCCGCCAGTCTCATTATGTTGAAGGTGCCAACCAGGTTGACATTTATGGCTGTACTGAAAGCAGACAGGCTCATCGGGCCGTTTTTTCCCAGTATCCGCCCGGCTGTGCCAATGCCGGCACAATTCACCGCGATGCCGCACGGCCCCAGTTGCTCCTGGCAGGTTGCCAATGCCCGCTCGGCGCTCTTCGCATCGGCAACATTGCACTCAACCGCCAGGCCACCCAGCTCTTCCGCCAGTGAACGCGCCTTGTCTGTCTGCAAGTCCAACAGCGCAACCTTGGCTCCTGCTTCCGACAGAACACGAGCGGTACCTTCTCCCAGACCGGAAGCGCCGCCGCTGATGACCGCTGTAACTCCCTGAATCTCCATACTGATCTCCCAAATACAAGAAAAACGAACTGATATAATTGCTATTGTGATCGCTATCTGGCGCTGACACAAACCTGATAATCCGGTTTACCGGGCGCCAGGCTTGCAACGCATCAATTTCCAGCTATCAATTTCCAGCTATCATTATTACCAAAAATCAATTACCGCACTTGCCACCGTTGCCCGAGATCCTGATAAACCGCAATGTTACGACAGACTGCGCCCTGCTGGCTGACAATATGGCTGGCAAATTCCTGGGCCCGACACAGGGTGGTTCGCCAATCCCAACCATTCAACATGCCGAGAATGACGATTGACGAGAACGCATCCCCCGCTCCGACCGTATCAACCAGGTTCGGATTGCGAGCAGGGGTATCACCCGGGAGACACCGGCCAAACCGGTCGACGATAAAGGCACCCTTATCACCCCGGGTCACCACCAGGTCGAGAATCCTGTTTCTCACCCGAAACTCCTTCGCTGCTGCCTGCTCACTTTCGTCCGAGTCCGGCGCAAAATCACCACCAAGCAACTGCAATTCATCGCTGTTCAATTTAACGCAATCCGCTCCTTGTATCTGAGCGAGAACGAAATCCCTGTCCCACCAGGGCTCGCGCAAATTCACATCGATAAACAGTGTATTGTTTTTGCCGCTGACCAGTTTTTTCAGCGTCTCCCTGTTGTTTTCATGCCGAAGAGCCAATGTTCCGTGATAGACCAGGCTGGCATCGTCTGCTTCAGGCAAGCCTTGCAGATTCACATGGTCATAGGCCACATCATCACAAATAGTGTAGACAGGCTCATTGTCTCGCAGCTCGATATCGACGACACCTGTACCATGTTCTTTATCCAATTGAAGGTAGCTGGTATCCATCCCCCATTCAGACATGGCATTGGTCACTTTTTCACCCAGACTGTCGGCTCCCACGGCACTGATAAACCGGGGCTGAACGCCAAAAGCCTGAAGATGCCAGGCAACATTGAAAGGAGCCCCTCCCAGAACCGGCTCCGAGGCGGGAAAGTGATCAAAAAGCACTTCACCAAAAATACAAATGCGTGAATTATTCGATACCATAGGCAGGCCTCTTCAGTAAACCGGGTATAATAAACAAATGCAAGAATCCGGGTTAACTTGATAACCACCCGGTAATTCCTGCTTTCCATTGTGATCAGATCACATTTTAACCTTACTCCGCCGCTTTCTCACTTTCTTGCGATTACCGGATGGCACTGAAATTCCGGCCAAACCGACAAGTGGCTGCCGCCGGGCAACCTCAACCAATTGCCCGAGACTTGCCTGCAAAGGCAGCATAAAATCTGCATACCTGTACTGTCTGATACTGATTTTATCCAGAGCCGACTCCCATTGTGCAGTCATATCCGGCAAAGACATGGCTTCAGGCAGACTTTCAATCAACACCCGTCCCGCTTCAGTGGCGCGAATCTGCTTGCCCCGACGCTGTAAAAACTGCCTTTTGAACAGCAGCTCGATAATACTGGCGCGAGTGGCTTCAGTACCCAGCCCGTCGGTTTCCCTCAATACCTTTTTGATCTCCGGGTCTGTAACATAGCGACTGATTCCGGTCATTGCAGCCAACAAGGTGGCATCATCAAAGGGTTTGGGAGGCCGGGTCACCTTTTCCTGAACTTCACCCCGAAGACAATGCAGCACCTGCCCCTCAGAAACCTCTGGCAAGGGATTACCATCGGGATCATCGGCTCCGCTGATTGCAGATTTCTCCTCACGAGAGGAGCCCTCAAACAGGGATTTCCAGCCTTTTACCGTGGTTCGACGCGCCCTGGCGACAAACTTGCCACCAGCAATTCTCAGCTCGATACTGCCGTCGATATATTCCCAATGGGGATAAAACTGACAGAGATATTGCCTGGCAATCAGGTCATAGACTTGCTGCTCCACCGAACTCAGCGAACCGGGTTTCAGCGTCTTCAGTGTCGGAATGATACCGTGGTGAGCCGCTACCCTGGCGTCATTCCAGGCTTTGCCCCTGATACGAATATCTGCCTGATGACAGGCCGGAAGCAATGAGGAATTATGGCCGATTGCCGCCACCACCTGCTGTGCCTGCTGAAAATGCGCTTCCGGCAAATAGCGATTATCGGATCGGGGATAGGTAATCAGTTTACGGGTTTCATAAAGACTCTGACAGGTATCCAGCACCTGTTGGGCGCTCAACCCGCATTTTTTGGCCGCCTCGATCTGAAGCACAGACAAACTGAAGGGCAAGGGCGGTGCCTGTTTTTTCCGTTTGTTTGCCGTTTTTTCCACGGTAGCGGGTTGATCGGTAATTCGGGACACCACATTTTCTGCCAGCGGTTTATGCAGCACCCGCCCCTCGGAATCCAGACAGGGTGCACAGGCCTCACCGGGTTGCCAATGGGCAATGAAGGTCACGCCATCGGGTGCCTGCACATGAGCAATCACTGTGTAGTAATTCACTGGCGTGAAGTGCTCGATTTCCCGATCCCGCCGAACCACCAGGCCAAGCACAGGGGTTTGTACCCGCCCGATGGAAACGACTCCCTTATAGCCGACTTTTTGCGCCTGCACCGTATAAGCACGGGTCATGTTAATACCGTACAACCAGTCAGCCCGTGAACGTGCCAGAGCAGAAGTGGAAAGCGCGACGAAATCCCTGTTGGGTTTGAGACTGGCAAGCGATTGCCTGACGGCGGACAGGTTCAGATCGCTGATCAGACAGCGTTGCAGACCGGCCTTGACCCTGTCGGACACACCCACATAATGGATGACTTCATCCACCAATAACTGCCCTTCCCGATCCGGGTCACCACAGTGAACAATCTGATCAGCCTGTTTGATCAGTTTTTTCAGGATAGCCAGCTGCTTGCTTGTGCCGGATTTCGGCAGCAACTGCCATTTATCGGGCACAATAGGCAGCGAATCTATCGCCCACCTTTTGTACTCGCTGTTATACACATCCGGCTCTGCCTGCTCCAGCAAATGCCCGATACACCAACTGACCATGTCACCATTTCCAACCTGTACACAACCCTCCATCTTTTTGTGGGGTGTCGGAAGGGCGGCTGCAATCGCTCTGCCCAGGCCAGGCTTTTCTGCTATAAAGAGTCTCATGGGGGAATGATACTGTATACTTCAGGTGGTATTCCAGCCAGTATCTTTACTACATCGCCAGACCTCTGCCATCAGGTAATCGACAAGCAAGCTCCTGACTTTTTTAAAATTTTTTTCAAATATTGACTTGACTCAGCGCATTATTTCCGGATTGGGTATAGACTTGCGCCAGTGGTTTGAATCTGTTGCCGGTTCAAAAATGCTAGTGCACATTAACCTGACTACGGAGGTAAACTGATGAAACTGATTGACCTGCCAACCAACCTTTTCTCTAAAAAACGCAGCAGGCCATCGACTGGCCCGGCCAAGACCGTTTTTCTGAATCCGAAGGAAGAAAGTTACTCTCACCTTGACGAAAAGTCTCGCGAATTGATGAAAAAAACCATCGCGTTTTTCGAAGAACGCGGCAAGGCGAAGCTCAAGGAAGACGATCACGAAAGAACCTGGTATGCCGACTTTCTGGAATTTCAGAAAAAGGAAAAACTGTTTTCCACCCTGTTGACGCCTGAAGGCTACGGTAGAAAAGATTGCCGCTGGGACACCTATAGAATCTGTGCCTTGAACGAGATTCTCGGTTTCTATGGACTGGCTCACTGGTATACCTGGCAGGTGAGCGTTCTGGGCCTGGGGCCAATCTGGATCAGTAAAAATGAAGCCGCCAAAAAGCGTGCAAAAAAACTGCTGGATCAGGGTGGCATCTTCGCTTTCGGTCTGTCCGAAAAAGAGCATGGCGCGGACATCTACTCCAGCGATATGATTCTGACTCCACAGGAAGACGGCTCCTATCTGGCCAATGGCAGCAAGTATTACATTGGTAACGGCAACAAGGCCGCTCTGGTTTCCGTTTTCGGTAAAATGGCCGACAGCGACGACTATGTTTTCTTTGTCGTGGAGTCACAACACGAGAACTACGAACTGGTTCAAAACGTGGTCAACTCCCAGAACTACGTGGCAGAGTTCAAATTGAACAACTACCCCATCCGTGAAGAAGACATCCTGGCCAAGGGTCGCGAAGCCTGGGATATGGCGCTGAATACCATTAATATTGGCAAGTATAACCTGGGTTGGGGGTCAATCGGTATTTGCACCCACGCCTACTACGAAGCCATCAACCATTCTTCCAAACGTCGCCTGTTCGACCACTACGTGACCGACTTTGTCCATATCAGGCAATTGTTTACCGATGCCTATGCCCGTTTGACAGCAATGAAACTTTTCGCCCAGCGGGCGGGAGACTATATGCGCTTCGCCAATGAAAACGACCGGCGTTACCTGCTGTTCAACCCAATGGTCAAGATGAAAGTCACCACCCAGGGAGAGCAGGTCATCGATCTGTTGTGGGATGCCATAGCGGCAAAAGGCTTCGAAAAGAACATGTACTTCGAGATGGCGGTCAAGGACATTCTGGGTCTGCCCAAGCTGGAAGGCACAGTTCATGTAAACATGGCGCTGATTCTCAAATTTATGGGCAATTACTTCTTCAAACCGGCCAAATATCCTGAAGTACCAGTAATGAACGAACCGGTCAACGATGATTTCCTGTTTCATCAGGGAGCAACCAAGGGCCTGGGCAAAACACGATTCCATGACTATCGAATCATCTTCGACCAGTTTGATCTGCCCAATGTAACCATATTCAAACGGCAGATCCGCCTGTTGAAAGCGCTGCTGCTTGCAGGCAGACCAAGCAAGGAACAAGCCAAAGATTTTGATTTTCTGCTTAATCTGGGCGAATTGTTCACCCTGGTGGTCTATGGCCAACTGATTCTTGAAAACGCCAAACTGCAAGATATTGAAGATGACCTCATTGACCAGATTTTTGAAATCATGGTCAGGGATTTCTCCAAATATGCGTTACAGCTGAGCCAGAAAGGCTGTGCCACACTGATTCAACAGAAACTCTGTGGCTTGATGATCATGAGACCTTATGTAGATGAAGAACGTTATCTGCGAGTCTGGGAGAATCATGCCTATGCGTTGAAAGACAAGTTTGAAATGACACCTTGATCACATAATCAACGACACCACAGGAGGCGACCTGGTTTGCTGCGTTTGCCTCCTGTATTCTTGCTGCCCGTTTGCCGGAACAGGCAGCTATTCTTTCCTGCCACTTTCTCTGAACACCCACCCTTCCCCATCAGCCCAGGGAATATCCTGACCAGGGTTTCCCCCAATGGTTTTTATTGATTCAAGCTGGTGTAATGCGCTGGCAAATTAACAAATCAACAAAGGAGTGCCATTATGTCCATGATGGGCGACAGCATCAACGCCAACTGGCAACAGTTTCTCGACATTCGAAATTCTTCTTCCCCTCAAATCGAAACAGTCACCGGATTTGGCGGGCAAACGGAATATCATTTGAACGCGACAAGCGCCGATAACCAGATTCACATTCATACCCACCCTGACGGTTCCGTCGATGTCACCCTCGATGGCGAGGTATTCCATTTTACTGCAGAACAGGCGAAAAGCCTGGTTATCAACGCTGGAGATGGCAACGACTTGATCACCACATCCGATGCCAGCCTGGTTAACGGCCCCAACATCGTCATCAACGGAGGTAACGGCGATGACATTATGGCTTCGTTTAATAACTGGCTGCCTGGCTCTGCCAATATCACAATGAATGGTGATGCTGGTAACGACATACTTGTCGCCGGATCTGGCGGCCAGACGCTTAACGGCGGAGATGGCCATGATTTGCTCATTGGTGGCTCGGGCAACGACAACCTGGATGGAGGAAATGGTTCCGACTTCATCATCGGCGGAGCGGGCAACGACTATATTCGTGGTGGCAGGGGCGATGATTACCTGTATGCCGGCAAAGGTGATGACATTGTTCACGGTGATCGGGGCAACGACTTCATCGACGGTGGCGAGGGACGCGACAAATTGAGAGGTAACCGCGGCGACGACACCATCATCGGTGATTCTCACGACAGCAAATTGTCCGGTGAGAAAGTGATTGTGGATGGTAAGGTCGTAGAGAGAATACCTAATCCCTTCATCGGCTGAAACGCCCTGTAACGGCAATTACGCTTGACAGCAACAACCGCAATACAAGCGGTCAAGAAAACACGTAACAACTAACCGGATAGTTTATCTATAACAACATGGAGTAAAAACAATGAGTTTATTTTCACCTGTATCCTTACTTGGTTCAGCAGCAGTCAGCCTGCTCAAACTTGGCCCTTTGGATATATCACACTCGATCAAGATGGGGGTTGTCAGCATCGGGATTGAACAGGGCCTTCAAAAAGCAGGAGATTTGCTCGGTCTGGATCAGAGCACGATTGATCTGGTTCAGGGCTTCGCCCAGCTGAGCATTGGTGATGGCGGAGGTTTTCTGATAAACATGAAGGAAGCCGCTGAAAGTTTCATAGCAGAATTATCCGCGAGCGATCGTGAATATATGCAAAACACAGTTGATGATATTGCCGATCAGGTTTCCGACACGGTAACAGACTTCATATCCCAATTGCTTGAGGGGCAAAGAGATTTGGCCGACAGCAACCTGAACAATGAACTGGAAAAAGAAGGTGACGCAAAGAATTTCTTTGAAGTTCTGGCCAAAACGCTGGGCGAAGTCCTCGGCGAGAAAGCTGAAAACATGATGGAATCACTGAAGGACCTGGAATCTGCTGGCGGAGATTCGAGGAGCGCAGATCAGGCCAAGGAGTTTACAAAGGCACAAACGAAATTTACAGCAGATAGCCAGATATATTCGATGATGTCGAACCTGTGCAATACGGTACTTAAATCCGTAGGTGAATCATTGACAACATTGGCAAACAGGCAATAATACCACTTTGTATTATTGTTGAAAGTTATTGTAGAAAGGCGGCCCGACAATATGTTCAGGTCGCCTTTCTGTCGTGGAGACCAACTGTTCCGGTTCATCCCTGTCAGCCTGATAACACGACACAAATTACCTTGTGAGGTAAAAATGCCAACTCCGACCGCAGACAAAACCACACAGGCACTGCACCGGGCAGCAGAAGAAATCGCCCGATCAGACCACCTGCTGATCAGTGCAGGAGCCGGAATGGGGGTGGATTCCGGGTTACCGGACTTTCGCGGAAATGAAGGCTTCTGGAAAGCCTATCCAAAATTCAGGCAAACAGGCCTGTCATTTACAGACCTGGCCAACCCGGCCTGGTTCGACCGAAAACCTGCCCAGGCCTGGGGCTTTTATGGTCATCGATTCAATCTCTATCGCAAAACCCTTCCTCATCCCGGTTTTCAAATACTCCGATCATGGGCCGAGTCGGCAAACAGCAGCTTTGTTTTTACCAGCAATGTGGATGGCCATTTTCAACGTGCCGGTTTTCCACCGGAATCAATTTACGAGTGCCATGGCTCCATCCTTCACTTGCAATGCAGTCGGGCCTGTACAGACCGCATCTGGCCAGCAGATTTCGATCATATAGCACTCAACGAGGAAGCGCTGCTGGCAGACGAGCCACTTCCCGCCTGCCCACTCTGTGGAGCCGTCGCACGCCCCAACATTCTGATGTTTGGTGATGGCCGCTGGTTGCCTGACCGAAGTGATGAACAAGAACGCCGCTATATACAATGGCTCGGGGAGACACAAGTGTCAGGAGAGAAAAAACAGGGTTCAGGGCGGATAAGAGGTAACCTTGCCGTTATCGAACTGGGGGCGGGTCTCGCTGTGCCTACGGTACGTTGGGCCGGTGAAGCCACCGGAGGTAATCTGATTCGAATCAACCCGCGAGACCACGAGGTGCCTGCAGGTGGAATCGCCATACCTCTCGGTGCAATGTCTGCACTGGAAAAAATTGCTGATATCCTCGGGCGGTCAGGCTAAAAATACGGAGCCGCCAGTCAGCGGCTTTTCAATGCACATTGAATCTGAAGGATCTCAAATCTGAAGCACCTCAAACCTGAAGCGCTTCAAATCCACAAAGATTGAATTGATCAGGATGCCCGATCAAAAAATTCACGAACCTGATCCGGCATATAGTCTTTTGCCATATCCTCTGCTGCACTCCGAGCAAAGTCTTTCAGCCTGTCTACTGCCTGATCCGACTCCCCTGAAACCACATCTTTTAACGCGTCAACAGCGACATCAGCAAATTCGGGGTTGGTTACAGAAGAAATGGTGCCCTCAAGGGATTCCATGGCATTTGCCTCCAGTTCCCTTAACGATTTTTCAAGATGAGCGGCATCCATGACTCCCATTGCATCCAGTGCGTCAATTGCGTGCCCTGCGGCTCCTGTAAAATTACCCGTAACCGCATTTAAGCCGGACTTCGCCAGATCTTTGACCGATTCCGGTATATCCATAGAATCAATTACATTTTCAACCACTCCGACTGCCGTTGAAACAGCAATGGTAGCCAGGTTCCTGGTCGCCAACTCTGCCAAACTGTCAAACGAACCATTCATCATGGCGTCGGCCAATGCGTTCACCGCCTTCTCTGTCAATTCGCCAATTTCCTGACCCAGGTCTGCATCTCCGGTAAAAGCACTGACAGCTTCTTCGACCGCATCCCCCAAATCACTGGCAAATTGATCAATAGCTTCCTCCACTACCTCTTTTGCCTGCTTTACCGATTTTTCAAGCTTTTCGTAGCTTTCTTTTGCCTGATCCATTGTAGATTGATCGACACCATCCGGTCTTCCGCAGCCCGAATCATTATCTGGTCCGGAGCGACTCGCCCCTTCTCCCGCACAAGCCGAACCTGCATTGCCTGCGGCACCTGTTTCACCAGCACTCATAATTACCTCCTTGTAGATTTATTTGGTTGTAGATTTATCTGGTTTTCGATGCGAATTATCTTACTAGAATGCGCCGATTCACAATCAGGGAAAACCCTGGGTTGGGGTGCGTGAAGGTCTGGTTGGGTACAGGGTATAAAGCGGCCTGTCCCGCATCTTCTGTATTTGTTTTTGGCCAGCATCCTTGTGTACTGGCAAAATAGGCGCTATAAAAGGTTTATTAGCCGACCTGCCAAAAACAGTGAACGGAAAAATCAACCTTTCCGGCACCCGCTCCAACTCGTATTGGCTGGTTACCAGAGTCTTGCAACAAAAAGTCTGCGATAATCAGTCTTCCGGTAAAGGGCAGCGGGTCTGACCAGGACATAAGCGTGATTGGCAATATCCATAAGTTTTTTGTTTTCGTGGCTATTTTTACCACCATTGCAGGACTGGCTTTTTTGTCCTCACGGGAAAATGTGTTATCCCCTGATAAAACGGCGCTTATTCCCCCCTACTCTTTTTCCGGTTATTCAGACATCATTTTTGAAGACGGTACGAGGTACCGGAAAAAAACGCCCTTTACCATAGTCACCGATAAAAGTTTCCGGGTTATCCTGAATCTGGACAACCTTGGAATGATAGATAACAAGACCCTGTCCTTTATCACCAAAAATACGACCATTCGCGTCGAAGTGGATGACCTGATAATTTTCCGGCATTTTGGAACAATCAACGACCGGAAATACGCCCACAGTAACGCCTTCATTCTGGCAGACCTTCCGAAAAGGATAACCAGCAATAACATCACGCTTCATTACGAGAATACCGTTGATTATCCCTCCGTCTTTGAACTCAAGAATGTAAAAATTGGCAGAAATATCAACCTGATCTCTAATTTATTGTTGTCTGAAAGCATTGTCGATTACGCCCTGCTGATATTGATGATCATCATTTTTTCAAGCACGCTGTTCACAGGCAGTTTCTCCAGAGAATCAAGTATCACAAGACAATACTTTTTTTATATTTCTCTATTGTCGCTTACTCTGTTTTTCTATATTTCCTGCAATATGACGCTGAGCCACTTTATTTTCGGCAAGTACACGGTCTATCTGCATACCATCAGATATACCAGCCTGATGCTGCTGCCTGTTTTTATGACAAGTGCAATCATGCTCAGGAGTGACCATTGTCTCCCGGCACTGAAAGCCGCCATTGTCGTTGCAACCGCGAACATTGTGATTCAGTTCATTTTTGTTTATTCGGATATTCAAACCTTTGCCATGATGGCAAGCTGCACACAAATAGTTATTCTGGCGACACTCGCCCTGATTGCCGTTTCTCTTTTCGGAGCAAAGAAAACCGGGAGGGGGCGCACCCTGATCACCAGGTTCACCTATCTTCCCCTGCTTGTCGGCATTGCCAGCGAAGCCTTCTGCATGACGCAGGAGGACGCCGTTTTTTCCATTGTATTCAAGGTTTGTGTTGCCGTTTTCGGGCTGATTCAATGCTACGATTTCTTCAGTTTTTATAAAACCATGACGGAGGAAAGGATAAAGGGGCAAGTGTATCAAAAACTGGCGATCACAGATCAACTCACCGGCATTGGCAATCGCCTGGCATTGTCAGAAAAAAGGATCGACTATAGCAGGATGAAAAGTGCCTTTTATATCGTGCTGTTCGATGTCAACAATCTCAAATACATCAATGATGTGTACGGTCATAAATACGGTGACAATATTATCAAACTGCTATCGGAATTGCTTGAAAAAGGGTTTGGCCCATCTCACCAACGGGATCTGTTCCGGGTCGGCGGTGACGAGTTTGTCATGATTTATCACGTACCAAAAAATATCGACCTGGAAAGTCGGCTTTCGGAAATCGCCACCAAATACAAGAACGCCAAACTTGGAGACATAGAGGAGAATCGCTTCGGTGTTTCCTATGGTTTTTGTTATTGTGATATTCCTGATGGTGATGACTTCGACGAAAAAATGCACCTGGCCGATATCAATATGTATCAACAAAAACAGGCGACCAAACAAACCACAGAGTAAAAGAGTAAAACAGCCGATTACAGCCGTAACAGACAGAATCAGCTGCCGGTACTACCGACCTGCTTTATTACCCTTTCAGGAACACCGGGTACTACGACGTCTCCATTGATGATTTCACGCTCCCAGGCATGAATAATACGAGACCATTCTGTTTTCAGGTTGGGGTTATTTTCAGGCAGACCCACTCCATTGTCTTTCAGCGAATAAACAATATTTCCGCCCTGAAAATCGCCATTAGCTACCCGCGAAAGCACATCGTAGACCGCGACATCCACTTTTTTCAACATGCTGGTTAAAATAACCGAATTTTTCCCGTCATAGATACCATCTTCGTATTGATCACGGTCAACGCCAACAACAAAGGCCTTGCCTCCTTTCAGGGCTCGCGCCTTTGCTTCCTTGATGACTCCAATCCCGGTGCCACCGGCCACACTAAAAATACCGCACACACCGAAATCATACATATTACCAGCGAATCGCTGCCCCTTGGGAGGGTTGGAAAAATCCCCGACATATTCCCGAAAGACCTTGAGTGCAGGATCCACCGCCCTGACCCCGGCTTCAAACCCCGCCTCGAATTCTCTGATCACTACATGATCAAAGCCACCGATAAACCCCAGTTTATTACATTTTATATCTCGCGCTTTCAACGCTGCAGCCAATCCCACCAGAAAGGCCCCTTCATGGTTGGCAAAGGTCGCACTGGCAACATTACCGACCACATTGGAGACAGCATCAATCAGCAGAAATTTCTGCTTTGGATACTTCCGCGCAACAACATTGATGGATTCAGCGAAAGAAAAACCGGTAGCAATAACAAGGTCGGGGTGCCTGTCAGCCAGGTTGGCCAGATTTAAAACCGACGCCTCCAGTGAGACTTGTGATGGCTGATAAACATAGTTTTTTTCAGGAAGGTGGTTGTCTCTGGCCCATCGGCGAATTCCTTCCCAGGTACTCTGGTTGAAACTTTTATCATCGATACTGCTATAATTGCCCAGCATGGCGACGCGTATTTCATTTTTTATCTCTTCCTTCCCCCCGCAGGAAAGAAGCAGGAAACACAAGGCCGCGCAAAAGCACCCCGTAACTGTTTTATTTATCACAAGCTGCCCCCCCGACACAGGTTTACTGCAAACACCGCGGCCAACCATTCATGGAACCGACATGGAACCGATAGCAACAACCAAATGCTGCATTTAAATCCGGTATTTTTTACCTTTTTCAACGCCTCATTCAATCGGCGCACTTACTATCATAGGAGGTTATTTGGCAGCTGCAAAAACGTCATGCCAATTTGTACAAAAAGCTGCAAAAAAGATCATAAAAACAAAAAAACAGCAAGGAAAAAAACAGGCCTGGGCAGCGGGTGTCTGGCATTGCGGCGCGAGGGATAAGGCGTGTTGGCGTAACCTTGCCAGTATCCAGCGTTCAGGTCGTGTAAGTGTTTTAGCCTCTTTTTTTGAACTATTCGGGTTAACCGAACCTTGACCTGATTCCCTCACCAAATGGTGCAGCAATCACACCCGATTCGGTAATGATCCCGTCTATCAGTTCTGCGGGAGTGACATCAAATACCGGGTTACAGATTTCTACCCCTGGCAGGGAAATCCACTTCCCCTGCAGTGACAATATTTCTTTGGCCTCGCGCTCCTCGATGGGAATCAAATCACCGTGCAGCATATCAGGGTCGATGGTAGACAGGGGAGCCGCCACATAGAAGCTGATTCCGTGATATTTTGCCAATACCGCCAGACTGCAGGTGCCGATTTTATTGGCAACATCACCATTGGCGGTAATTCGGTCGGCACCCACAATCACACAATCCACCCTGCCGCTTTTCATTAGGTGCGCTGCCGCCGAATCCACATTCAGCGTCACCGGAATACCATCCTGCGTCAACTCCCACACGGTAAGCCGCGCACCCTGCAACCAGGGGCGGGTTTCATCGGCATAGACCATGCCCAGCCTGTCTTCCGCAGCCAGGGAGCGCACCACACCCAGCGCCGTACCAAAACCACCCGTTGCCAATGAACCCGTATTGCAATGGGTCAATACATTGACTGGCCTGTCAATACCTCTGGCCGCAAGCCGGGCAGAAATAAAAGCTGCCCCTTCCCGCCCCATTCGTACATTGCCGGCAATATCATCCTGATGGATTGTTATCGCCAGTTTTGCAAGCTGTTCAAACGCCTCATCCCGGGTCAGTTCCGGCAACAGATTCCGGCATTGCTCCAATGCCCGGAACAAATTGACGGCCGTCGGGCGGGTGGCGGCGAGAATATCGATATCAGCTTCGATTCGGGCACGCCATTCACTGGCAAGCTGGCGGTTTCTTTTGGCTGAAAGTGCCACTCCGTAGGCTGCGGCAATACCAATGGCCGGAGCACCGCGCACGACCATTTTGGTTATCGAGTCCGCCACCTGCCTGGTGTCGATGCACTTGATATATCGTTTTTCACCGGGCAACACGCGCTGATCCAGCAATTCAAGACAGCCCTCATCCCGCCAGCGAACAGGTACCACAGTTGACCCGTAGCTTACACCTTGCAAACACTCGGCTATCCCGTTATCACAGTCCGGTTTGCGGCGGTCATGGCTACGACGATCATGGCTGCGGCGGTCATGGTCACGGCGTTCACGAACGCGACGCTCACGTCTGCTGTTTTCATGGCTGCCGCTTTTATGGTTACTGCTATCGGAGGTGTCGACCATATAAACCATTTCCCTTGTTAATTGTTGACCCGAACGAATCACGGTTTTCTAACAGAACGATAAGCGGTACAATCCCGAACTGGCAGATTCCACTTGTGTTGTGTGCCTGTGTTGTGTGGAGCCAGCGCAAGGGCGCATTCTAACCATAAAACTCAGGGCAGGAAATACCAATAGACAGGAAACACCTAAAATGAGCCCACACTCAAACGACACCCAAAACGTCGATACTCTTATTGAGCCAAAGTGGATAGTAACCATGGACGCCAACGAACGTGTTCTGGAGAACCACACGATTGCCATATCGGGCTCGACTATCGTGGATATTTTGCCCTCTGACGAGGCTGACAGAAAATATACCAGCCAGCATCATTTCAAACTTGGCGAGCACGCAGCCTGCCCCGGCCTGATTAACGCCCACGGCCACGCCGCCATGAACCTGTTCAAGGGGATGGCAGACGACCTCGGCCTGATGGACTGGTTAAACCACCATATCTGGCCTGCCGAGGCAAAATTTGTCGACCCCGAATTTGTTCACGATGGCACCCTGCTTGCCATTGCGGAAATGCTGCGCTCAGGTACGACTTTTTTCAGTGACATGTATTTTTTCCCCGACATGGCCGCAGAAGTGGCTTACCAGCACCGTATCAGAACACAAGTCTGCTTTCCTGTTCTCGACTTTCCGACTCAATGGGCATCCGGGCCGGATGAGTATATTCACAAGGGCATCCGGCTACACGACCAGTACAAGGGCAATGACTTTGTGCATGTCGCCTTTGGGCCGCACGCTCCATACACTGTCTCCGACGCGCCATTAAAAAAAGTGGGCACACTGGCAAAACAGTTGGACTGTAAAGTTCAAATACACATGCATGAAACGGCATTCGAAGTCGAAGAGGCTCTCGTCAACTCAAAACAGCGACCATTGGCACGCATGCATGAACTGGGGCTGACCTCCATCGACTTGCAGTGCGTGCATATGACTCAGGTTGACGAAAAAGACATTGAGACTCTGGCCTCTACCGGCACCCATGTCATCCACTGCCCCGAATCAAACCTGAAGCTGGCCAGCGGCTTTTGCCCGATCAGCCGGCTTATGGCCTCCGGCATCAACGTTGCCCTGGGTACGGACGGCTCGTCCAGCAACAATAACCTGGATATGTTTGAAGAACTCCATACCGCCGCACTGTTGGGCAAGGCGGTCGCCAGGGATGCCACGGCGGTCAAGGCAATGGACGCACTGAAAATGGCCACCATCAATGGCGCAAAGGCGCTCGGAGTCGATGCCTTTACCGGCTCGTTGGAAACGGGAAAATGGGCTGATATCATCGTGGTGGATTTCAGTCAGCTTGAACACCAGCCTGTCTATGATCCGGTCTCTCACCTGGTATACTGCACCTCGGGCAAGGATGTCTCCCACAGCTGGATCGGCGGCGTACAGCACCTGCACAACAAAAAACTGACCATGATCGATACGGTTCACCTGAAAATGAAAGCCCGGCAATGGGCCAGAAAAATCAGGGGCGAATCCGACCAAGGATGAATACATGAATGAAACACCCGTTCAACAAACAAATGTCAATGTCGACCCCGCCGAAGTTGAAAAGTTCGAACAACTGGCCAGTCGATGGTGGAACAGGGAGGGCGAGTTCAAACCCCTGCACGAAATCAACCCGTTGCGGCTCAACTATATTGATGAACGCTCCCCTCTCCCGGGCAAACAGGTGCTGGATGTAGGCTGTGGTGGCGGTATTCTGTCCGAAGGACTCTGTATTCGGGGGGCTTGTGTCACAGGCATCGATATGGGAGAAGCCCCGCTTGCTGTTGCAAAACAACACAGCCAGGAATCCGGCCTGTCCGTTGACTACCTGCACACAACGGCAGAACAGCACGCTCAAACACACCGGGGGCACTACGACATCGTCACCTGCCTTGAAATGCTCGAGCATGTACCCGACCCGGGCTCGGTGATTCAGGCCTGCGCCGATATGCTCAAACCGGGGGGAAGCCTGTTTTTGTCGACAATAAACCGCAACCCGAAGTCCTTTCTGTTCGCCATAGTGGGTGCAGAGCACATTCTGAAACTGCTGCCCAAAGGCACGCATGACTTTAAAAAGATGATTCGGCCCTCCGAACTGGCCGCCCATGTGCGAAAGGCTCACCTGGAAGTAAAAGACATCACCGGCATGGTATACAACCCCCTCACCAGACACTACAGGTTAAGCCATGATGTAGACGTCAACTACCTGATGCATACGGTCAGGCCATGACAACAGTCAAAGCGGTATTATTTGACCTCGACGGAACACTGGTTGATACAGCCCCCGACTTTGTATTTGTCGTCAACGAACAGAGAGCCAGGCATGGCCTGGCAGCACTGGACGACTCAGGCATTCGAAACGCTGTTTCAAATGGAGCCAGGGCACTCATTCAGCTGTCATTCGGGCTGAGTGCGGAGGAGGAAGGATTTGCTCCACTACTTGATGAATTGCTGGAACTGTATCTGAGCGAACTGGCAGTCCGGTCCTGCCTGTTCGACGGAATGGAAGCGGTTTTGTCCGAGTTGGAAAGCAGACACATTCCCTGGGGGATTGTCACCAACAAGCCCCGGCGTTTTACACAACCCTTGCTGAAAGGTCTTGGTCTTGACCGGCGATGTGCTGTCACTGTTTGCCCTGACGATGTCACCAATACCAAACCCGACCCCGAGCCCTTGTTTCTGGCCTGTAGCAAGATAAAGGTAACACCGCAATCCACAGTCTACGTCGGCGATCATGCCAGGGATATTCAGGCAGGAAAAAATGCCGGAATGCGCACCATTGCGGCCGCCTATGGTTATATCTCCAGCCCCGAAGAAGCAAGGCAATGGCACGCGGATCATAGCGTCAACCATCCACTGGAAATCACAGATTATCTGCCCGAGGAATCCTCACATGTATAACTACGATGCCCCTGACCATTTGCTCACCGACAAAATCGTGCTGGTTACCGGTGCAGGCGATGGCATTGGCAAGGCTCTCGCCAAATGCTACGCAGCAAAGGGGGCAACAGTCATATTGCTGGGCAAAACGCTCAGGAAGCTGGAAGAAGTGTACGATGAAATTGAAGCCGCCGGTCACCCCAGGCCCGCTATCGCCCCCCTCAATCTGGAAGTAGCCACAGACAAGGACTATGAAGAACTGGCCAACATGATCCGGAATGAATTTGATCGACTGGATGGAATCGTGCACAACGCGGGTATACTCGGAACCAGAACCCCGATTCAGCACTACAGTACGGAAATCTGGTTGAAGGTCATGCAGATCAATGTCAATGCCCCGTTCCAGCTCACCAGGGCATTGCTTCCCCTGCTTGGCAAGTCTGCCAGTGCGTCGATTATTTTCACTTCTTCCAGTGTCGGGCGGAAGGGCCGGGCTTACTGGGGGGCTTACTCGGTATCCAAGTTTGCAATCGAAGGGCTCATGCAGATACTGGCCGATGAACTGGATGACAAGCACAGCAATATCCGGGTGAACAGTGTCAACCCGGGTGGAACGAGAACCAATATGCGCGCCAGCGCCTATCCGGCTGAAAACCCGACCAATAATCCATTGCCTGAAGAAATTATGCCCGTCTTCCTTTACCTCATGGGGAACGACAGTGAAGGTGTTACGGGCCAGGCTTTCAATGCACAGCAGGTGACACATGAAACCAACAGTTAAAAACCGATTCTTTCTCTTTGCCCTGTTTTCCATCGCGGTTCTGGCCGGATGCAGTAACGATCTGAACTTTAAGGTCGAGTACCAGGACGGACAAGGTTTGAAAAAAGGCGATTCGGTTGTTTATGGCGATGAAAAAATTGGCGCAGTGTCAGACGTCAACTATACTGACCAGGGAAAAATAAGGGTTGACGTGGTTGTTCTGGAGAAATACCGGAATCTGGCCAGGCAATCGGCCCTGTTCTATATCAGCGACAGCAAAGGCACCGACGCCAAAGTGATCGAGCTGGTTACCGGTCAGTCCGATCAGGCCGAACAAGCCTTGCCTATTGCAGAAGGCCAGATAATTCAAGGGAATACAAGAGTCAGTGGCCTGACCCAAAAGCTGCAAAACCGGTTCGGCCAGGCACTGCAATCGTTTTCCGAAGACATGCAAAACCAGTGGCAAGAATGGAAAAGTGGAACAATAGACAAACAGGTCGATCAGTTGGAAAAAGGGCTGGATCGAATTCTGAAAGACATTGAAAACCTCGGTAAAAACACACGCGACCAGATTAAAACCGAACTGCTGCCCATGATAAACCGGCAAATAGAGGCACTTCGACGGCACCTGGAAGAACTGGGCAGAGAGAAGGATATCGACAGTATCGATAAAAAAATGGAAGAAATAAAAGGATACATCGAGGCCTGAACGGGCGATTTCCTTTCGCCCGGGTGGCAAATTCGATTCGGATTGAACGGCAAACAAAGCAGCAGGAAGTAGTCATGTTTTGGAAAAAAAAGGAATCTGTATCTCGGGCCAGGGTATTTTCGATCATCAGGATATCCGGTAAGGATTTATCGGTAGCGAACTATGACGAATTAAATCTCGATGGTGGTGTGAGTCTGGCGATGGCATTCGTGCCGCCATCACATAATTTTTCTTCAGTTGTGAAGCAGCTTGAGAAGCATCTCTCATTCGCAAAAAACAGACTCATT